>NZ_CP150484.1:7499517-7604369 GCF_037997115.1 Amycolatopsis coloradensis
CCTACCCTGAGGGTAGGCAAGGAGGCCTTCACGGACTTCCGGGCTCAGCCGACGATATCGATCTCGAAGTCCACGGCCGAGCTGTACTCGAAGTCGACCCAGACCGCGCCCGGCAAGTGGTAGCGCCGGTGCGAAGCGGTCTTCGGGTCGAATCCGGGTATCTGCGTGGGATTCCCGCCGACACCGACCTTGTCGCTGCCCCAGGCGTAGATGTTGCCCTGCCACACGGGTACTTCGGAGATGCCGTCGCCGTCGATACGCGGCCGCACGATGATCGCGGCCGTCTCGCTGCCCGAAAGCAGCAGCCGCACCGACGTGGTGTCCTTGCTGGCGGGAATGGTCCTGCGTTCCATGAGTTCTGTCGTCGCCTTCCGTTTCGGGGCGGCGCCGCCGCCGGTCAAGTGGGCGTTCGTGTAGGACTCGTTGAGGTCGACACTGCTCGCGCGAATGCCGGGGATCTGACCGGCGTCCGAGTACTGGTGCACGTCGTAGCGGCCCGCCGCGGCATCGGGTCTGGCGCCGTAGCGCGCGATCCAGATGACGAGGTCCCGTACGCCGAACTGGTCGGGGCGCAGCATCTTGGCGAGTGAGTTGTTCATGTAGATCCCGGGGCGGAACCCGTGTCCCGCCACGCGGTCGCAGAACCTGATCGAGAAATCCCGCTTGCGCCCGTCGGGGATGTTCGGTGCCCCCGAACCCGGCGGGTTGTCCTCGAGGTCGAGCATCGGGACGCAGCCGGTCGCCCCGAGCCGCCGGACCTCCGCGATGAACACGTCGGCCTGTGCCTCGGGCGAGGGGCTCGCCTGAGCGTAGTGATAGCCGCCCACCGGGATTCCCACGGATCTCGCGCCGGCCACCAGCGCGTCGCCGGTGTTGCGCCCGCCGTTCGGCAGGCCACCGCCGTCGGTGAGCTTGACGAAGACGAAGGTCACGCCGTGATCCTTGACGGCCTGCCAATTGGTAACGGATTGAAAGCGACTGTAGATATCTATTCCCAGCGCCATTGTTACAGCCTGACGGGTGATCCAGTTGGACAAAAGAGCCTAGTGGGCGATAGCTGGTACGCCCGATTCGCCCTTTTGGGCGGGCCCTCCCTGGCTGACGCGGCTCATCCGTACCCGTACTGTGACGACATGGCGTCTCGAAGCCCCATTCGCTGGCTGACCCGATGGGCCGACTGGTTCGAAGAGCGCGGCGTCTACGTTCCGGGCGAAGAAAGCCGGGCGGTCGATCCGATGCGCGATTTCGGCTGGCTGATCGTGGCTTGGGTGTCCGGACTGGCGATCTTCATCCTGTTCTTCGCCTTCGCCGTCTGACCCCTCGGCGATGTGCCACCGAGGTGACGACTGTCACTAGTCGTGTCCTTCCGGTCACGGATCGGCCACGGCTGTACACCAGGTGCGCGTCAACCCGGCCTCGCCGCTCCTCTCGGCTGCGGAAGACCGTCAGTCTGGACTCTTCGGCACTAATACCTACCTCGAACGGCCCACCCGCACCGCCGACTGGAGTAACCCCACATGGCGCCCCCGCGCACCCCGAAGCTCTTGATCGCCGCCTGCTCGTTGCTGCTGGCGGCCGCGTGCGGGGTTCCGGCACCGGAAAAAGGGGCCGCCGTACTCGGCGCGGACACTCCGGCGCAGGGCCTGGCCGCGACGCACGCGGAAGGCGACCTAGCCTTCGGTGCCCCGCACCGGTTCGCGACCGGGGTCACGATCTCCGTGTCCGCGCCGAAAGCGTTCCGTCCCAGCGCGTCCGCGTACCCGCAGAGCCCGCGCGCGGTGGCCTTCGGCATCGAGGTGACGAACGCGGGCGAGGGCACCTACCGGCTCTCCGGCCTGTCCGTCACGGGCGAGGTCGACGGAGAGACCGCCGCGGTCAAACAGGTCGTCGACCCCGTGCAGGGGTACAACGGCATCGCGGACGCGGGCAAGGACGTGGCGCCCGGCCGGTCGGTCCAGCTCAACCTCGCCTTCGCCGTTCCGGACAGGCCGGTGAGGCTGCGCCTTCAGGTGCGGCCCAGCCCTTCGGAGCCTGTCGCCGCGAAGTACTGCGGAAAGGTCTGACGCCGCCGATTCGCTACCGTGTGCGCCATGACCGAGCAGCGACTTTCCCCCGGCGACAAAGCGCCCGACTTCACCCTCCCCGACAGTGAGGGCAACGACGTCAAGCTCAGCGACTTCCGCGGCAAGTCGGTCGTCGTGTACTTCTACCCGAACGCCGGCACGCCGGGCTGCACGAAGCAGGCATGCGACTTCCGGGACAGCCTCGCGCAACTCAACGACGCCGGCTACCAGGTGCTCGGCATCTCGCCCGACAAGCCCGCGAAGCTCGCGAAGTTCGTCGAGGCGGAGGGGTTGACCTTCCCGCTGCTGTCCGACACGGAGAAGACCGTCCTCAAGGCGTACAGCGCCTTCGGCGAAAAGAAGAACTACGGCAGGGTCTACGAAGGCGTCATCCGCTCGACGTTCGTCGTCGACCCCGAGGGCAAGATCGCCGTGGCGCAGTACAACGTGCGCGCGACCGGCCACGTCGCGAAGCTGCTGCGGGACCTCTCCCTGGCGTCCTGACGATGACGGGGCTGGAGGGACCCGCACTCAAACTGGGCGGCAGTATCGCCACACACGCGGCGAAGTCGTGGCTGCAACGACGGCGGAAGAAGACCGAACGCGAGTCCGGCCTCGCCGAACTGGCGGCGGACGAACTCAAAGGGCCGCTGGAGAAACGCAAGCTCGAGAACCTGGTGGAGACGATCGGCCTGCAAGTGGCCGAAGAGTTGAAGCCCGTTCTCTCCGCACGGTTCTCGACGCTGCCCGAGAACGAGATAGCCGCGGCGTTCCTCGCGGTCGAGGACACGCTCGGCAAGGTCGATCTCTCCGATGAAGCCCTCCTGGCGGACGACGCCGACCCGGAACTCCTGGCCCGGCGCGTCCGCGAACAGTTCCCCGCTCGCTCGGCCCTGCTCGCCGGGCGGGCGGCGGATCTGTACGAGCTGGCACTGGATCAGTCTTGCCGCCACCTGGTGATGGTGGTGCGGCACCTGCCGACGTTCCAGCCGACGACGCTCGCCGAGATCTTGGGACGGCTGACCCGACAATCGGACCAGCTGGACCAACTCCTCGCGCGGATCCCGAAGACGAGCCTCACCGCTCCTGCGGGAACCGACCACGACGCGGAGTTCAGGGAGGAGTACCTGAGCCTGCTCGCACGGAAACTGGACAAGCTCGATCTGCTCGGGTTGACCAAGGACGACCAGCCGACGCTGCCGCTGACGGTCGCCTACCTCAGCCTTTCCGTGTCTTCGGAAAGATCGCGCGGCGACGACCGGCCGAAAGACTGGTTCGAGAAGCACCCCGCCCGCCGTGACGGGACGACCATGCGGGCGGAAAGCGCGATCGGTGAGGAGCATCGGACACTGGTCCGAGGCGAAGCGGGTTCCGGCAAGACCACTCTGCTGAACTGGCTCGCGATCAGTGCGGCGGGCGGCCGGTTCACCGGGAAACTGTCGTCGTGGAACGGATTCGTCCCGTTCCCGATCCGGCTGCGGAGCTTCGCCTCCGGCGAACTCCCCGGCGCCGAACACTTCGTGGCTCACGCCGCCCCCACGCTCGCCGGACGGGCGCCCGCGAACTGGGCGGACCGTGTGCTGCGAAGCGGCAAGGCGATGATCCTGGTCGACGGCGTCGACGAGGTCGAACCTCCCCGCCGCCGCAAGGTCAAGGACTGGCTCCACGAACTCGGGCTGACCTACCCTGAAGCACGTTTCGTCGTCACTTCCCGGAGCGCGGCGGCCGACCAGCGGTGGCTGTACCAGGAAGGCTTCGGTTCCGTTCTGCTGGAACCGATGAGCGCGACCGACATCCACGCGCTCGTCGACAAATGGCACGAGGCCGCGGTTTCGGTCCGCCCCGAAGACGATCTCGACGAGGCCCGACGACGGCTGCTGAATCAGCTGAACAACCGCCCGCATCTGCGCACGCTGGCGTCGAGCCCGTTGCTCTGCTCGATGCTGTGCGCGTTGAACTGGGCGCACCGTTCGGAACTGCCGCGTGACCGGATGGACCTGTACCGCAAGGCGTTGTCGATGCTGCTGCACCTGCGCGACACCGCGCGCAGCATCACCGTCCTGCTCACCGAGCAGCAGAAACAGATCCTTCTCGGGCATCTCGCCTGGCGGCTCACTTCCAGTGGCAAGGTCGAACTGCCGAAGGACGAAGTCCTGGAGCACATCGCCTATCGGCTGCGCTGGATTCCGCACGTCGACCACGCCGCCGAAGAAGTACTGAACCATCTCCTCGAACGCAGCGGTGTGCTGCGAGAGCCGGTGAGCGGCCGGGTGGACTTCGTGCACCGGACCTTCCAGGAGTTCCTCGCCGCGAGCGAAGCGACCGACGCACGCTATCTGGACACCCTGATCGCGAACGCGCATCGGGACACCTGGCGAGAGACCGTGATCATGGCGTGCGGTCACGCCAAACACCATCAGGCCGACAAGCTGCTCACCGAGATCCTCGATCGCGCCGACGCGGAACAGCGGCACACCCGTCGCTTGCGCCTGCTGGCAGCAGCCTGCCTGGAGACGGTCAGCAACGTCGATCCGGCCGTGATCGAACGGGTCGAACAGGTAATCAGGGAGCATCTCGTCCCGCCGCGAGACCTTCGGGAAACCCAGTCTCTCGCCTCTGTCGGCCCCCGGCTTTTGCGCTATCTCCCGGAAACCACCGACGGGCTCAGCGAGGCGGCCTCCGCTGCGACCGTCCGGGCGGCGACGCTCACCGCGGGCGACGACGCTCTGCCACTTCTGCGCAACTACGCCCAAGACGGTCGGGAGAAGGTCCAAAAGCAGCTCAGTGAGGCTTGGCAATACTTCGACCCGGAACGCTTCGCCGATGAAGTGCTGGCCGATTCCCCTTTGTGGGACGGCGAGTTCGAAGTCAATGCCGGCAGGCTGGTGCCGTACACGGGAAGGCTTCGCCATCTTGCCGCCTTGTCCGTAAGACTCCCCGGCTCCGAGAAACAGCCCGATCTCGGCCTGCTCGCGGACGTCCCCGCTCTTCGGGTAGTCGACCTGGACTTCAACGAAAACGCCGCTGTGGACGTGACCTCGTTGACCGACCACCCGGCACTGACGGCGGTCAGCTTGCACTTCGCCAAGAAGTACACCGGGCTGCAAGCCCTGAGTTCCTTGGCGGCACTCGAAGAGCTGACCCTCTTCCGGTCCACGCCGTGGCGCGGGCTGGAAGCATGCAGCCGCCTGACGCAGGTGCGTAGCCTGACGCTCGATCACCTGCAGTCAGTCGCAAGTCTCGAAGCCCTCACCGCGATGACCTCACTGACCACGCTCAGTCTGTGGGAGTGTTCTCGTCGCGCGCTCGCCGCCACACCGCCGATTCCCGGAATCGACATGTTGAGCCTGCACAGCGAAGTGAAGACCGGAATCACCGCACGGTTGATCGCCGAGACGTTCCCCGGCCTGACCTACCTGTCGGTGACCGCCGTCGACATGACGGATTTGGCCCCGCTGGCCGGAATTCCACTGACGTCGCTTCATCTCTCGTACTGCGCTCTGGGCGACCTCGGCCCACTCGCCTCGCACCCCACGCTGAAGGAGGTCCTCATCTACGCCGACGACAAGGGGGGCGCGGTGGACGTCAGGCCGTTGGCGGACCTCGACATCACTCTCGTCGCACGACCGAAAGCCCGCATAACCGGACTCGACGAACTCGGGCCCAACGTGCGGATCCTCTGACGGTCAGCCGGCCAGCTTCCGCAGCTCCCCCACCAACGCCCGCAACGCCTTCCCCCGGTGCGAAGCTTCGTCCTTTTCGGACGGTTCCAGCTCCGCGGAAGTCCGCGACTCGCCTTCCGGCACGAAGATCGGGTCGTAACCGAATCCGTTGGTACCACGGCGTTCCCGGATCAGCGAACCGCGCCATTCCCCGCGCACCACGGTCTCGTCGCCACCGGGGACGACCAACGCGGCCGCGCAGACGAAGGCCGCGCCCATGCGTTCGTCGGGGGTGTCGGACAGCTGCGCCAGCACGAGATCCAGGTTCGCCTCGTCGTCGCCGTGCTTTCCCGACCAGCGTGCCGAGAGGACGCCCGGCATGCCATTGAGCGCGTCGACGCTGATGCCCGAATCGTCGGCGATGGCCGGGAGACCGGTCGCGGCGGCCGCGTCCTGGGCCTTCGCGAGCGCGTTGCCTTCGAAGTCCGGCGCGGTTTCGGGCGCTTCGGGGAACTCGGGGACGTCAGCGAGGCCGATGACCTCGACGCCCTCTATCCCTTCGGCGACCAGGATGCGCCGGAGTTCACCCAGCTTCTTCGCGTTGCGGGTGGCGAGGAGCAGCTTGATCACTTCGCGCCCTTCTTCTTGTCCGGACGCGGCTCGGGCAGTTCGCCGGGGTACGGCAACGCGAGCGCCTCGGTCTGCAACCGGGTCAGCTCCCCGCAGCCCGCGAGCGCCACGTCCAGCATGGTGTCCAAAGTGGACCGCGCGAAGGTGGCACCCTCACCGGTGCCCTGCACCTCGATCAGGGTGCCCGTGTCGGTGGCGACGACGTTCATGTCGACCTCCGCGCGCGAGTCCTCTTCATAGGGCAGGTCGAGGCGCACCCGGCCGTCGACGACGCCGACGCTCACCGCGGCCACGGAAGACGAAAGCGGTTGCGGGTCGGCGAGGCGGCCGGCCGCGCCGAGCCAGGTGACAGCGTCGGCGAGCGCGACGTAACCGCCGGTCACCGCGGCCGTGCGGGTGCCGCCGTCGGCCTGGATGACGTCGCAGTCGATGACGATCGTGTTCTCCCCCAGCGCCGCCAGGTCGATGCAGGCGCGCAGGGACCGGCCGATCAGCCGGGAGATCTCGTGGGTGCGGCCGCCGACGCGGCCCTTGATGGATTCGCGGTCGCTGCGGGTGTTGGTCGCCGACGGCAGCATCGCGTACTCGGCGGTGACCCAGCCGAGGCCGGAACCGGCCCGCCAGCGGGGGACGCCTTCGGTGACGCTCGCCGCGCACAGCACCCGGGTGTCGCCGAATTCGATCAACACCGAACCCGCGGGCCACCGCTGGAAGCCGCGGGTGATCTTGATGTCGCGAAGCTGGTCGTCGTTCCTGCCGTCTTTTCTCGCCACGGCCGCCACTCTAGAACCCCGCGTCAGAGGTCGTAGACGGCGCCCTGCTCGACCAGCTCGGCCGAGGGGAACGCGACGGCCGCCTCGGCGAGGACCGCGTCGCGGTCGGTCCAGGGCGCGACGTGGGTGAGCAGCAGCCGCCCGACCCCGGCCTTGCGTCCCAGCTCCCCCGCTTCCTTGCCGGACAGGTGGACGCCGGCGGGCCGGTCGGGCGAGTCGGTCCACGACGCTTCGGACAGCAGGACGTCGACGCCGCCCGCGAGATCGGCCAGGGTGTCGCAGACGCCGGTGTCCCCGGTGTAGGCGAGGGTCTTGCCGCCGTGCGCGAACCGCAGGCCGAAGGCCGGGGTCGGATGGTCGACCGGGACCGCGGTGACCTCGAACGGCCCGATCTTCATGGGCTCGGCCCGCAGGACGTCGAAGGCGAAGACGTCCGAGAGATCGGTGGTCGCCCGCTCGTCCTCGTTCGCCGCGTACGCGTAGGTGAGCCGCTCCCGCACGTCCGACGGCCCGTACACCGGCAGCCGCCGCGGCCTAGCCGGGTACGGCAGCGCGGGGTGGTAGCGCCGCAGCACGGTGAGCGCGCTGACGTCGGCGCAGTGATCGGGGTGCAGGTGCGACAGGATCAGCGCGTCCAGGTCGAACGGGTCGCGCAGCGCCTGAAGCCTGGCGAGCGTCCCGTTGCCGAGTTCGAGCCCCAGGACGAACCCGTCCGCCTCGATCAGGTAGCCGGACGCGGCGGCGTTGGGCCCGGGGATGCTGCCGGAGCAGCCGAGGATCGTGAGACGCACTGTGACACCTTAAGCACGGAATCGGCGATTTAGGCGCTGGTGGGAGCCAGCACACCCGGAGCGAAGCCCATGAACCGCTGAGCGAGTCTGGTGAACGGCTCGGCGGATCCGGTGGCGACGAACTCGTGCCGCGGCGGGGTGTCGCGCTCGGCGAGGAGGTCGGCCTCGGTGAGGACGCGCACGAGGTCACGCGCGGTCTCCTCGGCGCTGGACACCAGCGTGACGTCCTGGCCCATGACGATCTGCAGCACCCCGGACAGCAACGGGTAGTGCGTGCAGCCCATGACCAGCGTGTCGACCTGCGCGTCCAGCAGCGGTTCGAGATAGCCCTGTGCGAGCCCGAGCACCTGGCGCCCGGTGGTGATCCCGCGTTCGACGAAGTCCACGAACCGCGGGCACGCGACGCTGGTGATCTCGACGTCCTGCGCGGCGGTGAAGGCGTCGTCGTAGGCGCGCGACCGCACGGTGCCCTCGGTGCCGATCACGCCGATGCGGCCGGAGCGCGTCGCGGACACGGCCCGGCGCGCGGCCGGGAGGACGACCTCGATCACGGGGACGTCGTAGCGCTCCCTCGCGTCGCGAAGGCAGGCGGCGGAGGCGGTGTTGCAGGCGATGACCAGTGCCTTCACCCCGCCTTCGACGATGTCGTCCAGCGCTTCCAGCGCGTACTGGCGCGCGGTGGCGATGGGAAGCGGACCGTACGGGTTGCGGGCGGTGTCGCCGACGTAGCGCAACTGCTCACCGGGCAGCTGTTCCAGGATCGCCCTGGCGACGGTGAGCCCGCCCACTCCGGAATCGAAGACGCCGATGGGGGCGTCGGCGCTCGGCTTGGTCACCCGGCGAGGCTACCGGGACCGGTCGCTTTCCTGGCTTGGGACCTGTCCATCCGCGCCATCAACCAGGCCGCGAAGACCCCGGACAGCGCACCGAACAGGTGGCCTTGCCACGAGACGTTCGGATCACCCGGCAGCAGTCCCCAGAGCATCCCGCTCCAGATGCCGAGCAGCACCACGGCCACCAGGATCTGCCCGACAGCGCGGTTGAAAATGCCTCGGACCAGCAGGAACGCGAGCCAGCCGAAGGCGACGCCGGACGCTCCGACGGTCACCGTGCCGCCCGGCGAGATCAGCCAGACACCGACGCCGGAGAGCACCCAGATGATCGCGGTGACCAGCACCCACCGGCCGATGCCCGCGGACATCGCGAGGAAGGCGAACACCAGCACCGGGACGGTGTTGGAGAACAGATGCCCCCAGCCCGCGTGCAGCAACGGCGCCCAGAGCACGCCGTCGAGCCCGGAGAGGTCACGGGCGAGGATGCCGCCCTGGTCGAGGTCGGCGGGCAGCACGACGTCGACCAGCTCGACCAGGTAGAGCAGCACGGTGAAGGCCAGTGCGACGATCGCCGCGGCCCTCGGGTTCGGCGGCAGGACGCGTTTGGCCGGATCCGTACCGGACGGCTCGCTCGCCGGGGCCGGCAGGGGAGGCAAAGTGGTCACCTCCACAGGCTACGACGGCGAACGGCGAGATCGCCTCCGTGAGAACCCTGATTTGTCGGTGGGTGCCGTTACGGTCGATCACATGGGGATTCCTTCTTCCGAGCACGTCGACGTGCCCGCCTACCTCGCGCGACTCGGCCTCGAGCACGAGCCGCCGAGCCGCGACGCGCTCTTCCGGCTGCACGCGGCCCATGTGGAGCGGGTGCCATACGAGGATTTCGAGGTCCAGCTGGGCCGGGTGACGTCCCTGGACCCGGCGGTGTCGTCCGGCCGGATCGCCGCCGGCCGCGGCGGCTACTGCTATCACCTCAACGGCGCGTTCTCGGCACTGCTGCGGGCGCTCGGCTACCAGGTCACCCGGCATCCGAGCGGGGCACACATGGCGGGCGCGCGGTCCGGGATCCACCTCAACCACCTGGCGCTGACGGTGACCGGGCTGCCGGAGGAACCCGACGCCGGCTGGCTGGTCGACGTCGGGCTCGGTGACGGCATCCACGAGCCGCTCCCGCTGCTTGAGGGCGAGTACAAACAGGGACCGCTGGTGTTCCGTATACGGCCCTCGGAGGTCACTCCCGGCGGCTGGCGGCTCGATCACGATCCGCAGGGCAGTTTCGTCGGGATGGATTTCGCGCCGGAGGCGGCCGTGATGGCCGACTTCGCCGAGAAGCACGTCGAGCTGTCCACGTCCGAGGATTCCGGTTTCGTCCGCACGCTGGTGGTGCAGCGGCGCGACGCGGAGGGAGTGGATTCGCTGCGCGCGCTGACCTTGAGCGGTCTGCCGGGCGGCAAGACCGTGCTGGAATCACCGGCCGAGTGGTGGGCGGCGATCGAGGACGTCTTCGGCGTGCCGCGCGGTGGTTTCACCGGTGAGGAACAGGACAGGCTGTGGCGGCAGGCCGTCGCCCAGCACGAACGTCACATCGCGGGAGGGAGTGAGGCCTTGCCCAGCGCGTAGTCCACGGCCGCTTCGGCATGCAGCCTGGTGGTGGGGAAGGTGGGCACCGGGCTGTCCTCGGGGCCGACGAGCAGCTCGATCTCCGTGCAGCCGTAGATGACGCCCTCCGCGCCCTCCTCGACGAGCCTCGCGATGACCTCGCGGTACCGCTCACGGGAGTGTTCGGTGACGACGCCGTGGACGAGCTCGTCGTAGATGACCCCGTGCACCGTCTTGCGGTCCTCTTCGCCGGGCACGAGCACGTCGAGGCCGTGCGCGGCGAGGCGTTCGCGGTAGAACGGCTGGGCCATGGTGAAACCGGTGCCCAGGAGCCCGACACGCTCGACGCCCGCGGCCTTGATCGCGGTCGCCGTGGTGTCGGCGAGGTGCAGGAGCGGCACGCCCAGGCCGTCGACGAGCTGGTCGGCGACCTTGTGCATCGTGTTGGTGCAGAGGACGACGAAGTCCGCTCCGGCGGCTTCGAGCGCGAGGGCGGCGCGGTTCAGTTCCCGCCCGGCGTCGTCCCAGCGGCCTTCGGCCTGCATCGCTTCGATCTCGGCGAAGTCCACGGAGTACAACACGGTGCGCGCGGAGTGATACCCGCCGCGCAGCTCGCGGACGCGTTCGTTGACCAGCCGGTAGTACTCGGCCGACGATTCCCAGCTCATCCCGCCCAGCAACCCGATGACCTTCATACCCGCCATCGTGCCAGCGTCGCCCTTGCGCTGGGTCTCGTGAGCGGTAAGGACGGTTCTAACCGTCCTTACCACTCACGAGACATGCCCCACCGCGCCACCGCCACCCTTGCTCGCCCCTGCACCCCCTTCATGTACTCGGGAAGGTGTGAAGGTCGAGTTTCCTCGGCTGAGCCGAGGGAAGGGGGCCTTCACGCGGCGCCGCTGTGACTGCTGAGGCTGCTGGTGTTGCTGGGGCTGCGGGTGGCGATCGCGTAGTCCGTGAAGGCCTCCTTCCTTACCTTCAGGGTAGGGAAGGAGGCCTTCACGGACTCACGACCAAGGCCGCCACATTCAAGAGGTGCCTGAGACACCGTTGGCCCCAACCGTCCTTACCACTCACGAGGCCAGGGTGACGCGGATCAGGCCCAGAGCTGCCCGTCGAGCCTTTCGGCCGCTTCGTCGAGCGAGCCGGAGTACGCGCCCGTCGAGAGGTACTTCCACCCCGCGTCAGCGACCACGAAGGCCACATCGGCGGGCTTCCCCGCGGCGGCGGCCTTCTCGGCGACGGCCAGCGCCGCGTGCAGCACGGCACCCGTCGAGATCCCCGCGAAGATGCCTTCGTGCTCCAGCAGCTCGCGGGTCCGGCGAAGCGCGTCGTACGCGCCGACGGAGTACCGGCCGTTGAGCACGCTCGCGTCGTAGAGCTCCGGCACGAAACCTTCGTCGAGGTTCCGCAGGCCGTACACCAGCTCGCCGTAGCGTGGTTCGGCCGCGATGATCTGCACGTCCGGCTTCACCTCGTGCAGGTAGCGCCCGACACCGACCAGGGTGCCGGTGGTGCCGAGACCGCCGACGAAATGCGTCAGGGTCGGCAGGTCCTTGAGCAGTTCGGGCCCGGTGCCGCGGTAGTGGGCGTCGGCGTTGGCCGGGTTGCCGTACTGGTAGAGCATCACCCAGTCCGGGTTGGCCTCGGCCAGTTCCTTCGCCCGGCGCACGGCCTCGTTGGACCCGCCGGCGGCCGGGGAGAAGACGATCCGCGCGCCGTACGCCTGCAGCAGCTGCTTGCGCTCGGTCGAGGTGTTCTCCGGCATCACGCACACCAGGCCGTAGCCCTTGAGCTTCGCGGCCATCGCCAGCGCGATGCCGGTGTTGCCCGACGTCGGCTCCAGGATCGTGGAGCCGCGCCGGAGCGTGCCTTCGCGCTCGGCGGCCTCGATCATCGCCAGCGCGGGGCGGTCCTTGATCGAACCGGTCGGGTTGCGGTCCTCCAGCTTCGCCCACAACCGCACGTCATGGGTGGGCGAAAGCCGGGGAAGGCCGACCAGCGGCGTGCCGCCGAGCGCGTCGAGCAGCGACTCGAAGCGAGCCATCGATCAGCCACCGGCCACGGCGGGCAGGATGGTCAGGGTGTCGCCGTCCTTGACCTCGGCCTCGAGCCCGCCGGAGAAACGGACGTCCTCGTCGTTGACGTAGACGTTGACGAAGCGGTGCAGCTTCTCTTCCTTGACCAGGCGGGCCTTGAGGCCGCCGTGGCGGGACTCGATGTCGTCGATCACCTCGAGCACGGTCTTGCCGGTCGCCTCGACGGACTTCTCGCCGTCGGTGTGCGTACGCAGGATGGTCGGGATGGACACGGTCACGGCCATGGTTTTCTACCTCCGGTGGGTTCTCTGCTACGCAGACGTTCTGTTCGGGCCGGGTTATTCCCCGGCCGGGTTCAGCCGATGATCTCGACGGGCTCCTCGGTGATCTCCCCGTCCACGATCCGGTACGACCGGAACTGGTGCGAATCGGGGTCCTTGGTGGAAACGAGCACGTAGTGCGCGTCGGGTTCCGAGGCGTACGAGACGTCGGTGCGTGACGGATAGGCGTCGGTCGCGGTGTGCGAGTGGTAGATGACGACGGGCACCTCGTCGTTGGCGTCCATCTCGCGGTAGAGCTTGAGCAGATCGCCCGAGTCGAATTCGTAGAACGTCGGCGAGCGCGCCGCGTTCAGCATGGGGATGTACCGCTCGGGGCTGTCCGATCCTTCGGGACCGGCGATCACCCCGCACGCCTCGTCGGGATGGTCACGACGGGCATGGGCGACGATCTCGTCGACGAGTTCACGGCGGATCCGGAGCACGTCGCCCATCTTAGGTGCTGGAAAGGGCCGGTCCACACTCTGAGATCGCCGCCACTCGGCACCTCGACCGGTCAGGAGAACGCTTCGGGCCAGACGTCACGGTACGCGCGCATGTCCCCCGCCGAAGTGGCGGAAAGCACACCGTGCACCATCGCGCGCCCGAAGACCCGCGCGGCCGCCGAGCACAGTGTGTCCAGCACCAACGCGCGCCGCGCCGCCGCGACGGGGCCCGCGCCGCCGGGAAGTTCCCGATCGCCGGTCGCCAGCGCGAACACCGTGTCGCCGTCGAACATCGTGTGCGCCGGCCGCACGGCCCTGGCGAGACCGTCTTGCGCGGCCACCGCGAGCCGCCGCGCCTCCGCCTTGGACAGCGCCGCGTCCACCGCGACCACGCCGATGGTCGTGTTGAGCCCCGCCGCCTTCGCCTCGACGTCACCAGGCCGATCGGGCCAGCGGACGCCGAACTCGCCGTCGACCTCGTGGTCCGCCGCGTACGCGCGCCCCGTCGAGAGATCCACGGCCTCGCCGGCGGCGTTCACGGCGGCGACGACGCCGACGGTGAACTCCCCGACCTTCTCCGAGGCCGTCCCGATCCCGCCTTTGAGTGATCCCGCCTTCGCCCCCGCGCCCGCACCGACGGTCCCGAGCGCGACCGGACCCCCGACGGCCGCTTCGCAGGCCGCATAACCGAAGGAGGCGTCCGGACGGTTGCCCCAGTCGCTGCGCGGCAGGTCGAACAGCACCGCGGCGGGCACGATCGGCACCACCTCGTGCGGTTCGGTTCCCACCGGGATGCCCAGGTTCCGCTCGGCGAGCCAGCGCATGACGCCGTCCGCGGCGGCCAGGCCGTACGCGCTCCCGCCGGACAGGCAGATCGCGTTGACGTGCTGGACCAGGTTCTCCGGCTCCAGCAGATTGGTCTCGCGCGTTCCGGGCGCGCCGCCGCGATGGTCGACGGCCCCTACCGCGCCGCCGGGGACCAGCACGACCGTCGTCCCGGTCGCCCAGCCGTCGCCGACCCGCTCGTGATGCCCGACCAGCACCCCCGGGACGTCGGTGATCATGACGTCAGCGACTGGATGAGGGTCTCCTGCACCCAGGTCAGCCAGTGGTAGACGCCGAGATGCGGCGCGCGGGGATCGTCCTCGGGCAACTCGTCGGGCATGTCCTCGGTGACGTCGAGCGCGGTGCCCAGCGCCAGCCGGACGTCGTTGAGCGCGCCCAGCCACGCGTCGGCCTGCTCGAAGGTCAGCCGCACGTTCCCGCCGTCACGCGGCAGGGTGTCCAGCACGATCTTGGCGACGCCGACCTTCTTGTCCAGCAGCTCGGGCTCGTGAATCGACCGCATCGCGGCGGCCGAGTCGATGTCCTCGCGGGTCGGGTTGTCCGGGTCCAGCTTGTGGAAGTCCGGCAGCAGCCGGGACAGGACCGGGTCGTCCGGCGATTCGGTCGGGCCCATGCGGATCCCGGTCAGCTCCGCCAGCTCGTCCTGGGGCGCCTCTTCGGCGCGCGCGGTGAGCATGTCCTCCAGCTGGCTGACCAGGCCGCGCAGCACCGCGGCCTCCTGCTGCTCGAACCCCGCGACGATGGTGTCGCCCTTGCGGCGCCATCCGTTCATGAAGGCTGCTCCATGGTGGCCCAGAGGCCGGCCGCGTGGAGTTTCGCGACGTCGGTCTCCACCTTCTCCTTGGAACCGGACGACACGATCGCCTTGCCCTTCTGGTGCACGTCGAGCATCAGCTTCGTCGCGTGGTCCCGGCTGTAACCGAACAGCTTCTGGAACACGTACGTCACGTACGACATGAGGTTCACCGGATCGTTCCAGACGACCGTCCGCCAGGGTTTGTCCTCAGAGACGACCTCTACTCCCTGTGGATCAACCTGCGTCTGCTCGGATGCGACAGGCGTGGACATGCACTCCATGGTGTCACGGGCCCGTTCCGGTATGGGCTGGCAGGTCCGGCCATGTGGGTGAATAGGCTGGTGCCATGGGTTTCCCCGAGGCGGCCACTGGCGCCAGCACCGCGCTGCTCACCGACCACTACGAGCTGACCATGCTGGCCAGCGCCCTGTCCGACGGGACGGCGGACCGGCCGTGCGTCTTCGAGGTCTTCGCACGTCGTCTGCCCGACGGCCGCCGCTACGGCGTCGTCGCGGGTACCGGGCGGGTCCTCGACGCGATCGCCGACTTCCGGTTCACCGACGCCGAGCTGAGCCAGCTGGAAGCGACGGCCGTCGTCGACGACGCCACCCTTTCGTGGCTCGCGGACTACTCCTTCTCGGGGAACATCGACGGTTACCCCGAGGGCGAGCTCTACTTCCCCGGTTCCCCGATCCTGACCGTCACCGGCTCCTTCGGCGAGGCCGTCGTGCTGGAGACGCTGATCCTCTCGATCCTCAACCACGACAGCGCGATCGCGTCCGCCGCGGCGCGGATGTCCGGTGCCGCGCACGGCAGGCCGATCATCGAGATGGGTGGCCGCCGCACGCACGAGTACGCCGCCGTCTCCGCCGCGCGGGCCGCGTACCTCGCCGGCTTCGCCACGACCTCCAACCTCGAAGCCGGCCGCCGCTACGGGATCCCGACGCGGGGCACCGTCGCGCACGCCTTCATGTTGCTGCACGACAGCGAGGAACAGG
Source organism: Amycolatopsis coloradensis (assembly GCF_037997115.1). Taxonomy (NCBI): domain Bacteria; kingdom Bacillati; phylum Actinomycetota; class Actinomycetes; order Pseudonocardiales; family Pseudonocardiaceae; genus Amycolatopsis; species Amycolatopsis coloradensis. The sequence goes on from NZ_CP150484.1 coordinate 7,515,311, forward strand.
CGTTCCGCGCGCAGGTGGACAAGATGGGCACCGACACCACGCTCCTGGTGGACACCTACGACATCACCAAGGGCATCGAAACGGCCGTCCGGGTGGCCGGGACCGAACTGGGTGCGATCCGCATCGACTCCGGCGACGTGGGCCCGCTGGCCCGCAAAGCCCGCGAGCAACTGGACGCCCTCGGCGCCAAGGACACCCGCATCGTGGTGTCGGGCGACCTCGACGAGCACGCCATCGCGGCGCTGCGGGCGGAACCCGTCGACGCGTACGGCGTCGGGACCTCGGTCGTCACCGGTTCCGGCGCGCCGACCGCGGGGATGGTCTACAAGCTCGTCGAGGTGGACGGCAGGCCGGTCGCCAAGCGCAGCGCGCACAAGGAATCCCGCGGCGGCCGGAAGTCCGCGCTGCGACGGCACCGCGAGACCGGCACCGCCGTCGAAGAGGTGATCTGGACGGCCGCCTCGCAGGTCCCGGAACAGGGACCGAACGACCACGAATTGCAGATTCCGCTGGTCCGGGACGGCCGGACGGTGGATGATTTGCCCACGCTGGACGACGCGCGCCAGCGGCTTCGGCGGGCGCTGGTGAGCCTTCCGTGGGAAGGCCTCAAGCTCTCGCACGGGGAGCCCGCCATCCCGACCGTATTCGTCTAAAGAGAACTCAGGAGCAACACATGGGGACCGCCTTGATCGTGGTCGATGTGCAGAACGACTTCTGCGAAGGCGGGTCGCTCGGCCTGCCCGGCGGCGCCGCCGCCGCCGAAGCGATCTCCAAGCAGGCCGCGGAAGGCGGTTACGCGCACGTCGTCGCCACTCGCGACTACCACATCGACCCGGGCGATCACTTCAGCGAGACGCCGGACTTCAAGGACAGCTGGCCGCGCCACTGCGTCGCGGGCACTTCCGGCGCGTCGTTCCACCCCGCGCTCGACGTGGTCCCGATCAGCGAGGTCTTCTCCAAGGGCGAGTACACCGCCGCGTACTCCGGCTTCGAAGGCAACGCGCGCGACGGCAAGACGCTCGACGCGTGGCTGAAGGAGCACGACGTCACCGAGGTCGACGTCGTCGGCATCGCGACCGATTTCTGCGTCCGCGCGACGGCGCTCGACGCGGCGAAGGCCGGTTTCAAGGTCCGGGTGCTGCTTGACCTCACGGTCGGCGGCTCGCAGCCGACCGTCGACGCCGCGCTCAAGGACTTCGACGAGGCGGGCGTGACCTACACCGGGAAGGCGCCGGTCCCGGCCGCATGATCCAGCACGACCTCCAGGACACCCTGATCGAAAACCGGCTCGTCGCGATCTTGCGGGCCGCGGAAGCGAGCCGATTCGCCGACGCCGCCACGGTGCTGCACGCGGCGGGCGTGCGAGTGCTCGAAGCGGCGTTGACCACGCCGGGCGCCACGGACGCCATCGCGACCATCCGCAAGAAGCTCGGCGACGACGCGCATATCGGCGCCGGGAGCGTGCGCGAGGTGTCCGATGTGGACAAAGCGGCGGACGCCGGCGCGACCTTCCTGGTCACGCCGACGGTGAACCCGCTGGTCATGGAGCGCGCGCACGAACGCGGGCTGCCGGTGATCTGCGGCGCGCTGACCCCGACCGAGATCGACCAGGCGTGGCGTCTCGGCGCGGCGGCGGTGAAGGTCTTCCCGATCGCGGCCGTCGGCGGCATCGCCTACCTGCGGGCGGTCCGGGCGCCGATGCCGGACATCCCGCTCGTCCCGACGGGCGGCGTGCACCTGGCCGACGTCGCGAAGTACCTCGAGTCGGGCTCGATCGCCGTCGCGGCCGCCACACCGCTGGTCGGTGACGCGCTCACCTCGAAAGGGTCGCTGACGGATCTGGCGACCCGCGCGAGTGAGTTCGTCGCGGCGGCCGCGAAGTACGTCTCGCGCACCTGACGCATTAGGGCTTCTTCTTGCCGTACGGGTCGCAGCGCGCGGTCCCGAGGTAGATGTCGCCCTTCGCCGGTCCGCCGCCCTGCGGGAACAGCTTGATGTGCAGCATGTGTGTCACGAGGCTCCCGTCGGGCGGCGTCGGCGTGACGGTCTCGTTGACCGTGAGCGACGCCAGCGCCGTCCCGCCCTTGCCGCCCGCGATGGTCAGCCGGTAGTTCTGCGGGATGTTCTCCGGCAGCGTGAACCCGGTGACGTCGCCGAACTCGATGTAGCCGAGGCTGCCGTCCTCGGTGGTGCTGCACTTCGCCATGAACGTGCGGACCTTGATCACCGGACCGCCGAACCGCTTGAGCAGGGTGGTCTCGAACCGCCGCCCGGCCGCCTCGCCGACGGCCACCGCGCCGTTCCGGCCGCAGCGCGACTCACCCCCGCCGAACCGGGCGAAGTCGCCGACGACGCCGCCCTGGGTCTTCGCGGTCAAGGGACCGTCGACGTCGCACGGCGCGAGTTCGCCCGTGACCACGTGTTCGTCGCCGATCTCCACGTCGAGCGATCCGACCGACGCGGCCGCCGTCGCGGGGGCGGGCCCGGCCGACGCGACCGCCGGACCTCCCGCCACCAGCGCCCCGGTCAGCATCGTCACCGACAACAGCCTCGAAACGGGTTTCCTCATGTCCGGCAGCCTCCACCAACCACCGGTCCCGTGCAGGGTCATGCCACCCGGACGAGTGGACGCGCGATGACCGTGAGGTGGCCGACATTCGGTCCGCGACCCGTCTTCTGACGTTAACCTCGGTTCACATTCGTGTACTCATAGGAGGTCTGAGTGTCTTCGCTGTCTGTGACCGGCACCCGTCCGGTTCTCGCCGACCTCGTTCCCGGCGCACTGGTCCGTGACGCGGTCCTGGTCGCCGGTGGTGCCGCCCTGACCGGCGCGGCCGCGCAGATCCTGATCCCGGTGCCCGGCTCCCCGGTGCCGATGACCGGCCAGACGTTCGCCGCCCTGCTGGTCGGCGCCGCGCTCGGCTGGAAGCGCGGCGCGCTGTCGATGGCGCTGTACCTCGCCGTCGGCGCGGCCGGATTCGGCTGGTTCCAGAACGGTTCTTCCGGCCTGTTCGGCGCCAGCGCCGGCTACATCGTCGGCTTCGTGCTCGCGGGCGCGCTGGTCGGCGCGCTCGCCGGCCGCGGCGGGGACCGCACGCCGCTACGCACGGCGGGGACGATGGTGCTGGGCAACCTCGCCATCTACTCGGTCGGCGTGCCGTGGCTGATGGCGTCGACCGGCTTCGGCCTGTCGACCGCGCTCGAAAAGGGTGTCGTGCCGTTCCTGATCGGGGACGCGCTGAAGATCGCCGTCGCCGCGGCGCTGCTTCCGGGCACCTGGGCGCTGGTCTCCCGCTTCCGCAAGGAGTCGTGACCGGTCCTTTCATAGCCCCACGAGCTGCAATGAAGGGGCCTTTCATAGCGAAATTCGCTATGAAAGGCCCNTGCTCTTCCGATCTCCTTTCATAGCGAAATTCGCTATGAAAGGCCCCTTCATTGCACGGGGCGGACGATCTTGACGGTGGCCCCGGCTATCGTCTTGTCCCGTGCCCTCCCGTGCTGATTTCCCCGGTGTCCTCGAACTCCTGACGCACGCGGTCGAGTCCGTGGGCGGTGCCGAGCGCGAGGGCCAGGTCAAGATGGCGGACGCCGTGGGCCGCGCCATCCGCACCGGCGAGCACCTGGCCGTCCAGGCGGGCACGGGTACCGGGAAGTCGTTGGCCTATCTCGTTCCCGCGATCCGGCACGCGGTCGAGAAGGAGGCCACGGTCGTGGTCTCCACGGCCACCATCGCCCTGCAGCGCCAGCTGGTCGACAGGGACCTCCCCCGGCTGGCGAAGGCGCTGAAGAAGCCCCTCGGCCGCGAACCCACCTTCGCGATCCTCAAGGGCCGCCGTAACTACCTCTGCCTCCACCGGCTCGATTCCGGCGCCCCGGACGAGCCGGAAGACCAGCAGCTGTTCGACCCGTTCGCCGTCTCCCGGCTCGGCAAGGAGGTCACGCGGCTGCGGGAATGGTCGTCCGACACCGAAACCGGTGACCGCGACGAGCTGGTTCCCGGCGTCTCGGACCAGGCGTGGCGCCAGGTGTCCGTCACCGCGAAGGAATGCCTGGGCGCCTCGCGCTGCCCCATCGGCACGGACTGTTTCGCCGAGCGGTCCCGCGCGGAGGCGGGCAAAGCCGATGTCGTGGTCACCAACCACGCGCTGCTGGCGATCGACGCGCTGCAGGGCTACCAGGTGCTCCCCGAGCACGACCTGGTGATCATCGACGAGGCGCACGACCTCGTGGACCGCGTGACGTCCGTGGCGACCGGAGAGCTGACCAGCGGCATGGTCTCGGCGGCCGCCCGGCGCTGCGGGAAACTGGTCGACGACGAGGTGGCCGACCAGTTGCTGGAGGCGAGCGACGGGCTGGCCCTGATCCTCGACGACCTGCCGTCCGGCCGGATGGATTCGCTGCCCCAGGCCCTCACCGGCGCGATCCCCGCGGTCCGCGACGCCGCGCATCGCTGCCTCACCGCGCTCGGCAAGGACCGCAAGGAGGACGTCGACGAGGCCACGGCCCGCAAGCTGGCGCGGTCGCTGCTCGAAGAGGTCCACGACACCGCGGTCCGGCTGCTCGAGGCCTTCGACGACGACAAGGCGCATCAGCGCGACGTCGTCTGGCTGACCGGGGACCGCTTCTCCACGAACCCGCGCCCGCCCGCGCTGAAGGTCGCCCCGCTGGGTGTCGCCGGTCTGCTGCGCGAGCGTGTCTTCAACCAGCACACGACCGTCCTCACCTCGGCGACGCTGACCCTGGGCGGCACGTTCGACACCATGGCCCGCCAATGGGGTCTCCCGCCTGGCGGTGCGAGGGTCGAGAAGGCGCCTGGCGCGGCGACCGAAAAGGCCGCTCCGGCCGACAGCGACGACGCCGAAGGCCCCAAGTGGACCGGCCTCGACGTCGGCTCCCCGTTCGACCACAAACGCAACGGAATCCTCTATCTGGCCAAGCATCTGCCGCCGCCGGGACGGGACGGGTTGCAGCCCTCGACCATGGACGAGCTGGCCGAGCTGATCGAGGCCGCGGGCGGCCGCACGCTCGGCCTGTTCTCCTCGATGCGCGCGGCGAAGCAGGCCACCGAGGAGATGCGGGAGCGGCTCGACCTGCCGATCCTCTGCCAGGGGGACGACGCCACCGGCCTGCTGGTGCAGAAGTTCTCCGAAGACGCGCGCACCTGCCTGTTCGGCACGCTGTCGTTGTGGCAGGGCGTCGACGTGCCGGGTCCGTCGCTCCAGCTCGTGGTGGTCGACAGGATCCCGTTCCCCCGCCCGGACGACCCGGTCTCCTCGGCACGGCAACGCGCCGTGGAAGCCAGAGGCGGTAACGGTTTCCTCACCGTCGCGGCCACGCACGCGGCGCTGCTGCTCGCACAGGGCACCGGGCGGCTGCACCGTTCGGTCACCGATCGCGGCGTCGTCGCGATCCTGGACTCCCGGCTGGCCACCGCCCGCTACGGCGGATTCCTGCGCGCCTCGCTGCCGCCGTTCTGGCCGACCATGGATCCGCAGGTCGCCCGCGACGCGCTGCGCCGCCTCGACGCCGCCGCCCCGGCCTGAGTGGCCTGGAACACGGCCGAGTACCGTTAACGGAACGCCGAAGACAGGGAGAACCGGTTGTCCCACGAGTCGCCCAACGCACAATCCCGGACCGTCAGCGTCGATGACACCGGAGTGCGGCGCCAGCTCGCGGACGGAAGCGAGGAAGCCGTCACGTGGTCCGAGCTGTCCGCGGTGGTGGTCAGAGTGATCCCTGAAGGCCCGTGGAAGGAAGACGTCTTCTTCATGCTCGCCGGCGCCGACGGGAAGGGCACCGCGATCCCCAGCGGCGACCCGGCCGCCGACGCGCTGATCGAGCGGTTGCAGACGCTGCCCGGCTTCGACAACGAGAAGTTCATCGAGGCCATGACCACCGACGCCGACGAGGCGTACGTGGTCTGGAGCGCCGAAGGCCACCCGGCCAAGCACTGAGCCAAGCGCGAGGGAGGACCTACTCGCCAGGGAAGCTCTCCGTGACCGGGATGCCCTTCTTCAACGTCCGGCTCACCGTGCACAGCCTCTCGATGGCGCGGTCCACCGCTCCCGCCAGCGCCTCGCGCTCCTCAGCGGCGAGCGAGGACACGTCGACGTCGAAAGCCACGTGGACGGCATCGAGCTCCGAAGCGCCTTCGCGTTTGTCCGCGGTTACGCCGACCCGGAACTTCGAGTCCTCCCCGATCCGGCGCGTGATGAGGTTCTCGGCGGTGACGGCCGAGCAGCCCGCCGCCGCGATCTGCAGCAGTTCGGCGGGCGAGAAGGCGCCCTCGGCTCCCTTGCGGCCGATCACGACCTCGGCACCGCGTTCGTTGCGGCCGATGAAGCGGTGCTCACCGTCGCGCTGGACTTCCAAAGACACGGTTTTCCCTTTCAGAGTGGCGGCAGCCTGGGGGCGATCTCGCCGGCCAGCCGTTCCGCGGCCGGGCACATCTCCTGCGGCTGCTTGACCTTGTCCGCGACGTAGATCTCCACCGTCTCGATCATGGCACGACCGTTGCCGGCGAAGGTCCGGTGCGGAATCTCGGCCTGACAAGCCTTCCACTCGGCCGAGACTTCGACGAAGGCTTCCCGCGATCCGAGAGCGACCCGTCTGCCGTCGTCCTCCAACGGCGCCCGCTCCCGTTCGAACCGGATCGTCACCTCGGTCTCACGATGGTTCCAGGAGCACTCCCAGTTGCCGAACACCGGATTAGGCACGGCCGGACCGCCGACGATCGCCTGGGGCAGATCCCCGCCCAGCGCGCAGGCGTCGAGACTCCCGAGCGAACCGGCGGGAAAGGGAGCTGGACGCCGTTCGACCGGCTCCCGGTTCAGCACGCTCACCGCGTGCGTGGCCACCGGATCGACGTAGTCGCAGAGTTGCGCGTGCCAGTTCCGGATGTGCCGGGCGTGCACCCATACCTGGTTGCCGTCCGGCAGCGGGATACCCCGTGCGCACTTGTCTTCGGAGTCGCTCGGGATCTCGCGCACGATCAGCCGCCCTGGCATCGGCTTGTCCAGTAACGGCGACGTCGGCGTCGTCAGTTCGAGCCGGATGTCGACGATGTCCTCCTCGTCGGGACTCAGGCGCAGCCGGACACCGCAGGCGTTGAAGTTGCCGGTGGCGCTGTCCGGCTCGGGGGTCCCGAGGTGGTTCAGCACGGAGGGATCGACCAGCGAGCAAGGGTCCGCGGTCCGCCGGTCACCGATCGGTTCGGACGGCGGGCCCGCCGCGATCGACGCGGGTTCCTTCGTGGCGTAGAGCAGGCCCCCGGTCAGCATCAGGACCGCCGCGACGGCCGCGATCGCGATGGCGCGTTTGGTCACCCGAAAACGTCGTCTTCGCGAGAGAACGACGACGTCCGCGACCTCGGACAGCAGTTCGGCGGCGCGGACGGCGTCCGGCCGCCCGGCGGGTTTGCGCCGCAGCAGTTCCATCAGCGCGGGCGCCAGCGGTCCCGCCCGGCGGATCGGTTCCAGCGTGTACGACGTCGCCCGCCGGAGCTGGACGAACGGACCGACGTTCGCGTCTCCCCACACCGACGTGCCCTCGACGGCGGCGAACAGTGTCGCGCCCAGCGAGAACACGTCCGCCGCGGCACCCGCCTGCCGTCCTTCGGCCATCTCGGGCGCGACGTAACCGGGAGTCCCGACGTCGAGGCCGCCGCCGGTGCGGGTCACCTCCGCCCACTGCGCGATGCCGAGGTCGGTGAGTTTGGCCGTACCGTCGTCGGCCACCAGGACGTTGCCCGGTTTGAGGTCGCGGTGGACCATGCCCTTCTCGTGCATCGCCGCGAGCGCCGCGGCGAGCTGGACGCCGATCTTGGCCACCTTGCCGGGTGGCAGCGGCCCGTCGGCGTCGATGACGTCGGCGAGGCTGCGCGAGGGCAGGTATTCCATGACGAGCCAGCGATCGTCACCGTCGATCACGGCGTCGAAGACGGTGACGACGTTCGGGTGATGCAGGCCCGCGCCGATCCGTGCCTCGCGCCGGATCTGGCCGCTGTCCCCGGCCTGCGAGCGTTTGAGGGCGACGACCCGGCCGAGGTCCAGATCGGTGGCACGCCAGACCACACCCATGCCCCCGGCGCCGATCCGCTCCTCCAAGCGATAGCGCCCGGCGATCAGCCGGTCACCCATGCGGGGAGTATAGGAGGCTAAGCCCTTTGGGCTATGACCGTGACTGTTCCGGGATCGACTTCGGTGAACCCGGCGTCCCGGACCGCGACGACGCCGTCACGGCGCCACGAACCTTCGGGATCCTCGACCGGGCAAAGCGCCTTCCAGGTCGCGACCGGCGGGGTCCGCACCGAGCACCGGAACCCGGTCCCGGCCCAGGCCGCCCGTTCGGCCTCGTCCAGCAGTGACGCGAGAATCATCGTCGCGTGCCCGACCTGGGCCGAGCCCTTGCCGACGGTCATCGAGACCTCGGGGTTCAGCAGCAGCCGCGGGACACCGTCCGGCGCGGTCCCCGGCTCGTCGGCCGGGAGTTCGCTCCCGGAGATCTGCAACCGCGAGACCTCCTTCGGCGTCTCGACGACGCGGCAGGGAAGCAAGGCCCGCGCCTCGGCGCCGTCGACCTCGACCGTGATCCCCGGCAGTTCCTGGACCGCCCGCCAGTGCGCGCCGCGCGCCCGCCGGGCGACCTTGCGGATCCGGCCGTCGACCCACGCCTTGAGCTGGTCGTGCCATTCGCCCTCGGGCTCGGCACGTTCGTCGAGGCAGACCGCGACCGCGGCCGCCGCGGCGGCCTCCAGCAGGGCGGTCCGCGACGGCGGTTCTGCCCGTTCCATCCGCAGGATCACCGGCATGGCCCGGACCTCGGCGGGATCCTCGTCGGAGGTGTCCACCGTGTCCTCGGCGGGCAGCCCCAACCAGAACGCGTAGCGCGCGGCCAGCGGCTCCAGGACGCTCATGGCCGGGAAAGCTCGAGACCGTCGGCCGCGTCGGCCGCCTCGATCTCGGCCCTGGTGACCCCGAGCAGGAACAGCACGGCGTCGAGGTATGGGTGGGAAAGCGCGGTGTCGGCGACCTCGCGCAGCGCGGGCTTCGCGTTGAAGGCGACCCCCATCCCAGCGACCGAAAGCATGTCGATGTCGTTCGCCCCGTCACCGACGGCGACGCACTGCTCCAGCGAGATCTCGTACTCCTCGGCGAACCGGCGCAGCGCCGTCGCCTTGCCCGCGCGGTCGACGATGTCCCCGACCACCCGGCCGGTGAGCTTGCCGTCGACGACTTCCAGTTCGTTCGCGGCGGCGAAGTCGAGGCCGAGGTCGTCCACGAGGGACTGGATGATCTTGGTGAAACCACCCGAAACGACCCCGCAGCGGAAGCCCATCCGCTTCAACGTGCGGATGGTCGTGCGCGCGCCCGGGGTGAGCTCGATGGACGCGGCGACCTCGTCCAGCACCGTCTCCGGAAGCCCCTCCAGCAGCGCGACCCGGCGCTCCAGCGACTCCCCGAAGTTCAGCTCGCCGCGCATCGCGGCCTCGGTGATCTCGCGGACCTGCGGTTCGACGCCGGCGTGCGCGCCGAGCATCTCGATGACCTCGCCCTGGATGAGCGTGGAGTCGACGTCGAAGACGACCAGCCGCTTGGCGCGGCGCGCGAGCCCGGCCCGCTCGACCGAGATGTCGATTCCGGCCTCGACGGCGGCGTCCGCCAGCGCGGTGCGCAGCGCGGCGTCGGCCTCCGGGGTGTCCTGGGCGAGCGAGGCGTACAGCTCCAGCCCGGTCACCGGATAATCGGCGACGCTGCGGATCGAGTCGATGTTGACGTCCAGCGCGGCGAGGCGGCGCGCGACGTCGGAGAACGCCCGCGCGGTCACCGGGCGCCCGAGCATCAGCAGGACATGTGTCGAGTCCTTCTGGCCGATGGCGAACGGGTCGGCGCCGATGGCCGAGCCGATCTTCACGTCGACCTGCATCCCGACCGAGGCCATCGCCTGCTCGACGTACTCCTGCAGGCCCTCGGGGTCGCGGTACACGCCGGCGAGCACACCGAGCACCAGCTGGCCGCGGATGACGACCTGCTCGACGTCGAGGACGTCGACGTCGTGGCGCGACAGCACGGCGAACAGCACCGAGGACACACCCGGCTTGTCGGGACCGGTGGTGGTGATGAGAACTGGTGTCTGCGTCACGGGGGTCAGTCTCCCTCAGCCGGGTGTGAAAATGGCGCGTGCCGCTGATCGTCGAGGGCGAGACCGAGGCGGNGTTCCGTACACCGCCTGGCAAGCGGGGAGTAGCGGATGGACGCAGGCGCAGACCGTCCCCACGGCCCGTCGCGCCCTGCCCCTGTGTGAGGCAAGGCACGCGCCATTTCCGCTTATCGGGTCACTGCTCGCTGGAATTGTCCTTGGAGTGGTCACCCGGCATGGCCGCCTCGGTGAGCAGCTGGGACGGCGCCCGGTGAGTGTTGACCTTCTGCTTCCCGAAGAAGCCGATCTCACCCTCCTTGTGGATGCGCTCCACCATATGCGGGTAGTGCAGCTCGAACGCCGGCCGCTCGGACCGGATCCGCGGCAGTTCGGTGAAGTTGTGCCGCGGCGGCGGGCAGGACGTCGCCCATTCGAGCGAGTTGCCGTAGCCCCACGGGTCGTCCACCGTGACGATCTCGCCGTACCGGTAGCTCTTGAAGACGTTCCAGATGAACGGCAGCGTCGAGGCACCGAGGATGTACGCGCCGATCGTGGAGATCGTGTTCAGCGTGGTGAACCCGTCGGACTGAAGGTAGTCCGCGTACCGGCGCGGCATGCCTTCGGCGCCGAGCCAGTGCTGCACCAGGAACGTGGCGTGGAAGCCGATGAACGTGGTCCAGAAGTGCCACTTGCCGAGCTTCTCGTCCATCATGCGGCCGGTGATCTTCGGGAACCAGAAGTAGATCCCGGCGAACGTGGCGAACACGATCGTGCCGTAGAGCACGTAGTGGAAGTGCGCGACGACGAAGTAGCTGTCGGACACGTGGAAGTCGATCGCCGGCGCGGCCAGCATGATGCCGGTCAGACCGCCGAAGAGGAACGTGACGATGAAGCCCATCGAGAAGATCATCGGCGTCTCGAAGGACAGCTGGCCCTTCCACATCGTGCCGATCCAGTTGAAGAACTTCACGCCGGTCGGGACCGCGATCAGGAAGGTCATGAAGGAGAAGAACGGCAGCAGCACGGCGCCGGTCGCGTACATGTGGTGCGCCCACACGGCCACCGACAGCGCGGCGATCGCCAGCGTCGCCCAGACCAGGCCCTTGTACCCGAAGATCGGCTTGCGGCTGAAGACCGGGAAGATCTCCGACACGATCCCGAAGAACGGTAGCGCGACGATATAGACCTCTGGATGGCCGAAGAACCAGAACAAGTGCTGCCAGAGGATCACGCCGCCGTTCGCGGGGTCGAAAACGTGCGCCCCGAGATGCCGGTCCGCCAGCAGGCCCATCAGGGCCGCGGTCAGGATCGGGAACGCCAGCAGGATCAGGATGCTGGTGACCAGGATGTTCCAGGTGAAGATCGGCATCCGGTACATCGTCATGCCGGGGGCGCGCAGGCAGACCACCGTGGTGATCATGTTGACGCCACCGAGGATGGTGCCGAGACCGGACACGACCAGACCGGAGATCCACAGGTCGGCACCGACACCGGGCGAGTGGATGGCGTCCGACAGCGGGGTGTAGGCGAACCAGCCGAAGTCGGCGGCGCCACCCGGGGTCAGGAAGCCGGACATCACGATCAGGCCGCCGAAGAGGTACAGCCAGTACGAGAACGCGTTCAGCCGCGGGAAGGCGACGTCGGGCGAACCGATCTGCAGCGGCAGGATGAAGTTCGCGAAACCGAAGAGGATCGGCGTCGCGTACAGCAGCAGCATGATCGTGCCGTGCATGGTGAACAGCTGGTTGTACTGCTCCTGCGAAAGGAACTGCTGCCCGGGACGCGCCAGCTCGGAGCGGATCAGCATCGCCATCGCGCCGCCCACCATGAAGAAGGCGAACGACGTGACCAGGTACATGATGCCGATTTGCTTGTGGTCCGTCGTGCGGAACAACCGCAGCAGGTACGAACCCTTAACCGACTCGCGCGCGGGATACGGGCGCGTGGCGATCGGCTTGGGGGCTACGGCCGTCACTCCTGCCTCCAACACTCAAACCTTGTGGTGGTCAATTTGCGGTCGCCGGGCGGGTTCGGGACCCACTCCGGCGGCTAGTGGGGATCGTAGCCCTCACTACCGACAGTCGCGCGCACCGGCTGGCAAGATCGCGCCGTGACCGACGAACACACCCGCGCGGGAGTGGCCGCGGCGGTCGCCGTCGGTGCCCGGTACGGGCTCCCGACCGGCGCCCCCGATGTCCTGCATTTCAAGTCGAACGTGCTGGTGAGACTGGGTCCGGTGGTGGCGCGGGTACCCGGCACGACGCGCCTCGCGCGGTCCTCGCCCGAGGACTGGCTCAGGCGCGACGTCGAGCTGTCGAAGTACCTCACGGAACGTGGTGTGCTCGTCGTCTCACCCACCACGGATCCCCCGGCAGGACCGCATTTCGCCGACGGCCTCCCGGTCACTCTCTGGCACTACACGCCGCACGAGCCGGGGCACACGCTGTCGCCGCACGAGGTCGCGCTTTCGCTCGCCCGGGTGCACGACGCGCTCGCGGACTACCCCGGTGAACTGCCCGAACTCGGGCCCGTCCGCGAACTTCGGACGTTGCTCGACCGGCACGGCGCTCTTCTGGGCGATGCGACACCCCGGTTGTACGACGAACTCGAGCGGGTGGCGGCCGCGCTGCCGGACACCGAGCCGCGTCCGCTGCACGGTGACGCCCATCGGGGGAACGTCGTCGCGACGGCGGCCGGGCCGTGCTGGCTCGACTTCGAGGACACCTGGCGCGGGCCGCTCGGATGGGACCTCGGCGTGCTCTTCGCGGAGGCCGGGCACGCTACGTTGGACGCGTACCCGGCCGATGTGGCGCCCTCGTCGCTGGAGCCGTTCATCGCGTTGCGGCGGTTGTTCGAGGTCCCCTGGCGGTTCGTGATCGCGCGGCGGTTCCCGGAGCGGCTACCGGAGGCCGAAGCCGCCCTGGAGCGCTACTTCTCCCGCATTTAGTCCTCTGAATGCAGGGGGTCAGACGGCGTCCATCAGGAGTTCCGCCGCCACGTCGACGCCGTCCGTCCGCACCTCACCGCCGACCTGACGCGCCCGCGAGGCGACGCCGGGGCGCAGCACCTCGCCCAGAGCGAGGGTCAGCGCTTCGGCGGAGGGCTCCCCGGTGATCGACGTCCCCAGCCCGAGTTCCCCGACGCGCCGCGCGAAGTACGGCTGATCGAACATCTGCGGGACGAGCACCTGCGGCACCCCGGCCCGGGTCGCCGCCGTCGTCGTACCGGCACCGCCGTGATGCACGACCGCCGCGACCCGCGGGAAGAGCGCCTGCTGGTTGACGTCCCCGATGGCGAGGCAGTCGGGTTCGCCGTCGATCGGCGCCAGCTCGGTCCAGCCGCGGAACACGATCGCCCGCCGCCCGTGCGCCCTCGCCGATTCGATCATCGCCTTCGCGATCTCCTCAGGGGCGCGGATACTCCCGAACCCGAAGTAGACCGGGGGCTCGCCGTCGTCGAGGAACGCCTCCAGTTCCGGGGACAACGGACTGTGGTCCGGCAGGATCCAGGCGCCGGTCTGGTGCACGTCGAGCGCCGACGGTCCCCGCCACGGCGCCAGCACCGGATCGGCGGCCAGCCACGGACGCTCGGTGAAGATATGCCCGCGGACGTCGTCGACGGGCGGGAGACCGAGCTTTTTCCGCCGCGCGTTCAGCACGCCGCCCCAGTGCTCGTTCCATCGTCGCGCGTCGTCGGCCCACAAGGCCGGGATGGCGGCGTCGGGATTCTCCGGCGCCCATCCCGCGAAAACGGGCGGACGATGGTGCAGTGAAGGCAGCGTTATCGGGCAGTATGCGGTGAAGAAATAGGGAATTCCTTTTCGCTCGGCCACCGAATGGGCGGCGATGTTCAAGGCCATTCCCGCGACGACGGCGTCGCAGTCTTCGGCCACCTCCGGCATCGTCTCGAATTGGCCGACGACCATGGCCTCGGCCATCGCGCGCCGCCCCTCGGGTGTGGCCATCGCCTTGGTCATGGCGGAATCCGGCTTCGCGGTCGACCGGAGTTCCGGCCCCAGCGAAGCGAAAGAGATCCCGAGACCTTCGGCCCAGTCACGGAAATCGGGTGGTGCGCAAAGCCGGACTTCCTGGCCGAGTTCCCGCAATCGCACCGCCAAGGCCGCCAGTGGCTGCACCTCACCCCTCGTCCCGATAGTGGACAGGAGCACACGCATGGGAATCCCCCTTCGGCAAAACGTGAAGGCACGAATTGTGGACCGGGAATGGGGGCTTGCCGCAAGCCCCGGGGTCCGCTATACCTTGGAAGGGGCGAGGGAAACGTTTCTCAAACGGGGTACCAGCCCAAAATCGCTTCGACGACTCCGGCCGGATCCTCCAGCGGTGTCAGATGCCCGGCCTCGGGAAGCACGACCAAGGTCGCGTCCGGCAGCGTTTCCACCAGGATGTTCGCTTCCTCCAGCGGAGTCAGGCCGTCCTCTTCGCCGACCACGACCAGCGCCGGCACGTCCGCCGAGCGCAGCGTTTCGAGCGAATCGGGCCGCGCCGCCATCGCGCGCGCCGCCCACGCGACACCGGACGGCGGCTGCGTCGTGATCAGTTCGCGAAGTCGTTCTGCCACCTCCGGGCGGGCCTTTTCGGCGAGCAATCCGGATGTGACGGCTTCGGGCATCCAGCCGGTGCCTTCCGCTTCCACCCTGGCCGCGACATCGTGCCGGGTCCGCACGGCCTCGGGAGTGTCGGCCGTCGCCTTCGTGTCGATGAACACGAGGCCGCCCACCCGTTCCGGCGCCAGGCGCAGCACCGCCATCGTCAGGTAGCCGCCCATCGAGCAGCCGCCGAGGACGACCTTGTCGAGGCCGAGCCGGTCGAGCAGTGCCACGACGTCGCGCGCGGCGTCGGCCAGATCCGGCTCCCGGTCGGTCTCGGGCAGCGGACTGCGGCCGAGGCCGCGCTGGTCGGGCGTGATCAGTCGCAGGCGTTCCGAGAGCGGCGCGCGGACCGCGTCCCACATGCGGGCGTCGACGGGGAAGGCGTGCAGCAGGACCAGCGGGAGAGCGTTCATGGCGGCGATTCTGTCGCACCCTGGCGCTACCGTCAGATCCGTGCTGACAGAGATCAAGACGGAGAGGCTGCTGCTGCGGAGGCTGCGCGAGGCGGATCGCGAGAACATCGTCGCGCTGCAGGCCGATCCGGAGACGAACAGGTTCAACCCGGAGCCGCACACCGTCGACGGTGCGAACGAGCTTTACGACGCCTGGATGAAGCAATGGGCCGAGCACGGGTTCGGCTATCTCACGGTGTCCGCTTTGGACGATCCGGAGACGATCCTCGGCTTCGGCGGCGTCCGGTATCACGAATGGAACGGCGAGCGCGTGCTGAACCTCGCGTACCGCTTCTGGCCGTTCACCTGGGGCAAGGGCTACGCCACGGAGATGGCGGCCGCCGTCGTCGCATGGGCGGAGCGGGAGATCCCCGACGTGCCGGTGATCGCCAACATCATGGTGTCCAACAAACCTTCGATCCGGGTCGCCGAGCGGCTCGGTTTCACGATCCACACGGAGGAGGAATTCGCGGGCGAACCTTCACTGCACCTGCGGCGCTGAATCACCAGCGGCCCGGGCGGCGGCGGGACCGCGCGCCCCAGCACGCCTTGTGCCAATGGCGGCGGTCGGCGACCCCGCCGGTGTCGTCGGCGGGCCAGGCGACCACATGCGGGGTTCCCTGCCGGATCTCGTGATCGCAACCGGGACAGCGATAGTCCTTGGTGGCCTGCGCGCCGGGCACGGTGCGTACCAGCCAGTCGCCGTCGACGGCGGATTCGGAGCGCGCCCAGCCGGTCGACGCGCCGAGGTCGGGGCGTCCACCGCGTTCGGGCCGGTTACGTCGTGGCACGCCGAAACGGTATACGGCGAGGTGCCGTGTGATCCCGCTCGCTCGACGTCGGATACGGAGCGCGCGGCGGTTTCGCGTGATCAGCGGGACGCCGCGCGGAGATTCCGTGCTGCGGCTTGCCGTCCATCCGATCACGCGTGTCGTCCATCCGATCACGCGTGTTGTCCGCCGGATCATGCGTGACTGAAGGCGGATCACGCCACGGTCAGCCGCCGAAGTAAGCGCCCGGCGTCACACCGACCGCGCGGCGGAAGGCGGCGACGAACGCGCTCGGCGAGGAGTAGCCGATCCGGCGGGAGACCGCGGTCAGCGGCATGCCCTCGGCCAGCAGCGGCAAGGACGCGCGCAGCCGTGCCTGCACGCGCCACGCGCCGAACGTCGTGCGGCATTCGGTGAGGAACAGGCGCGCGAGCGTGCGTTCGCTCGCGCCCGCGTCGCGGGCGAAGTCCGCGAGGCCGCGGCGGTCCGCCGGATCGGCGATCACCGCTCGCGCGACGGTCAGCGCACGTCCGTCCGACGGCATCGGCACGGCGATCGGCACGACGTCCACCGGTTCGAGCAGATCGAAGGCGACGGCCTCGGCCCGGCGGCGCGCGTCGTCGCCGAGGCCGGCGGCGCCGAGGTGCTCCAGCAGTTCCCGCAGCAGCGGGCGGACGGCGACGAGCGTCGGTTCGGGCCAGCGCACCGGGCAGCGGTCCCGGGCGGCGTAGATCCCCCGCAGCACGGTTTGCGCGGTGGCGCCGGTTCGGTGGACGACACCTGCCGGGATCCAGAGCGCCCGTGTCGGCGGCAGCACCCAGTGCCGCTCACCGACGTTCACGCTCAAGATCCCCCGGGCCGCCCAGGCGAGCTGGTGGCCGTCGTGCTCGTGCCACGGGAGCCAGGTGCCCGCGGGCAGATCCATCTCGCCGAGCACCATCGCCGTCGACATCGGTGGCAGGAGTCCGATTTGCGACATCACTTGGCAGCCTATCGCCTGCCGGTCACGGCTAGCTTCGGGTTCATGCCGATGAACCTGGTGCACCGCAAACTCTGCAGTTCCGCGCTGTGGGCGAAGGCCGTCGCCCACGAGATGCCCGGCAACGTAGCCGGTTTCGACCTCGGCGACTCCGTACTGGAGATCGGCCCGGGCTTCGGCGCGACCACGCGCGCGCTCGTCGGGCTCGTTCCCCGGCTCACGGCCGTCGAGATCGACGAAGCGTCGGCGGACCTCCTCAAACGGGAGTTCGACGGCCGGGTGCGGATCGTCCAGGGCGACGGAGCGGCGTTGCCCTTCGAGGACGGCGAGTTCTCGGCGGTCGTCTGTTTCACGATGCTGCACCACGTGCCGACGACGGCGTTGCAGGACGCGATCTTCGCCGAGGCGTTCCGCGTGCTCCGCCCCGGCGGCGTTCTGCGCGCGATCGACAGCCTGGAGAGTCTGCCGTTCCGGCTGCTCCACATCGGCGACACGATGAACGCCCTCGACCCGGTTTCGCTCTGGCCCCGGCTCACCGACGCCGGGTTCACCGACATCGAGGTCGACCACGTGCCCAAGCGCTCCGTGAAGTTCTCGGCCAGGAAGCCCGCCTGACGCATTTGGTCCTCTGAATGCGGGTCAACCGCGCGCGAGGACCAACGGGACGAGTTGTTCGGCCGGGGTCAGCGAGCCGTGCTGGCCGACCAAGGAGGACTCGACGGCCTCGGCCAGTTCCCGCACGAGCCCGAACCGTCCCCTCGACGCCACGACCACGTCGCCGATACGCGGGCGCACCCGGTCGGAGACGGGCCCGAACCAGCCCGCCTCGATGGCCTCGTCGCGCCGGAGGATCCACGCCCGGTCACCGATGACCTCGCTCCAGGCGGCCAGGACGTCGGCCTCCGCACCCGGTTCGCTGTAGACGTGCCGTGCCCGGACCTCGCCCCCGATCGCCCGGACGCCGCCGAGCAGCGCGGGGGTCTCGTCGATGTCGAGCGCACCCTCGACCGTCACCATGCCGTGGTCGGCCACGACGGCGAGGAGCGCACCGGGCGACAATCCGTCCACAATGGACTCCACCAGCCTGTCGACCTGCCGCAGCTGCATCCGCCACGGCGCCGAACCCGGCCCGTAGATGTGGCCGAGCATGTCGAGTTCGCTGTGGTAGCCCCAGCAGAACGCCGGCCGCGTTTCGAGGCAGTGCAGGACACAGGCGGCGAGGTCGCCGAGCGCGTGGACACCCACGTACCGCGCACCGGACTGCGTCGCGCGGGTGAGCGCGGTGTCGGCGAACTTCGCCGAAGACACCACGCTCGTCGTGATCCCGGCGGCCGCCGCGCGTTCGAACGTCGTCGGCAGCGGCTGCACCTCGCGCGGCGGCAGCGCGCCGCGGAGATCGCCGCCGTCCACATGGCTGCTCCAGCGCAGCGCGTTCAGGACGCCGGTGCCCGGCACCTCGAAGCTGTAGCCGACCAGTCCGTGCTCCCCCGACGCCAGCCCGGTGCCGATCGCGCCGAGACCGGCCGCCGTCGTCGCCGGGAAACCGACCCGCAGCGGCGACTTCGCCAGCTGGGTGAGCACGGGCGCGTCGGCGGCGTGCTCGGCCAGCAGTTCCCAGCCGAGACCGTCGATGAGCAGGACGCAGGCACTGGACGCCTCCGCCAGGCTCAGCGAGTTCACGAACCCGTCGGCGCCGAGGGCGGAGAGCACGGATGGGACGACTTGGCCGAGGTGCGGCACACGCGCCGCGACAGGCAGTTCCACCCGGCCAGCTTGCCATCCCGGAGGCCGGAAGGGGATGGGATAATGCCGGCATGCCGACTTACGCCTACCGCTGCCGCGAATGCGCCGGAACCTTCGAACTGCTGCGGCCGATGAGCGAGTCCGGTGCGCCCGCGCCGTGCCCGGAGGGCCACCAGGACACCGTCAAACTGCTGACGACCGTCGCGCTGACCGGGTCGGCCTCCAGTCCCGCCCCTGTTCCCGCAGGTGGAGGCGGTTGCTGCGGAGGCGGCTGCTGCAGTTGACCCACCCGTTCGGGTGGCGCAACGTGTGACCGCCCGAATGGCGGGTACCCCCTTCCCACCAGTCTGGAAGCTCCAGTGGTGGGAAGGGAGAAAGTCCAGTGGCCACATCAGCACTGGCGGCCGTCGACTTCGGTCAGGGCGTGTCGAGCGCCTGGAGTTCGGTCGCCACCTTCGTCCCGAAACTGCTCGCGTTCCTGGTCATCCTGTTCATCGGCTGGCTGATCGCGAAGGCGCTCGCCAAGGCCGTGAGCATGGTGCTCGAGAAGGTCGGGTTCAACCGGCTCCTCGAACGCGGGGGCTTCAAGCAGATGCTCGCGCGCAGCCAGTTCGACGCGTCGAACATCATCAGCAAGATCGTCTACTACGCGATCCTGCTGATCGCGCTGCAGTTCGCGTTCGGCGTGTTCGGCCCGAACCCGGTGAGCGCGCTGCTCAACGACATCGTCGCCTGGCTGCCGCGCGCCATCGTCGCGATCGTCATCGTGGTGATCGCCGGCGCGATCGCCAAGGCGGTCAAGGACCTGGTCGCCAACGCCCTCGGCGGTGTTTCCTACGGCAAGGTGCTCGCCACCATCGCCTCGGTGTTCATCTGGGGTCTCGGCGCGATCGCCGCGCTGAACCAGATCGGTGTCGCCACCGCGGTCACGCTGCCGGTGCTGATCACCGTGCTCGCCACGGTCGGTGGGATCGCCGTCGTCGGTGTCGGCGGTGGCCTCATCAAGCCGATGCAGCAGCGCTGGGAGACCTGGCTCGGCCGGGCCGAGGCGGAAATCCCCGCCGCGAAGGCGCAGGCCGAGGCCTACCAGCGCGGACGTGAGGACGCCGGACGCTCGGGCGAGGTGCCGACCGAACGGACGACGGTCCACCAGCCGGTGTCCGCCGGGCACCACGCGGCCGACCCGAACCGGATGGGTCAGCAGCCGACGCAGCACCAGCAGTTCCCGCCCAGCCAGGGTCAGGTGCCCCCGCACCAGGATCCCGGCCAGCGGCCCCCCGGTGGAAACATGCCCCCTCCGCCGGAGTACCGCTGACCTTCCACGGGAACGGGTGGGGCGTCCGGCCGCCCTACCCGTTCCCGGTCGGCTGGGTCCGCCTGTCGTCCATCGAGGCGGCAAGCGAACACACGCCGACCAGCCGCGCGGTCATCCAGTCGCTGGTGGTCCAGGCGGACAGATCGGCCGGGATGCGGAACGTCCAGCCCTTGGCCTTCGCCTCGTCGAGCAGCCCTCGCGTGTAGCCGGCGAGAAGGACGACGCCGGCCACAGCCGCCGAACCTTCGACCCCCGCCGCGAGGATGTCCCGCACCGCGGCGGAGTGCTGATCGAAGACGGCCGACAGCCCGGGCACGGCCGCCGCGGCGGCCAGCCCGGCGACACCGATCTGCTGGTGCAGCCGGGAAAGCGTGCTACGAGCCGAAGATTCCACCCAGGACGAGACCAGATCTTTCACCCGACCAGGTTAGCCAGGCCGGACGATTTGTCGACATCCCGGTGATGACGATCGCAGAACTCAGCAAGCCTTGAGTGCCTGATCCAGGTCGTGCCACAGGTCCTCGACGTCCTCCAGTCCCACCGACATGCGGATGAGCCGGTCGGTGACCCCCGCGCCGCGCCGGTCGTCCTCGGC
Organism: Amycolatopsis coloradensis; assembly: GCF_037997115.1. Classification (NCBI taxonomy): domain Bacteria; kingdom Bacillati; phylum Actinomycetota; class Actinomycetes; order Pseudonocardiales; family Pseudonocardiaceae; genus Amycolatopsis; species Amycolatopsis coloradensis. The sequence continues at coordinate 7,535,911 of NZ_CP150484.1, forward strand.
GACGATCCGGTGGCTGATCGAGGCGGGGTGCTGGATGAGCGAGTCCACGCTGCCGAGGCTGACGGCCGGGGTGATCAGCCGGACCGCGCCGATGAGCGCGTGCGGATCGCCCTCGACCTCGAACGCGATCAGCGGGCCGCCGACGGCCGGGTAGTGCACGGCGCTCACGTTCGCGTGACCGCGAAGCCGCTCGACGAGTTCGGCGGCCGTCGCGGACGCGGCGTTGACGCGCAACGGAAGTGTCGAAAGGCCGCGAAGCAGCATGTACCCGGCGAGCGGGTGCAGCACGCCTCCGGTGGCGAAGCGGATCTGCCGCAGCACCCCCGCGTCTTCGGCACTGCAAGCGACCACGCCACCCATGACGTCGCCGTGGCCGCCGAGGAACTTGGTCGCGCTGTGCAGGACGAACCGCGCGCCGTGCCGTCCCGGCCGCTGGAGCACCGGCGTCGCGAAGGTGTTGTCGACCAGCACCGGTACCTCGCCCGCGGCGCGCACGATCTCGGCGATGTCGACCTCGCGCAGGGTCGGGTTCGCGGGCGTTTCGAGCAGCACCAACCCGGTGTCGGGCCGCAGCGCCGACGCGACGCCTTCCGGATCGGCCCAGGTCACCTCGGTGCCGAGCAGACCGGACGTGAGCATGTGATCGGTGCAGCCGTAGACCGGCCGGACGGCGACGACATGCCGTTTGCCCTGCGCGACGGCGGCGAGCAGTGACGCCGAGACCGCGGCCATGCCGGTGGCGAACGCGACGGCGTCGTCGAATCCTTCGAGTTCGGCCAGCGCCTTCTCGAAGCGTTCGACGGTCGGGTTGCTCAGCCGCCCGTAGACCGGGAGCCCGGACAGTGAGCCCGAGGCGGCGAATTCGTCGATGCGGCCCGCCTCCTCGACGCTGTCCCGCGACGGGTAGGTCGTGGACAGGTCGAGCGGAGCGGCGTGGACGCCGAGGTCCGTGAGATCGTCACGGCCGGCGTGGACGGCTCGGGTGCGCAGCGTTGCGGTCATACCCCAGATGGTGCGTTTTTCTTCGGATCGTCCGCAATATCCTCGGATATCATTCGCCGATGTCGGATTCCGTCGAACTGAGCACGGTTGATCTTCGTATTCTGCGGCTCTTGCAGAACGACGCCCGGATCTCCAACAAGGATCTCGCGGCCGAGGTCGGCATCGCGCCCTCGACCTGTCTCGACCGCGTCAACCGGCTGCGCGAGCTCGGGGTGATCACCGGCCAGCGCGCCGAGGTGGACGCCGCCAAACTCGGCCGCCCGCTCGAAGCGCTCCTGTTCGTCCAGGTGCGGCCGCACCGGCGGGCGCTCGTCGACTCGTTCGTCGAACATCTGCTGGCCCTGCCCGAGGTCCGCGCCGTCTACCACCTGACCGGCCCGGACGACTTCCTCGCGCATGTCGCCACCGCGTCGGCGACCGAGCTGCAACGGCTGGTCCTCGACGAACTGACCGCCCGCGACGAGGTCGCCCGGGTGCACACGAACCTGGTCTTCCAGCACTGGAGCGGGGGACCTTTGCTACCGCCCGGCTAATCGATCCGGACCTTGAAGGGATGCGTGACGTCGGTCGGGCACGTGAAGACGTTCAGCACCCCCTGGCGGCGGAAGGACCAGCCCGCCGCCTCGCCCCCGGCGACCTCGCATCCGCAGCCGACCTCGTGCTCCTCCGAGGCCAGCGCGATCGTCTGGCGCAGGTCGGCGCCGCATTCCCGGCAGCCCAGCTCGTGCCGATCGGTCGCGTCCCAGGCGGTCCAGCCGCCGATCTTCGAGTACTGGTCCAGCTCCGGCCAGCCCTCCGGGTCTTCGCCCGCGCCTTCGGGGATGCCGAGCGCGGCGCGGGTCTCGGCCGGGAAGTCGCAGAGCCGGGGCAGTTCGTCGATCGAGCACGGTTCGAAAACGCAGGGATCCGGCACGTAGGCGGCTTCGGCGTTCTCGGGGGCCGGAGGCGGGTCCGCGATGTCCCGCACCTCGCCCGAATCACGCCAGACCAGCCGGACCGCGGGCCCCTGGTGATGCGGGCTGTCGTGCTCCATCGGGCAGAAAAGGATCTGCAGGACGTCGGTGTCCTCGGGGAACGGCAGCTCCGGGAAGTCGTCGCGGAAGAACTGCGCCGCGACGACCATCGCCGGGACGGGCTCGTCGAGCGGATGGCCGCCCGCCCACGCGTCGTCGGAGGCGTCCGGGTCGGGCGGCCAGGTCACCGGGCACTCCGGCCACGGCTCGTCCGACGGCCAGAGCAGCGGGCCGCCGAAGTGGCTTTCGTCCGGACCCGGCACTCCCGGCGCGGGATGCAGCCGGATGGCCGTCCGGACCAGATCGTTCAGACCGGGGATGGGCATCCCGTCGTAGGTGAGCTGGCGCACTCCCGGGAGCTTAGAGGTCCGGCAGCGGGTCTTCAGGTTTCGCACCGTCCCGCATGATCTCGGCGTCTGCGGCGTGGACGACCGATATGTACTCGTCGTCGATCTCGTAGTCGACGCCGTTGAACTTGAACCACGGGACGGTCGCCGTGTCGACCGGTCCGATCCGGTGGTTTCGCAGGGTCGTCGCGACGACCCGTTTCGGGGTCTTCCGGCTCAGGTACCCGGTGGTGAGGACCGTGATCGTCTTGCGGGTCACCGCGAAGAACACGCTGGGATTGGTACTGCCGAGGATGTCGGCCGGGAACACGTAGTGGATCTCGTCGTCCGGATCGAGGAGCTCCTTGATCCGCTTCCTGACCCCCGAGGAAACCGGCATGCCACCAAGTTACCGGGCCGAGTAGTCCTTGAACCCCTTTCCGGTCTTCCGGCCGAGCCGTCCGGCGGTCACGAGGTGTTCCAGCAGCGGCGCGGGCGCGAAGCCCTCTTCGCGGAACTCGTTGTACAGAGTCCGCTGGATCGCCAGGGAGACGTCCAGCCCGACGACGTCGAGCAGTTCGAACGGGCCCATCGGCAGGCCGCAACCCACCTTCATCGCGGTGTCGATGTCGTCGGCTTCCGCGTAGTGCGCCTCGAGCATCTTCACCGCGTCGTTCAGGTACGGGAACAGCAGCGCGTTGACGATGAACCCGGCACGGTCGCCACAGTGCACGGGATGCTTGCCCACGGCCGCGCAGACGGCGTCGACCGTCGCGATCACGTCGGGCGCGGTGGCGATGGTCGAGACGACCTCGACGAGTTTCATCACCGGCGCCGGATTGAAGAAGTGAACGCCGACCACGTCCGAAGGCCGCGAGGTGGCGGCCGCGCATTCGATGACCGGAAGGGACGACGTGGTCGTCGCCAGGACCGCGCCCGGCTTCACGACGTCGTCGAGCGCGGCGAAGACCGCCTGCTTGACGGCCAGGTCTTCGGCCACCGCCTCGACGACGAGGTCGACGTCGGCCAGTTCGTCGAACTCCACCGCCGGCGAGATCCGGCCGAGCGCGGCGGCGGCGTCCTCCTCGGACAGCTTGCCCTTGACGACGGCCTTGTCCAGCGACTTCTTCACCCGCGCGACCGACGCCGCGGCCTTCTCCGCGCTCCGCGCCCGCAGGATGACCTCGTAACCGCGTTTCGCGAACACCTCGACGATGCCCGTAGCCATGGTCCCGGTCCCGACGACGCCGACCTTGCGCACCTCACGAGGCGCCACGATGTCCGATTTGGACACTGTGGACTTCGTGACCGCGTCGGTCACCGTCGGCGAATCGGGCTCGTCGTAGGTGTAGAAACCCCGGCCCGTCTTCCGGCCGAGCAGTCCGGCGGTGATCATCTGCTTCAGCAGCGGCGCCGGCGCGTGCAGCCGGTTGCGCGACTGGTGGTACATCGTGTCGAGGATCTCGTACGCGGTGTCCAGCCCGATGAGGTCGAGCAAAGCCAAGGGCCCCATGGGATACCCGCAGCCGAACCGCATCGCCGCGTCGAGATCCTCGCGCGTGGCGTAGCGCTGCTCGTACATCCGCACGGCGTGGTTGAGGTACCCGAAGAGCAGGGCGTTGGCGATGAACCCGGCGCGGTCGCCGATCACCACCGGGGTCTTGCCGAGGCGTTCGGCGAACGCGACGACGTCGGTGACCACCTCGGGTTCGGTGACGACGGTGCGGACGATCTCGACCAGCTTGAGGATCGGCGCCGGGTTGAAGAAGTGCATCCCGACGACCTTGCCCGGCCGCGCGGTGTGCACGCCGATCTCGGTGATCGACAGGGAGGAGGTGTTCGAGACGAAGATCGTGTCCGGGCCGGTGATCTTGTCCAGCTGGGCGAACACGTCGGATTTCGCTTCGAGGTTCTCCGGGATCGCCTCGATCACCAGGTCCACATCGGACAGTTCGGTCAGCGACGTGGTGTACCGGATCCGGTCCAGCAGCGCGCTCCGGCCGTCGGCGTCGAGTTTGCCGCCGGTCACCGCCCGTTCGGTCGAATGCTCCAGATGGCCCCGGCCACGGTGGACGCCGTCGTCGTCGATCTCCACCGCGACGACGGATACGCCGCTCCGCGCGAGCACCTCGGCGATCCCGGCACCCATGGTGCCGAGACCGATGACTCCCACACTCGAGATTTCCCGCGCCACAACCGGCCTCCGGAGGTTACTCGCTGGTAGTTTCTCCGATCGTGCCATGCCGGGGCGGGGAAAGCAGCGGCTGTCACCCTCCGAATCGAGTAAGTGTCACTCGCGGACGAAGGCCGAAGGGGACTTTCCCCGCGTGCGACGAGGGGAAAGCGCCCTTCACCCCCGCGGATGCCAGGAACCAAGGGACCTTCGCTACCACCCGGACCGAGGCCCGAGTCCGTGAAGGCCTCCTTCCCTACCCTCAAGGTAGGCAAGGAGGCCTTCACGGCANGAGGCCCGAGTCCGTGAAGGCCTCCTTCCCTACCCTCAAGGTAGGCAAGGAGGCCTTCACGGCACGACGCCTCAGCTCACTCGCCGAAGTTCTGGTCGACGAGGTCTTTGACCTTGGCGAGTGCTTCCTCGGCCTGCGCCCCCTTCGCGCGGACCTCGATCCGGTCACCCTGACGAGCGCCGAGCGCCATCAGCGCGAGCACGCTGTTGGCGTCCGCGGTCTCGTCGCCGAGCCGCACGGTGACCTGCGCGTCCAGCCCCGCGATACTGCGGACCAGGACCGCGGCGGGCCGCGCGTGCAGCCCGACGTCGTTCCGCAGCGTGAGTTCGACACTGCTCTCGTCGTCCTGCGTACCTTCGTCGAACGTCAGGTCCGGTGGCGCGCCCGCCGCCGCGGCCGCTTCGGCGACGGCCTTGCGGTCCGCCCCGCCCTGCGCCGCGACGGCGGCGGCGATCGCGCCTTCGACCAGCGGCGCGTCCACGACGACCGCGGCGGACGGGTCGGCGAGCGATTCGACGGCCAGTTCCGCGGTCATCTGCGCGCTGCCCAGGTCGTACAGCAGGACGACGCCCGCGCCCGAATCGGCACGCTGGGTCGCGGCGACGACCTCGTCGTAATCCGTCCCGATCCCGCCGTCGGCCAGGCCGCCCGCCGCCGCGATGGTGACGTCCGGCGCCATCTGCGCGGCGAGTTCCGCGAGCCCTTCGGCGAGTTTGGCGCTGTGGGAGACGAGCACGATTCCGACGCTCACTTGGCGGCCTCCGCGAACGCGCGCAGCAGTAGCGCCGTCGAACGGGCACCGGGATCCATATGCCCGATCGCCCGATCGCCGAGGTACGAGGCCCGGCCCTTGCGCGGCACGAGCTCCACAGTGGACTCGGCGCCCTTGTCCGCGGCGTCCGCCGCCGCGGACAGGATCTCCGCGATGCCGGATCCGGAGGCTTCCTCGGCGGCGGAGACGGCGGGGATCAGGGCGTCGACCATGGTCGCGTCTCCCCCGACGGCCTTGCCTCGTGCCTGCACCCCTTCGAGTGCCGCGCGCAGGGCCTCGACGAGCAGCGGGCCGTCCACTTCGGCCGCGTCGCCCAGCTTGACCGACGCGCGCAGGAAAGCCGTGCCGTACAACGGGCCCGCCGCGCCGCCGACCTTCGAGATCAAAGTCGTGGCGGCGAGCTTCATGACCGCGGCGGGGGTTTCGGGAGTCGCGGTGTCCAAAGCGGACACGATGGCACCGAACCCGCGGTCCATGTTCTCGCCGTGGTCGGCGTCGCCGATCGCGCGGTCGAGTTCGACCAGTTCGGCTCGATGCTCGGCGATCACCGCGGCCGCCGCCCGCAAGGCGGCGGCGAGCGTCTCGGCGGTGCAGGCCATCAGACTCCCCACCTCAGGGCCGGGGTGTTCACCGGCGCGTCCCACAACTCGGTCAGCTCGTCGTCCAGTTTCAGCAACGTCAGGCTCATCCCCTGCATCTCGAGGCTGGTGATGTACGGCCCCACCAGCCGCCGTTCGACCACGATGCCACGCTCGGCCAGCAGCCGCTCGGCGATCCCGTGCGCCAGGTACAGCTCGACCAGCGGGGTCCCGCCCATCGAGTTCGTGAACAGCAGGGCCTTGTCGCCCTCGGCGAAGGGCAGGTCCGTGACCACCGCTTCCACCATGCGCGCGACGAGTTCGTCGGCCGTCACCACCGCGGTCCGCTCGATACCGGGTTCGCCGTGGATGCCGATGCCGAACTCGATCTCGTCGTCGGCGAGGTCGAAACTCGGCTCGCCCGCGTGGGGCACGGTCGGCGCGGTGAGCGCGACGCCGATCGACCGCACCTGGCCGATCACCTTGCGCGCCAAGGCCTCCACCGCGTCGAGCGTGTCGCCTCGTTCGGCGGCGGCACCGGTGATCTTCTCCAGCAGTACCGTGCCGCCGACCCCGCGACGGCCGGCGGTGTAGGTGGAATCCTTGACGGCGACGTCGTCGTCGATCACCACGCTGCGCACGTCCAGCCCTTCGGCGGCGGCGAGTTCCGCGGCGGTCTCGAAGTTGAGCACGTCACCGGTGTAGTTCTTCACGATCAGCAACGCGCCCGCGTCCCCGGTGGTGGCCTTCACCGCGGCCTCCACGGCGTCCGGCGTCGGCGAGGTGAACACCGCGCCCGGGACGGCGGCCGCGAGCATGCCGTGCCCGACGAAGCCACCGTGCAGCGGTTCGTGCCCGGAGCCGCCGCCGGAGATCACCGCGACCTTGCCCGCCACGGGCGCGTCCACCCGCACCACGAGCGCCGGGTCGTCCTCCACGCGCAGGACGTCCGCGTGCGCCGCGGCGAGTCCGCGCAGGGATTCCGCGACCACCGTCTTCGGGTCGTTGATGATCTTCTTCAAGGGTGGCCTCCGGCCGTCGGCGGGTGGGGTGTCCCCTTCCTACCTCGCCCGGCCGGATGCCGCCAGCGTCAGGGCTTCGGCAGCTTGGAGATCACCGATTTGGCGACCTTGGCCGCCTTGCCGCACGACGCCGCTTCGTCGGACTTCTCGTCGTAGTTCTTGTAGCTGACGCTGACGATTTCGACCTCGTCGTCCGCCCACGGCTTGTGCTGCCACTCGATCTTGCACTCGGCGTCGCTGCCGCTGCCGGCCTTCTGGTACACGGCGACGCCGTCGATGTCGACCTTCTTGTTCCCGTCGCGTTCGGCCGGCGGCAGGGCGCGGCGGAAGCCGATCGAGATCCGCGGATTGGAGCCCGGGGTCCAGTCGCAGAAGTGGAAGGAGTTCAGCGTGGCGGCGCCGTGCGGCACCACCTCGTTGAGGACGGCGGTGTCGGCGGCGGTGCACGGATCGACACCGGTGAGCGTGCCCGCGACGGCCGGGTACTTCGCCGGTGACGCGTGCAGGCTCTTCACGGCCTTCGCGGCCACCGCACGGCCTGTCGCGCACGGGTCGCCGCCGTCGTAGGTGACCGAGAAGTTGATCCCGCGCTCGGGCTTGCGCAGAGTCATGATGCCGACGTCGCAGCTCTTGCCGTCCTTGTCCTTGCGCTCGATCTGCGGCAGCCCGTCGACCGCCGAAACGGTGACGCCGTTGATCGAGGAGTAGATCGACGCGCCGATTTCGACCCTGACCGTGAGTGCCTTGCCTCCGGCGTCCACGGCCTTCGCCCGGCAGGTGCCGAACGAGCTGAGGTTCGCCGTCGGGTCCTCCGGCGTGCCGAGGCCGCCCATCACTTCCTTGCTCACCAGCCCGCACGGGTCGATCGTGCGCAGCACCGCGGGGGTGACCGCCGGGTCGTTGATGTCCCCGTCGGGCACCGAGCCGTTGCCGGAGCCGGGTTCGGCGGCGACGGTGGTGCGGGCGAAGTTGGACTTGCCGAGGTTCTGACCGCAGGCCGACACCGCGCCGAGCGCGGCCACCAGGGCCAGCACGGACGCGATCCGGCGACGTCGAGCGTTGAACAGCACGAAGTGCACGGTAGCCGGAGCTCCCCGCCGGTGTCCGGACAACCCGGCTATTCCCCGTCGTCGGTGCTCGGCGGCACCACGATGGGCCGCAGCTTCGCCCACAGCACGAACAGCGCCGCGAACACCAGCATGCCGATACCCGCCCACAGGTTGATGTTGACGTCGGCGGCCTTGGTCAGCTCCTCGTCGGTGGTGAACCAGAGGCCCATGATCGTGAGCACCAGCCCGTAACCGCCGATGAGCAGCGCGATGATCAGCCGGATGTCGAAGACGCCGGCCTTCTTGGGAGCTTGCGACGCAGCCATCTCCGGCCTCCTAGAAGATGATGTTGAGCACGATGGTCAGGATCAGCACGATGCCCGCGAGCAGTCCCGGCTTGCGGTACCAGCCCGCGTCGTCGCCGGTCTCGTCGTGCTTCAGCGACTCCTTCGGGGTGAGGGAGTACACGAGGCCGACCAGCTGGGCCTCCGGCTTCGGCGCGGTGGCGAGCGAGACCCCGACGCTGACCGCGATGTCGACGACGAACGCGGTACCGGCGGCCACGAAGCTGATGCCCTGCCCGGTGAGCCCGAGGACCCCGGCCTGCGACAGCAGCCACACGGTGATCGCAGAGGCGGTACCGGACACCAGGCCGACCCAGCCCGCCGTCGGCGTCATCCGCTTCCAGAACATGCCGAGAATGAAGGTGGCGAACAGCGGCGCGTTGAAGAAGGAGAACAGGTCCTGCAGATAGGTCAGGATGTTCCCGGAGTTCGACGCGATGAACGCGGTGCCGATCGCGAGCACGGTGCCGATGGCGGTGACCAGGCGGCCGAGCCGGAGGTAGTAGCCGTCCGTCTCGTTCTTCTTCACGTACGACTGCCAGATGTCGTAGGTGAACACGGTGTTGAACGAGCTCAGGTTCGCGGCCATCCCGGCCATGAACGAGGCGAGCAGACCGGCGAGCGCGACCCCGAGCATGCCGTTGGGCAGCAGGTCGCGCATCAGCAGCAGGATGGCGTTGTTCGCGGTCACGCCGCTCGGCGCGTCGCCGCCGTCGAGCAGGACCTGCTTGTCCTGGACGTACTCGGAAACGGTGACCGCGGCGATCATGCCGGGGATGATCACGATGAACGGGACCAGCATCTTCGGAAAGGCGCCGATGATCGGCGTCCGCCGCGCGGCCGACATGCTCTTCGACGCCATCGCACGCTGGACCTCGACGAAGTTCGTGGTCCAGTAGCCGAAGGACAGCACGAAACCGAGACCGAAGACGAGACCGAGGATCGACAGGAAGCTGTTGCCGAAGCCGGTGAGGTTGTCACCCGGCCACGAGTGCAGCTGCGCGTCGCCGCCGGGGCTCGCGGTGACCTTGTCGACCAGGCCCTGCCAGCCGCCGACCTTCACCAGGCCGACGATGGTCAGCGGCAGCAGCGCCGCGACGATCACGAAGAACTGCAGGACCTCGTTGTAGATCGCGGCGGAGAGGCCGCCGAGCGCGGTGTAGGAGAGCACGACCGCGGCCGCGACGATGATCGACACCCACAGCGGCCAGCCGAGCAGGAGGTTCACCACGCTGGCGAGCAGGAACAGGTTCGCGCCCGCGATGAGGATCTGCGCGCTCGCGAAGCTGATGCCGTTGACCAGGTGGGCGGGTTTGCCGAACCGGCGGAGCATGAACTCCGGGACACTGCGGACCTTCGAGCCGTAGTAGAACGGCATCATCACGATGCCGAGGAACAGCATCGCCGGGATCGCGCCGATCCAGAAGTAGTGGACCGTCGGCAGGCCGTAGAGCACGCCGTTGGCCGACATGCCCATGATCTCGACCGCGCCGAGGTTCGCCGAGATGAAGGCGAGACCGGTGACCCAGGCGGGCAGCGAGCGGCCGGAGAGGAAGAAGTCGAGGCTGCTCGAGACCGACCTTCGCGCCATGTACCCGATGCCGAGCACCAGCGCGAAATAGAAGGCGAGCAGGACGTAGTCGATCGGACTTGCGTCGAGCCGCAGGTTCGCATCGGCCAGCACGTGCAACCGACTCACCTCCATAGTGAAAATGTCCACGAGAAACGCCGGTATCGCGTCAATCGCGGACCATACTGCATGGATTCAGGAGCGGCAGTGCGGGTGGGCGGCGACCGCCCTGACGTGTCTGAAATGGGGTTGTTCTTGACAATTCTTGTCCGGTTTCCGGCGGCGTTGCCAGAGGCGTGGTCGATGGATTCGACTCGTGATCGCCGTCGTCTGGCGAGATTCCCCGAAGTAGACGCCGAGCAGCGCGAACCAGTGTCTGACGCGAGTCAGCTCCGTGCCTGAGCAAGGTTCTCGCTCGGCCGATGACCGGCAGAACTGCCGTGTTCCGATCCCGGCTCGCCCCGCTTGACTGCGCGGGTGTCCTGGGAGTGGATCGAACGGTTGTCCTGGATCGCGGGCATCCTCAGCGCGCTGGTCGCGGTCGTGACGGCTTGGACGGCGTACCTTGCCGCCAAGGGGACGGCGCGCGATCTCGCGCTGCTCGTCTCGGCGGCCACGAACGATCCCGGGCTGCTGGACAAAGTGGAGGCGGCGGCGCGGAAGCGGGCCGAAACCGTGCGACGGCGAGTGCGCGCGGTCCTGGCGGCGGCGGTGAACGCCGTCGTGTTCATCGCCTTCGGCGGCGCGTTCAGCCTCCTGATTTCGCTGACATCGGACCACGTGAACACCGAAGCCGTCGGCGGCGACGCTCCCCTGACCTGGCGGGAATGCGCCAACGCGAGCGAGGCGACGGTTTGTGCCCCGGTCCACCGGTACGAATTGTTCCGGGGACAGAAGGTGGAGACCCTGTTCTCGGGTGTCCACCGGCCGTCGAAACGAGGAGTGGGCGGGCTTTCCGTCGAGCTGCCCGAGTGTGCGGCGGAGGTGCGGTGGCACGTCTCGGTCGGCGGCGCGGTGGTCGCCGAGGCCGTGTCCCGCGACAGGCTGGTGCGGGTCGAGTTCCCGGTGGCGAGCGACCAGGGGTACCTGTTCACCGCGGAACGCACGGCCGGCTCGGACTGTCCCAAAGCGGAGATGCGAGTGCGGACCGGGATCACCTTCGACCGCTAGGACCACCGGAAAAGGGCCGTCCCGGTCAGGAACGGCCCTTTCCCGTGACCGGTGGGGGTTTACCGGTCCGTGGGCAGGCCCACTTCGCCGTCCTCCTCGATCAACCGGGCGAGGACGTCGTCCGGCAGGTACGTGCGGTGCGGGTAGCCCGAGCCCCACGAGTTGAGGAACGGCACGGCGCCGAGTTCGTCGGCACGCGCGTTGCCGAGGACCTCGTGCACCTCGTCCACCGTCTTCGCCCAGCGGTAGGCCTGGATGCCGTTCTTCACGTCGGGCGTGTAGGCGGCCCGCTTGACGTGGTCGTCGTCGGCGTAGGTCTCCGCCCACGGGACGTGCCCCAGTTCGAGCAGGACCTCGGCCGCCGCACGGACGGACGTGCCGTTGTTGTCGCCGGGGTTGGTCTCGCCCCATTCGTCACGCAGCTTCGACTGGTCCCACAGCCACCGCGCGGCGTACAGGTCGCCGTTGAACATCGTCATGCAGCGCGACCAGCCGAAGCCGACGCAGGCGCCTTCCTTGCCCTGGTCGTAGAAGGTGTACTGGGTTTCGCCATCGGCCGATTCACCGGGTTCGAGGCAGACGCAGTGCCCGCCGCGGATCCGGGTGAGCGATTTCGCGCCGCCCTTCGCGACGAAGAACTCGCCGGACTTCTCGTCCTTCTCCGGTACGTCGAATTCCTTGTACCAGTTGACACCGATGACGACCGGCGACCGGGTGGGCCGGTCCTCGGTGGCCAGCGCGGTCAGCGGATAGCGCTCGACGTGGCGCCAGTCGTCCGGGACGAACCGGCCGAGGCGGCCGTCCGCCGGGTCACTGCCGATCGGGCGATAACGCATGGGATCCTCCTATCCCTCATCCCACCGGAATACCGCCGGCGAGTTCACTGCGGCACAATCTTTTCCAGAAACCGCCGCGCGGCCTCCCGCCCGCTTTCGAAGAGGCGCTTCTTCTCCTCTTCGCCGAGCCCGAAGTCGACGGCGGAAACCCCGGTCGTGTCGACGTACACCGTCCGCCGATTCACACCCTCCTCGTGCAACCGGTAACGATTCCAGTCCGACATCAGGGTTTCGAGCGAACCGATGGCGATTCGCAACGCGCTCTTCACCGGTTTGTCCCTGCCGCCCACTGGCTCCCCGGAAAGCTTCACGCCCCAGGTCGGCCACCGCGGCTTCTTCGTGTCGGTCCGGTCGAAGACGGTGATCGGGAAGTTCGACAGCAACCCTCCGTCGACCCAGGTGACGGTGCCCCCGGGGCGGACGTCGAACTGCACCGGCCGGAAGTACAGCGGGATCGACATGGACGCGCGGACCGCGTCGACGATCTTCTCCGCACCGGGATCACGGCCGTACTGGGAATAATCCCAAGGCAACCGGACGAGTACGCGGCGGGTCAGGTCGCTGACGTGGACGACAAGGGAATACCGTTGGTACGGAAGCAAAGTACTTTCCGGATCATCGATGGCGAGATCGGCGAAAGTGCGCACGCCGACCTCTTCCAGCAACGGCGTGAGCCATTCCGCGAGATAATCACCGGAGTGCATCCCGTAGTGCAGGAGCAGATCGATGCCGTCACCGACCGGGCCGGCGACCTTGTCGAGCAGGGACTGATCCTGGAAACGGCGGCAGTCCAGGTCGTTCATCACCGCTTCCAGGCCGCCGAGATCCTTCCCGGCCTTCTGATAAGCGGCGACCAGTGTCGCCACGATCGCACCGGCGCTCGTCCCGGCGATCCGGGGAAACGAATAACCGGCTTCGTGCAACTCCAGCACCGCGCCCAGCAACCCGATGCCTTTGACGCCGCCGCCTTCCAGCACCAGATCGACACACTTCGGAGAATCAGCCATGACACTTCACCTCTGCGCCCACGACCGCCGTATGTCGGCGGTACCCCTCGCGGAAATCGAGTGTGACACAGCGCGAGACCGGTCAATCCAGCATTCACCCGAATGACCCGGAAACAGCTGGTTCTTTTGCGGAAGAACGCGAGTTCGTTAATTTCCCGCCGCCCTTTCGGGCATTCCGTGTCGCGAGAAAGAATGCAGATACGAATCCGAGGACTCGATTCGATATCGGCTGTTCAGTGTCCGCAGTGGCAGCGAGTCAGGTAACACGCGGTGGACCGTGCCCGACTTCGCTCCATGAAGCGCGTCGCGATGATCTTCACAGTGGTTCTGCTCGGGGGGTTCTCGGCGGCATGCACGGAGAGCCCCACAGCCGCGACGGTGGCGACAAGCTCGCCGCCGTCATCGACGACAACCTCCATGGCGGCGACCCCGCCGACCAGCACAAGCACGAGTGCGTCGAGGGCGACAAGATGGTGATGCTTGCCCCCGGCGTCTATGCCGAACCTTCACCGGACGGAGTCCTCGGCAGTCTCGACGACTACAGCTCCTACTTAGGCAACTGCACAGCGATCAAGCGCTATTCCGAAACCCACCCTGGCGGGCACACCTGCTGGTGATCGCTGAGATCAGGCGGCGACCCCTGGTACATGAAGGCTCAGAAGAGGCGGAACTCGTCCGACTCGATGCCGCGCAACGCGTCGTAGTCCAGCGTGAGGCACCGGATCCCCCGGTCCTCGGCCAGCACTCGCGCCTGCGGCTTGATGATCTGCGCCGCGAAGACGCCCTGCACGGGCGCCAGCAGCGGGTCGCGGTTGAGCAGTTCGAGGTATCGCGTCAGCTGCTCGACACCGTCGATCTCGCCGCGCCGTTTGATCTCGACGGCGACACTGGCCCCGTCGGCGTCGCGGGCCATGATGTCGACCGGCCCGATCGCGGTCGGGAACTCCCGGCGCACCAGGGTGTAGCCCTCACCGAGGGTCTTGATGTGCTCGGCGAGCAGTTCCTGAAGGTGCGCCTCGACGCCGTCCTTCTGCAGTCCCGGTTCCGCGCCGAGTTCCTGGGGGTGGTCGTGGAAGATCTCGTCGATCGTGATGACGAGCTTCTCCCCCTGCTTGTTCTCGACGATCCACAGCTTGCCGTCCTCGATCAGCCAGCACGGCGGGCTCATCCAGTTCAGCGGCTTGTAGGCGCGGTCGTCCGAGTGCACGGACACCGAGCCGTCGGCCTTCACGAGCAGCAGCCGGGTGGCCATCGGCAGATGGGCGGTCAGACGGCCGGCGTAGTCGACCTGGCAGCGAGCGATCACAAGGCGCACCCCGCGAGGGTAGGACAAGCACGGCGATACTGTGCGCATGGACCCCGTTCAGCGTGTCAGCTCCCGCGAGGTGTACCGGAACAACTGGATGACCCTGCGCGAGGACGCCATCCGGCGGCTCGACGGTTCCGAGGGGATCTACGCCGTCGTCGACAAACCCGCCTGTGCCGTGGTGATCCCGTTCGACGGTGCCCGGTTTCACCTGGTCGAACAGTTCCGCTACCCGGTCGGGATGCGACGCTGGGAGTTCCCGATGGGCACCGCGCCCGAGCTGGCCGACGTCCCGCCGCTCGAACTCGCCGCCCGCGAACTGCGGGAGGAGACCGGGCTGATCGCGGGCTCGATGGCCGACCTCGGCCTGACCGACGTCGCGCCCGGGTTTTCGAGCCAGCGCGGGCACGTGTTCCTCGCCACCGATCTCACGCAGGGTGAAGCCCAGCGCGAGGTCGAGGAGCAGGACATGCGGACGGCATGGATCGAACGCGGGGAGTTCGAGAAGATGATCGCTTCGGGAGACATCACCGACGCACAGACGCTGGCCGCCTACACGCTTCTGCTCATGCGCGAACGCACGCTTTGAACCCGCTCAGTCGGGCCACACCGGGGAACGCTTCTCCAGGAAGGCCGCCATCCCCTCACGTGCGCCGGGCAGCTGCGAAGCCGAAGCCATCACCTCCAGCGCCAGCGCGTAGGCGTCGGCCTCGGGCCGGTCCAGCTGTGCGTAGAGGGTCTGCTTGCCCATCGCCTTGCCGGCCCGGCTCCCTCGCGTCGCACGACCGAGCAGCGAAGCGACGGCTTCGTCCAGCGAGTCGTCCGGCACGACGCGGTTCACCAGGCCCCAGTCCAGTGCGGTCGCGGCGTCGACGACGTCGCCGGTGAGCGCCAGCTCCATCAGGCGTTTCCGCCCGATCGCGCGCGCCACCGGTACCGCGGGCGTGTGGCAGAACCAGCCGCCCTTGCCACCGGGAAGGGCGAAACCGGCGGACTCCGCGGCGACGGCGAGGTCGCACGAGGCCACCAGCTGGCAGCCCGCCGCGGTCGCGAGCCCGTGCACCCGCGCGACGACGACCTGCGGGACGGACTGCATCGTGCCCATCAGCTCCGTGCACAGCCGCAGCAGCTCGCGCACGCCCATCAGGTCGCGCGCGGCGACGTCGCCGAAGTCGTGTCCCGCCGAGAACACCGGCCCGGCGCCCGCCAGGACGATCCCGGTGGCGTCGGTGTCCCCGGCCTCGCGGAACGCCGCGAGCAGCTCGGCGAGGTGGTCCGCCGACAGCGAGTTCCGCCGCGCGGCGCGGTTCATGGTGATCGTGACGGTGTCGCCGTCCCGCTTCACGAGGATGTGCTCGTACTCGGCCATGCTTCGACGGTAACCGACCGGAACGTCCGGCGATACGAATCGGGCCCGACACCGACGTCGGCACGGAGCCTTCGCCGCAGGTTGGCGGCGGTGCCGAGGCCGGAACGCTGCGCGACCCGCTCGACCGGGAGCTCGGTGGTCTCCAGCAGCCGCCGCGCGAGCCGCACCCGCTGCGCGCGCAGCCACCGGCCCGGTGTCACGCCGGTGGCCGCCGCGAACTCGCGGTGGAAGGTCCGCTCGCTCAGCCCGGCGTGACCGACGAGGTCGTCGACGCCGATGTCGTCGGCGATCCGCTCCAGCGCCCAGTCCATTGTGGACGACACGCTCGGCCTCGACGGCTTGGGCGGCAACGGGTTGTCGACGAACTGCCGCTGGCCGCCTTCCCTCGCGGGCGGCATCACCAGCCGCCGGGCGAGAGCGGCGGCGACCTCGGCGCCGTGCTCGCGGCGCACCAGATGCAGGCAGAGATCCAGCCCGCCGACCACCCCGGCGGAGGTCAGGACGTCGCCCTCGTCGGTGAACAGGACGTCCCGCTGGACGACGGCGTCGCGAGCGGCGGCTTCGAGGTCGTCCAGCAGCCGCCAGTGCGTGGTGACGGACCGGCCGTCGAGCAACCCGGCCGCGGCGAGCGTGAAGGCCCCGGAGCACAGCGACGCCACGGTGATCCCCGCCCGGTGCGCCTTGCGCAGCGAGGCGACGGCGGCCGCGGGCACCCCGGCGTGCGGATCCACCCGGCCGGGCACGAGGACGAGATCACAGCCCGCCAGCCCGCTCAGCCCATGGGTGGCCTCGATCCGGCCGAACGGATGGACGGCGATCGAGCCGCGGCCGGACGCGCAGAGCCGGACCTCGAAGGGACCGATACCGCTGTCGGTCCGGTCCACGCCCCAGACCTCGCCGATCACACCCAGATCGAAGGACCGGCTGCCCGGCAGGAGGAGCACACCCACGGTTCGCATGGCAGGAAAGTACCGCATCGCGCTTCTTCTGCCACTCCCCGGCGACGGCGGAACGCGTGAAACTCGAAGCCATGACTACTGAGAACAAGGCCTTGATCGTGATCGACGTCCAGCGCGGCTTCGACAAGCCCGTCTGGGGCCCGCGCAACAACCCCGGCGCGGAGGCCAACATCAAGGCGCTCGTCGACGCCTACCAGGAGCGCGGGCTGCCGATCGTGCTGGTGCACCACGACTCCGTGAAACCCGGCTCGTCGCTGCGGCCGGGGCAGGAGGGCAACCACTTCAAGCCCGAACTCGACGGCGTGCGCGCGGACCTGGTGTTCGGCAAGAAGGTCAACTCGGCCTTCCACGGCGACGTCGATCTCGACGGCTGGCTGAAGACTCGCGGCATCACGTCGTTCGTGCTCGCCGGGATCCAGACGAACTTCTGCTGCGAGACCACCGCGCGCGTCGGCGGGAACCTCGGCTACGACGTGACTTTCGCGCTCGACGCCACCTTCACCTTCGACCTCGCCGGGCCGGACGGCAGCGTCCTGACCGCGGACGAGCTCTCCAAGGCGACCGCGACGAACCTGCACGGGGGCGGGTTCGCCACGGTCACCTCGACGAAGGAGATCCTCGGGAGGCTTTGAGACCGGCGGACCGGGATGGGGCGGGGTGGTCGTGAGTGGTAAGTGTCGTTCTAACGACACTTACCACTCACGACCCCCTGTACCGAGGCCCTCCCGCAGCTGCCCCTCCCGGCCGCCCCTCACGCCCGGTCGATGACCGCCTTGAGGAACCGCCGCGTCCGGTCGTGCTCCGGGTCGTTGAACAGCTTGTCGGGCGTGGCGTCCTCCAGCACCTGCCCCTGGTCGAACATCATCACCCGATCCGAGACGTCCCGCGCGAACTGCATTTCGTGCGTGACACAGAGGATCGTGATGTCGGTGGACGTCGCGATCTCGCGTAGCACGCGCAGGACGTCGGCGACCAGTTCCGGGTCGAGCGCCGACGTCACCTCGTCCAGCAGCAGCACGTCCGGCCGCATCGCGAGCGCGCGGGCGATCGCGACGCGCTGCTGCTGGCCACCGGAAAGCCGGGTGGGGTGCGCGTCCTTCTTGTCCGTGAGCCCCACCATTTCCAGCAGTTCGGCGGCCCGCGCCTCGGCCTCGTCCCTGGCGACGCCGAGCGAATGGATCGGCGCCTCGGTGATGTTGCGCAGCACGTTCATGTTGGGGAACAGGTTGAACTGCTGGAACACCATGCCGATCCGCTTGCGCGCCTCCCGCAGGTACTTCTCGTCCGCGGGTACCAGTTTCTCGCCGCGCTTCATATGGCTCAGATAGTCGCCGCAGACCTCGATGGTGCCACCGTCGACCTTCTCCAGTGTCATCAGCAGCCGCAGGATCGTCGTCTTCCCGGACCCGCTCGGCCCGATCAGCGAGACGAACTCCCCCGGCGCGACGGTGAAATCGAGGTCGCGCAGCACGACGTGGTCTCCATAGGACTTGACCACCTGCGAGAACCTGATCATCGGGGAATCAACTGTGGGCGGCACGTCGCTCCAACCTTCTCACCAGAATCGAAGCCGGCAGGCTCACCAGCAGGAACAGCACCCCGGCCAGGGTGTACGGCTCGACGACGCGGAACGTGTCGGCGCCGACCTCCTTCGCCCTCGCCAGGACGTCGACGACGCCGATCGCCAGCAGCAACGGCGTTTCCTTGAACATCGAGATCGTGTAGTTGCCGAGCGCGGGCAGCACCCGCGGCACCGCCTGCGGCAGGACGACCGCGGTCCACACCCGCGACCTCGGGAGGTTCAGCGCGGTCGCGGCCTCCCACTGTCCTTTCGGGACAGCCTCGATCCCGGCACGGTAGACCTCGGCCGCGTACGTCGCGTAATGCACGCCGAGCGCGATGACGCCGGTGGCGAACGGGGACAAGGTCATGCCACCCACCGGCTGGATCACGTAGTAGAGCACGAACACCTGGATCAGCAAGGGCGTGCTGCGGACGAACTCGATGAACAGCAGAACCGCCTGGGACAACACGGGAATCCCCGTCCGGCGGATCAGCGCGAACACCAGGCCGAGCGCGTACGCGACCACCGAGGCCAGCAAGGTGATCTCGACGGTGACGAGAAGCCCTTCCAGCAGAAGGGGAACCGATTTCGCGGCGGATTCCCAGCTCCAATCCATCACACACCTCCCGCGGTGGCCGTCATCTTGGCCGGGGCCCGGCCGAGACGCCGCGCGGCGATCCGTTCCAGCAGCCGCATCCCGCTGGTGATCAGCAACGCGAGCAGGAGGTAGAGCACGAGTTCGGTGCCGTAGATCCAGCCGAGCTCGGCGCCGAACACCGGCCGCAAAAGTTCACCTTGCCGCGCCATCTCCGGGACGGCGATGAACGACAGCAGCGCGGTGCTCTTCAGCAACTGGATGAAGAGATTGTTGAACGGTGGCAGCATTTCCGCGAACGCCTGTGGCAGGATCACCCGCCGCATCCGCTGGGCCGGGCTCAGGTTGAGCGCGACGGCGCCCTCGAACTGCGCGCGCGGGACCGAATTCACCGCGCCGCGGACGATCTCCGCGCCGTAGGCCCCGTGGTTGAGCCCCAGCACCAGGATCCCGGCGAACATCGGCACCAGCTGGAAGCCGACCAGCACCGGGAGCACGAAGTACAGCCAGAACAGCTGGACGACTTCCGAGGTGCCGCGGAAGATCTCGACGTACACACGGGAAATCCCCCGCACCGTCCGGGACGGCGATCCCAGCGCGAGCCCGGCGGCCAGCGAGAGCACCACGGTGAGCGCGATCCCGCCGACGGCGGCGACAACGGTCGCGGTCAGTCCACTGAGGACGGACGTGATGATATGCGATACCGACGAGGACATGTGGTTCGCCCCGTCACACCGCGCAGAGTTTCTCGGTGGTGACGTCGGCCTTCGGCAGGTTGTCCGCCGAGAAGCCGAACGGCGTCACGATCTTGGTCCATTCGCCGCTGTCGTGCAGCTTCTTGAGTTCGGCGTTGAACGCCTCACGCAACGGGTTGTCGTCCTTGCGGAAGACGAAGGCACCCGCGGACACGACCGGCTTGCCGTCCTTGACCGGTGCGAAGCCGGGCGTGACCTCGGCCGCCGCGCCGGGGCTCTTCGCCAGGACGTCCTTGAGGGAAATGTCGGTGAGCGCGGCGCAGTAGACGCGGCCGTCGGTGACCGCGCGGAGCATGTTGTCCTGCGAATCGAGGGTGACGATCTGGTCCTCGACGACGCCGGAGTCGGTGGCGTACCCCTTTTCCACGGCCGCCGAGAGCACGGCGACCTTGACCTTCTTGGCCGCGATGTCCTCGAACTTCAGCACCTGCTGCGGATTTCCCTTGGGTACCAGCAAAGCGGTCAGCGCCGAGTAGTCGGGGATCGAGAAGGCCGCCGCGTCGCACCGTTCCTTCTTGATGTTCATCCCGGCCGCGACGACGTCGTACTTCCTGGCGTTGAGCGCGGGGATCAGCTGGTCGAAGGAGACCGCTTCGGCTTCCACGTTGTCGATGCCCATGGCCTTGAAGACGGCGCGGGCGACCTCGGGCGCCTCGCCGGTGACCTTGCCGCTCTGGTCCGTGAAGCCGTACGGCGCTTCGTTCGCGATCCCGATCTTGATCTTCTTCGCGTCCTTGGCCGCCTGCAGCGCGTCCCCGGAGGACGTAGACGTGCACGCGGACAGCAGCACCGGACCACCGATCGTCACCGCACCCAGAACCGCTGACCGCCGGAAGAACTCCCGCCTCGACCATTCGCCGTGCACCATCGCGGCACCTCTTTTCGATTAATCGGTTTAATCGAAACGTAGGTGGGTACCCAGGCGTGAGCAGTGTGAGCGGGTGACGAACCACCCGCTGTTACGGTACCGAGATTTACGGTGACTTTAGGTGCTCAGACCGTGGCGCTCCCGTACCAATCCGACAATCCCGTCCATGATGTCGGTGAGTTCGTAGTCCTTCGGCGTGAACACTTTCGCGATCCCCCGCTCCAGAAGGAGCTTCTCGTCGTCCGGCGGGATGATGCCGCCGACGATGACCGGGATGTCGCCCGCGCCCGCGGCCCGCAAGCCGTCCACCACCTGCGGCACGACCTCGAGATGCGAACCAGAGAGCACCGAAAGCCCGACGACGTGCACGCCCTCCTGGACGGCGGCCGCGACGATCTGCTCCGGGGTGAGCCGGATGCCCTGGTACACCACCTCGAAACCGACGTCACGCGCCCGCACGGCCACCTGCTCGGCGCCGTTGGAATGCCCGTCGAGGCCGGGTTTGCCGACCAGGATCCGCAGCCGCTCGCCGATCTCGGTGTTCGTCGCCTTGACCCGCTCGCGGACCCGGCGGATCTCCTCGTTGCCCTCACCCGCGGCCGCCGACGCGGAAACCCCGGTGGGAGCGCGGTATTCGCCGAACACCTCGCGCAGCGCGCCCGACCATTCGCCGGTGGTGACCCCGGCACGGGCACACTCGATCGTGGCCTCGAACAGGTTCTCCGACGTCTTCGCGATGGCCTTCAGCTTCTCCAGCGCCGACTCGGCGGCCGCGTTGTCGCGGTGCGTCCGCCATTCCTCGATCGCGGTGACCGCCTGCTTCTCGACGGCGGGGTCGATCGTTTCGATCGCCTTGGCCCCTTCGGCTTGCAGCGGGGACGGCTCGGTGGTCTCGAACTTGTTGACCCCGACCAGGATCCGCTCGCCGTTCTCCATACCCCGCCGGTACTCCGCGAGCGAGGCGACAAGCTGGGACTTCATGTAGCCGCTCTCGACGGCCGCCACCGCGCCGCCGAGATCCTGCACGCGCGCGATCTCCTCGCGCGCGCCCGTCATGATCTCGTCGACCTTGGCCTGGATGACGTGCGAGCCGTCGAAGATGTCCTCGTACTCCAGCAGGTCGGTCTCGAACGCGAGCACCTGCTGCATCCGCAGCGCCCACTGCTGATCCCACGGCCGGGGCAGGCCGAGCGCCTCGTTCCACGCGGGCAGCTGGATCGCGCGCGCCCTGGCGCCGCGGGAAAGCGAGACCGCGAGCATCTCCAGCACGATGCGCTGGACGTTGTTCTCGGGCTGCGCCTCGGTCAGGCCCAGCGAGTTGACCTGCACGCCGTAGCGCAGCCGTCGCGCCTTGGGATCCGTGACGCCGTAACGATCCCGGGTGATCTCGTCCCAGAGCGCGGTGAACGCGCGCATCTTCGACATCTCTTCGACGAACCGCACGCCGGCGTTGACGAAGAACGAGATCCGCGCGACCACCTTGGCCATGTCGTCCTGTTCGACCTGTCCGGAGTCGCGGACCGCGTCGAGGACGGCGATGGCGGTGCACAACGCGTACGCGACCTCTTGCGTCGGCGTCGCGCCGGCTTCCTGCAGGTGATAGCTGCAGATGTTGATCGGGTTCCACTTCGGTACATGGTGCACGGTCCACGCGATCATGTCGGTGATCAGGCGGAGGCTCGGGCCCGGCGGGAAGATGTAGGTACCTCGGGAGAGGTATTCCTTGATGATGTCGTTCTGCGTGGTGCCGGTGAGCTTGGCCAGCACCTCGTCCACGTCACGGCCCTCGGCTTCGGCCTGCTCGCGCGCGACGGAGACGTAGAGCGCCAGCAGCCACATGGCGGGCGCGTTGATCGTCATCGAGGTGTTGGCCTCGGCGAGCGGGATGCCGTCGAAGAGGCGCCGCATGTCGCCGATATGCGAAACCGGGACGCCGACCTTGCCGACCTCGCCCTTGGACAGCTGGTGATCCGGGTCGTAGCCGGTCTGCGTCGGCAGATCGAAGGCGACCGAGAGGCCGGTCTGCCCCTTCGCGAGGTTACGGCGGTACAGCTCGTTGGACGCGGCCGCGGACGAGTGGCCCGCGTAGGTCCGCATCACCCAGGGGCGGTCCCGTTCACGGTCCGTGGGATAGGGCACGGTGCACCTCCGGCGCTGGACGACCGCCCGAGTGTACCGGCCGGTAACATCAGTCGCGCAGTTGAATCGGACACAGTCGGGTCATTCTCAGGCGGCTGAATCGGACACAGTCGGGTCATTCTCCGGCCATCGATCGCTGGCGCTGTCGTGCCTCGTCGACGGCTTTCGCGAGCTTCTCGCGTACTTTCGCCACGTCACTGACACCCACGAGGATGACCGGCGGCTCGCGGTCCTTCCCGGTACCCGCGCCGAAGTTCGCCGACGCCCACGCCAGCACGCCGAGCCTGCCGAAAGTGATCGTCCCGGTCTTGCCCGGCCCGGGCGTGACGACGGGATCCGCCAGTCCGGCCAGCGCCGCGGACTCCTCCTTGCGGCGGACGAGCGAACTGGTCGCGATGACCCTGCCGTCCGTGACGGCATAAGTCGTCGAAGCAAGCCTGAGGTAGCGGATCAGGGGCCTGCCGGCGAGATGGAAGACGCCCGCGGCGGTGAGCACGACCCACACGGCCATGTGGAACGCCGTGTCGTGGTTGGCGGCGAAGAACGCCGTGACGCCACCGAGCCAGAGCAGTCCGACGGGGAGGTTGAACCGGTCACCGGGATTGAAGAGGGGCCTGCGCACCGGCTGCCCGGCCCAGATGACCCGTTCGCCCGGAAGGAGGTCGATCTGCCCCTCATGCATGCCACGGCATGCTACCCGTCCGGGGGGCGGGCGACAGTGTCCGTTCGTCGGTGAAATTCCGGGCCGAACGGACCTATCCGAGTCGTCGGCGCGGGTGGGTCGTGAGTGTGACCGAAATCCGCGAGACTCGCCCGTGCCCGGCGTCTAGCGTGGGTGACCGTGACGTGGAGTTCGTACAGCAGCTATCTGGTCATCGTCGTCCTGATCGTCCTCGCGCCGGGGCCGGACACGATGGTGATGCTCAAGAACTCGCTCTCCGGCGGCACCCGCGGCGGGTTCCTCGCCACGGCCGGGATCTTCGTGGCCAACGCCGTCCAGGGCACCGCCGCCGCGCTCGGCCTCGGCGTCGTCATCGCGCAGTCGCAGCCGGTGTTCGTGACGCTCAAATGGGTCGGTGCCGCCTACCTGGTCTTCCTCGGTTTCCAGGCACTGCGCGGCGCGTGGCGAGGTGACTACTCCGGTGTCGCGGCGGTGAAGCAGCAACGATCGAGCGGGTTCCGCCGCTTCCGTGAGGGCTTCCTTTCCAACATCACCAACCCGAAGGTGCTCGTGCTGTACCTGTCGGTGCTGCCGCAGTTCCTCGACCCCGTGACGACGTCGGCGTGGCACGCGCTACTGCTCGCCTACACCGTCGCGGTGCTGGGCGCGGTCTGGCTGCTGACGCTGTTGTTCTTCGTGCACCGCGTGCGGGCTTGGCTGGAGCGCCGCAAGGTCCGGCGCGCGCTCGACGGCGTCACCGGGACCGCGCTGGTCGGCTTCGGCGCCGCTCTCGTCCTCGAGTAACCCCTTCGGTCGTTTACGCGATACTCCGGATGTCGCAATGGCGCGACCTTAGGAGGCTTCGATGAACAAGAAGACCTACGGCGTTCTCGCCGGAGCCGCCTTCTCCCTCATTCTCCTCGGCGCGGCCCCGGCCGAGGCCGGCGAGCGCGGCAACGGCGGCACACCGCCGGGACGCGCCCAGGACACCACCAAACCGCGGCCTCCGTCCAAAGCGGACTTCTCCGGGCGCGGCGCCAACAAGCACGGGCCCTATGACTCCACACGCGACGGTTCGCCGTCGGCCAACGGCAACGGCGGCGGTGAAGCCGCTGGGAAGCCCTGCGCCGGCTGCGTCGGCAAGGCCGACAACAAGAACCCGCCCGGACAGCTGCCCGGCGGCTCGGACGCCAACGCGGGTTACGAATGCGACCGCAACCACGGCGTCGGGCGCGGCAATCCCGCGCACACCGCCTGCGTGCCGGACCGGACACCGCCCGCCACGAACCCTCCGGCCGAGACTCCCCCGCGCGGGGGACCGCACGGCGAGGTCGTTCGTCCCGCGGTCGTGCCGGCGGCGGCCCACACCGCGGCCGTCGCACCTCGCGCCGCCAGCGCGGTCAACGCGGTCGCGAGTCCCCCTTCGCTGGCCAAGACCGGTTTCGATCTCGAACCCGTGTTGCTGACCGGGCTGGGTTCGCTGGCCGCGGGTGCCGCGCTGTACACGGGGACCCGGCGGCGCAGGGACGCGTGACTACTTTCGGCGGATGACTTTCCCGCGTCCACCACGTTGAATCCCGTCTCCAGAAGCACGAGACGAGGAGGCCCTTCGTGAGGTTCACCCCCGCCGCCGCCGTCGCGGCGATGGCCGCCGCCCTGCTGCTGGGCGGCGCCACCGCCGCGCCCGCGATCAACTCCTACAACGCCACGCCCGCACCGGAGCGCACCGAGGTCGGTGCCCTCGTCGCGACCTGGGACAACGACGGCGACCCCGCCACCCCCGACCGGGTCGACTGGGTGTGCTCGGGCACGATGGTCGACGCCGACACCTTCCTCACCGCCGCGCACTGCACCACCGATTGGCCCGCCAACGTGCGGTTCTTCGTCTCGCTCGACCAGGACGTGCAAGCGGGTCTCGACGCGGCGGCGAAGAAGTACCCCGGCGACCCGGCGGCGATCGCCAAGGCCGTCGCGGTGGAAGGGGTCGCGCACAACGAGCCCGGGTACCCCGGCAACTCGGCCGACTCGCACGACATCGCCGTCGTCCAGGTGCCCGCGAAGCAGGTCTCCGCGCGCTGGACCTTCACTCCCGCCACGCTGCCGAGCGCCGGCCAGCTCGACGCGCTCGGGCCGCAAGCGCTGAACTCGACGCCGTTCGTGGTCGCCGGCTACGGCACGCAGGAGGCCGTGAACGCGCCGGGCGGGCACACCCATCCGGGCGGCGGAGTCCGGATGAAGGCGCCGGTCACCTTCAACGCGCTGAACAACACGTGGGTGCGGCTGGCGATGACGGCGCCCCAGGGCAACGGCGGCGCCTGTTACGGCGACTCCGGCGGGCCGAACTTCGCCACCATCGGCGGCGAGCGCGTCCTGGTGTCGACGACCATCACCGGCGACGGACCCTGCTACGCCACCAACGTCACCTACCGGCTGGACTCACCGACGTCGCGTGACTTCCTCGCGCCGTTCGTCGCCCTGCCCTGATCAAGCCCGGTCAGGCTCCCCGGCCACGCGCTCGATCCTGGCACCGAGCCGGTTCAGGTTCTCCACGAAGTGCGGGTAACCGCGGTCGATGTGGAAGACGTCCCAGACCTCGGTGACGCCGTCCGCGCACAGCCCGGCCAGCACCAGCCCGGCACCGGCGCGGATGTCCGCGGCCCACACCGGAGCACTCGAGAGCTTCTCCACGCCGCGCACGACGGCGTGGTGGCCATCGGTACGCGCGTCGCCGGAAAGCCGCATCATCTCTTCGATGAACCGGAACCGGGCCTCGTAGATGTTCTCCGTGATCATCGACGTGCCTTCGGAGACCGCGGACAGCGCCACCGCGAACGGCTGCAGGTCGGTCGCGAAACCGGGGTACGGCAGCGTCACCCAGTCGACGGCCTTCGGGCGCTCGTTCTGGACGATGCGGAAACCCTTGTCGTCGAACGTCTCGACCTCGGCGCCCGCCAGGCGGAGCTTGTCGAGGACCAGGTCGAGGTAGTGCGGGTTGACGCCGCGGACGGTCAGGTCGCCCCTGGTCATCGCGGCGGCGAACGCCCAGGTCGCACCGACGATCCGGTCGCCGATCACGCGGTGCTCGGTGGGGTGCAGCTTCTCGACGCCCTCGACGGTGAGGGTCGAGGTGCCCGCGCCTTCGACCTTCGCGCCCATCTCGATCAGCATCGTGCAGATGTCGACGATCTCGGGCTCACGCGCGGCGTTGTCGATGACCGTGGTGCCCTCGGCGAGCACAGCGGCCATCAGGATGTTCTCGGTGGCGCCGACACTCGGGAAGTCCAGCCAGATCTGCGCGCCGCGCAGCCCGTCGGCCTTCGCCACGACACAGCCGTGCTCGATGGTGCTGGTGGCGCCCAGCTTGCGCAGTCCGTTCTGGTGCATGTCCAGCGGACGGGAACCGATGGCGTCACCGCCCGGCAGCGCGACGACGGCCTGCTTGAGCCGTCCGACCAGCGGACCCAGCACGCACACCGACGCGCGCAGCTTGCCCATCGCGGCCGAATCGGCCCGGTGCGACAGCTCTGCCGGAGTGGTGATCTTGGCGGTGTCGCCGTCGATGACGACGTCGCAGCCGACACTGCGCAGGACGTCGCCCATCAGGGGGACGTCCAGGATCTGGGGGCAGTTCGTGATGGTCGTCGTACCCTCGGCCAGCAGGGCCGCGGCCATCAGTTTCAGGACGCTGTTCTTGGCCCCGACCACGTCGACCTCGCCGACCAGCCGTGCTCCGCCGTGCACGTCGAAGTGCTCGCTCATGGGCGCCAATCATGCCCTCTCGCCCGGATTTGCCTTACGCCGGGCCGGTAGAGTCGGCTTCATGGTCGTACGCATCAACCGCGTGTACACGAAGGTCGGCGACAACGGCACCACGGCGCTCGGCGACGGCTCCCGCGTGCCGAAGACATCGCCACGGCTGGGTGCGTACGCCGACGTCGACGAAGCCAACTCCGTCATCGGGCTCGCGCTCGCGATGGGTGGTCTCCCCGAGGAGATCACGCAGGTGCTGCGTGCGGTGCAGAACGATCTCTTCGACGTCGGCGCGGATCTGTGCGCGCCGATCGTGGAGAACCCGCCGTACGAGCCGCTGCGGATCACCGAGCGGTACATCGAGCGGCTGGAAGGCTGGTGCGACGAGTTCAACGAGCGAGTGCCGAAGCTGACGTCGTTCATCCTGCCGGGTGGCACCCCGGGTGCGGCGTTCCTGCACCAGGCCCGCACGGTCGCGCGGCGGGCGGAGCGTTCCGGCTGGACGCTTTTCGAGGCCGAGCAGGCCACGACCAATCAGCTGGCGATCAAGTACCTGAACCGGCTCTCGGATCTGCTGTTCATCCTGTCCCGGCTGGCGAATCCGGACGGCGACATCCTGTGGCAGCCCGGCGGCGCGAGCTGAAGGGGACTTTCCCCTCGTAAGAAGCGGTGAAGGACGCTTTCCCCACATCGGATGCGGGGAAAGCGTCCTTCAGCTCACAATCGGCCCTGTTCCTGTGCTGCCCAATAGCGCTCGAGGTCGACGTCGGGCGTGCCGTCCTTGCCCGGGTCGATCGCCTTCATCGTGATCGTGTCCTCCAGGGACACGGGCTCGGGAAGGTGGCTCCAGCGGTTCGTGTCCTCGCTCTGAGTCATATGCCGAGAATAGCCGCGCGGCTCACCGGAAGGCCGGTAGAAATGCCGCTTCGTGATGATCCCATGTTTCCGCGGGCGCGTTCAGAGGACTAAATGCCCCAGGAAGCCCGCAGTGAAGCGAGAGCGTCGTGGAAACCCGGGAACGTCTTCTTCACGCAACCCGGGTCGTCCAGCGTGATCCCCGGCGTCCGCAGCCCCGTGACGCTGAACGACATCGCGATCCGGTGATCCCGCCGGCACTTCACCAGCGTCCCCGTCGGCACACCCGGCTGGACCTCGATCCAGTCCCGCCCCGTCTCGACCGAGACACCCATCGCGCGCAGGTTCTCCTCGCATGCCGCGAGCCGGTCGCATTCCTTGATCCGCGTGTTGTAGACGTCCTCGATCCGCACCGGCCCGTCCGCGAACGGCGCGATGGCCGCGAGCGTCGGCACGGTGTCGGAGATGTCGCGCATGTTCACCGTGACGCCGCGCAGCCCGCCCGTCCCGGTCACGGTCACGGCGTCCGGGCCCACCTCGACGTCCGCGCCCATCTGCCGCAAGACTTCGACGAAGGCCAGATCTCCCTGCAGGGCACGGTCACCCAGGCCCGGCACGGTCACCGAGTTGCCGGTCAGCGCGGCGGCCGCGAAGAAGTAGCTGGACGTCGACGCGTCGGGCTCGATCTCGTAGTGGCAAGCCCGGTAAGGCGTGGGCGGCACGACGAACGTGTCGCCGTCCCGGACGACCTCGACGCCGAAGCGCCGCATCATCGCGATGGTGATCTCGACGTAGGGCACCGAAACGAGGTCCGTCACGGTGATCCGCAGTCCCTCGGACGTCAGCGGCCCGACCAGCAGCAACGCGGTCAGGAACTGGGAGGACAGCCCCGCGTCCAGCGTCAGCTCCCCGCCCTTGATCCCGTCGGCCCGCACGACCAGCGGATGGTGCCCCGGCGAGCCTTCGAAGGTCAGGTCGACGCCCAGCTCCTGCAACGCGTCGGTCAGCGGCCCCAGCGGCCGGGCGCGCATCTGCTCGGAGGCGTCGAAGCGGAAGGTGCCGTGCCCGGCGGCGGCCAGCGCGGGCAGGAAACGCGCGGTGGTGGCGCCGTCGCGGCAAAAGACGTCGGCGCTGTCGACGGCTGGGCCCTCGGGCCTGCCGGAAATGGTCCACTCCGACTCGGAGCGGGAGACCTGGTAGCCGAGCTTGAGAAGGCCTTCGGCGAAGCCCTCGGAGTCATCCGAACGCAGCGGCCTGCCCAGCACGGTCGTCCCGTGGGCGGCGGCCGCGAGGAACAGGCCTCGGGCGGTGATCGACTTCGAACCGGGGATGTCGACGATGGTCACGGCGTGAGCATACGGCGTGCCCGAACGGCGAACTCGCGTGATCGAAGGCGGAACTCAGGAGGCGCGTGGGAGACGGCGGCCCGGCGGGGCCGACTCCAGCCAGGAGAGGAAACCGGTGAGGGCACCGGGCCCCATCGCGATCTCGATCGCCTCCTGCGTGGCGGACTCACACCGCAGGACGATCGAACCTTCGGGGACGGCGTACGCCTCCGTGCCGGAGGGATCGCGCCGGTCCGCGATCTCCATACTCGCCCGCTGGAAGACCCGGTCCGGGCCGGTCCGCAGGCTCCACACCCGGAACCAGACGAACTCGTCGCCCTCGTAGCGGCCCAGCCCCAGATGCCAGCTGGACCGCGCCTCGTCCGGACGCCACCGCAGGGCGACACTCACGCCACCACCGCGGCGCATCCGGACCCACCGCAACGAATACCAGGCCACGACGACGGCCAGGATGGTCAGGGCCCCGAGAACACCCACGGCGATTTCCACGGCCCGGCCCCTGTCCTTCGCCCGGTCAGACTGACTGACCGGCCGCGCGAAGCTGGGCGGTCGCCCTAGCCCGCTCTTGCTCGTCTTCGCCGGTCAGCGCCTTCTTGGCCGCGTCGACGTCGATCTCGTCCGAAAGCTCCGCGCTTTCGGCGAGGATGCTCACACCGGTCGCGGTGACCGACAGGAACCCGCCGTGCACCGCGGCGGTCACGGTCTCGCCGTCCGTGGTCGTCACCTTCACGACGCCACCCTCGACGAGCTGGCCCAGAACCGGCTCGTGACCGGCCATGATGCCGATCTCGCCCTCGGTGGTCTGCGCCACCACGAACGTGGCGGTACCGGACCACAGACGGCGCTCGACGGCTACCAGCTCGACAGAAATCTCAGCCACGTAGCTTCCCTTCACCTCAGGTGCTGGCACCGAGTGTAATAGTCAATGATCCCGGTAAGCGAACGACGGGACCAGCGTCCACAGTAGACACTGATCCCGCCGCTCATCGGAACATCACTTCTTGGTGATTTCCTTGTACTTCTTCTCGAGGTCTTCGAGGCCACCGATACCCAGGAACGCCTGCTCCGGGTAGTGGTCGAAGTCGCCCTTGGTGATGCGGTCGAAGGACTCGATGGTCTCCGACAGCGGCACGGTCGAGCCCGGCTGACCGGTGAACGCCTCGGCGACCAGCATGTTCTGCGACAGGAACCGCTCGATGCGGCGCGCGCGCTGAACGGTGAGCTTGTCCTCTTCCGACAGCTCGTCCATACCGAGGATCGCGATGATGTCCTGCAGCTCCTTGTACTTCTGCAGGATCCGGATGACCTCGGAGGCCACGCGGTAGTGGTCCTCACCGACGATGGCCGGGTCGAGAATGGTCGACGTCGACGCCAGCGGGTCCACCGCCGGGAAGATGCCCTTCTGGAACACGCCACGGGAAAGCTCCGTGGTGGCGTCCAGGTGGGCGAACGTCGTCGCCGGGGCCGGGTCGGTGTAGTCGTCCGCGGGGACGTAGATCGCCTGCATCGAGGTGATCGAACGACCACGGGTCGAGGTGATCCGCTCCTGGAGCTGACCCATCTCGTCGGCCAGCGTCGGCTGGTAACCCACGGCCGAAGGCATCCGGCCCAGCAGGGTCGACACCTCGGAACCGGCCTGGGTGAACCGGAAGATGTTGTCGATGAAGAGCAGCACGTCCTGGTTCTGCACATCGCGGAAGTACTCCGCCATGGTCAGCGCGGACAGCGCGACCCGCATACGGGTGCCCGGCGGCTCGTCCATCTGACCGAAGACGAGGGCGGTGTCGTTGATGACGCCGTCCTCCGACATCTCCAGGAAGAGGTCGTTGCCCTCACGGGTGCGCTCGCCGACACCGGCGAACACCGAGGTACCACCGAAGTTCCGGGCGACACGGGTGATCATCTCCTTGATGAGCACCGTCTTGCCGACGCCGGCACCGCCGAACAGGCCGATCTTGCCACCCTGCACGTACGGGGTCAGCAGGTCGACGACCTTGAGGCCGGTCTCCAGCATCTCCGTCTTGCCTTCGAGCTGGTCGAAGGAGGGCGGGTTGCGGTGGATGCCCCAGCGCTCGAGGTCCTCGCCGTAGCCGGGCTCGTCGAGGCACTCGCCGAGCGCGTTGTAGACGTGGCCCTTGACCTTGTCGCCGACCGGCACCGTGATGGGGCCGCCGGTGTCGGTGACCTCGGCGCCACGGACGAGGCCGTCCTGCGGCTGGAGCGAAATGGTGCGGACGAGGTTGTCACCGAGGTGGCTGGCGACCTCGAGCGTCACCGTCTTGCGGAGCTGCTCGAACTCGATTTCGACCTTGAGCGCGTTGAACTGGTCGGGAACGGAACCGCGCGGGAATTCGACGTCGACGACCGGGCCGGTCACCGAGACGATGCGCCCCTTGGCACGGGCTTCAGTACTGGTCATCAGTCATCACTTCCTGCTGCGGTGAGAGCGTTCGCCCCACCGACGATTTCGGAGATCTCCTGGGTGATCTGCGCCTGGCGGGCCTGGTTCGCCTCCCGCGTCAGCGTGTTCACCAGTTCGTTCGCGTTGTCCGACGCCGCCTTCATCGCGGTGCGGCGGGCCGCGAGTTCGGACGCCGCCGACTCGAGCATCGCCGCGAAGAGCCGCGTGTTGATGTACTTCGGCAGCAACGCGGCGAGCAGCTTCTCGGCGCTGGGCTCGAACTCGTAGCTCGGGAGCAGGCTGTCGGGCTTCTCCTCTTCGCCCTCGGTGTACTCGACCTCGAGCGGCGCGACGCGCTTGGCGACGGGACGCTGGGTGAGCATCGAGACGAACTCGGTGTAGACGACGTGGATCTCGTCGACACCCAGGATGCCGTCGGCGTTGCCTGCCTCGTCGTCGGCGCCGTTCAGGAACGACTCGACGATGAGCTCACCGGCCTCCGCGGCGTTGACGTAGCCGGGCTGGTCGGAGAAGCCCGTCCAGCTTTCGGCCACCTCACGCCCGCGGAACCGGTAGAAGCTCAAGCCCTTGTTGCCGGTCACGTACAGCACCGGCTCCTTGCCCTGCTCACGCAGCAGCGTGAGGAGCTCCTCGGTCGCCTTCAGCACGTTGGAGTTGTACCCACCGCACTGGCCCTTGTCGCTGGTGATCACGAGGACCGCCGCGCGCTTCGGGTTCGGACGCTCGACCAGCAACGGGTGGTCGAGGTTCGCCGAGGCTCCGGCCAGGGCCGAGAGCACGTTCGTGATCTCGTCCGAGTACGGCCGGGAAGCCGCGACCTTCGCCCGCGCCTTGGTGATGCGCGCGGTGGCGATGAGCTCCATCGCCTTGGTGATCTTGCCGATGGACTTGGTCGCCTTGATACGCGACCGGAGTTCTCGGAGTTGTGCGGCCATGAGCTATCAGCTCACTTCTTCGGGGCGGGCTTGTTGACCTTGACGGTCTCCTGCCCGACCTTCTCGGCGTCCATCGCGTCGGAGACCTCGACCAGGCTCTTGCCCTCGGAGGTGGTGAACTCCTTCTTGAACTCGTTCACCGCGTCGACCAGCCCGGAAGCGGTCTCCTTGGAGAACTTGCCCGACTCGCGGATGTCCTTGAGGAGCTCTCCGTGCTTGCGACGCGCGGAGTCGACGAACTCGTCGCGGAAGCGGCGCACGTCCTCGGTCGGAACGGTGTCGAAGTGACCGTTCGTGCCGAGGTACACCGTGACGACCTGCTCCTCGACCGGGATCGGCGAGTACTGCGGCTGCTTGAGCACCTCGTACAGGCGGGCACCACGCTCGAGCTGCGCCTTCGACGCGTCGTCGAGGTCCGAAGCGAAGGCCGCGAAGGCCTCCAGCTCGCGGTACTGCGACAGGTCGATACGGAGCGAACCCGAAACGTCCTTCATCGCCTTGACCTGCGCGGCACCACCCACGCGGGAAACCGAGATACCCACGTCGATGGCCGGGCGCTGACCGGCGTTGAACAGGTCCGACTGGAAGAAGCACTGACCGTCGGTGATCGAAATGACGTTCGTCGGGATGTAGGCCGACACGTCGTTCGCCTTGGTCTCGATGATCGGGAGACCGGTCAGCGAGCCCGCGCCCAGCTCGTCCGAGAGCTTCGCGCAACGCTCGAGGAGACGGGAGTGCAAGTAGAAGACGTCGCCGGGGAAGGCTTCGCGGCCCGGCGGGCGACGCAGCAGCAGCGAGATCGCGCGGTAGGCGTCGGCCTGCTTGGTCAGGTCGTCGAACACGATGAGGACGTGCTTGCCCTCGTACATCCAGTGCTGGCCGATGGCCGAGCCGGTGTACGGCGCGATCCACTTGAAGCCGGCGGAGTCCGACGCGGGGGCCGCGACGATGGTGGTGTACTCCATCGCGCCGGCGTCCTCGAGGGACTTCTTCACCGCGGCGATCGTGGAGCCCTTCTGGCCGACCGCGACGTAGATGCAGCGAACCTGCTTCTTCGGGTCGCCGGTCTCCCAGTTGGCCTTCTGGTTGATGATCGTGTCCACCGCGACGGCCGTCTTACCGGTCTTGCGGTCACCGATGATCAGCTGACGCTGGCCACGGCCGATCGGGGTCATCGCGTCGATCGCGGTGATACCGGTCTGCAGCGGCTCCGACACCGGCTGGCGCTCGACCACCGAAGCGGCCTTGACCTCCAGCGGGCGGCGGTCGGTGGTCTCGATCTCGCCGAGGCCGTCGATCGGGGCGCCCAGCGGGTTCACGACCCGGCCGAGGTAGCCCTCGCCGACCGGAACCGAGAGGACCTGACCGGTCCGCTTGACTTCCTGACCTTCGACGACGGTCTCGAAGTCACCGAGGATCGCGGCACCGATGGAGCGCGCGTCCAGGTTCAGCGCCACGCCGAGGACCCCGCCGGGGAACTCGAGCAGTTCGTTGGCCATCGCCGAGGGAAGACCCTCGATGTGGGCGATACCGTCACCGGCGTCGACGACGACGCCGACCTCTTCCCGGCTCACGTCCGGGGCGTAACTCGAGACGTAGTTCTCGATCGCGCTACGGATCTCATCCGAGGAGATCGTCAGCTCCGCCATTTCGTTCCCGCTCTCGCTTCGTTCGTGCCAGTGTGCAAAGTCGTTGTTGTGGGTTCAGCCGGCCAACCGGCGACGCAGGGCGTCGATCCGCCCCGCGGTGCTGCCGTCGATGACCTCGTCGCCGACGCGGACGACGAGTCCGCCGCCGAGTGACGGGTCGACCTCGACGTGCAGCGCGAGCTGCCGCCCGTAAAGGGCGTTGAGCTTCTCGCTCAGCCGGGCCTGCTGTTCGTCGGACAGCGCGCTCGCGCTGGTCACCCGGGCGACCGAACGTTCACGGCGTTCCGCGGCCAGCTGGACCAGCTCTTCGAGGGCGTTGCCGACCCCACGGCCCTTGGCGCGCAGGACGACCTGCTCGACGAGGGTCTTGGTGACCACGTCCACCTTGTCGGCGAACAGGGTGCGGACCAGGGTCCGCTTCGCCTCCGCGGGGGCGGTCAGGTCGGACAGTGCCCGTTCGAGCTCCGGCTCACCCGCGACGATACGACTGACCCGGAACAGCTGGTCTTCGACAGCGTCGATGTTCCCGGACTTCTCCGCACTGGTGAGCAGCGCCGAGCGGCCGAGGGCCTCGAGCCCGTCGGTCAGTTCGCGCGGGCTCGACCAGCGGCTGCCAGCCACGGAGTCGAGCACCTGCAGGGCCGGCTCGGAAACCTTGCCCGCGAGGATCCCGCGGGCGAGGCCGATCCGGGCTTCGGACGAGGCCGAACCGTCGGCGACGGCCCGGCGCAGGCCGATCTCCCGGTCCAGCAGGGCGACGACCGAAAGCAACTCGTCGCCGACCGTCGCCGGGTCCGTACCCGCGGCGGCCAGAACCTCGCCGAGACGCTTCTCGGCGAGGTCGAGCGCTTCACGGCTCGCAGCATGCAGCGTCATTCTGGTCTACTTCCCCGCTCCGAGACCGGCACCGTTGGCGCCTGCGGTCTCCAATTCGGCCAGGAACCGGTCCACGGTGCCGTGACGGCGCGCGTCGTCCGCGAGCGACTCGCCGACGATGCGGCTGGCCAGCTCGACGGAGTTACGGCCGAGTTCGGCGCGCAGTTCGGCGATGATCTGCGCCTTCTGGGCCTGCAGCTGAGCCTGGCCCTGGGCGACGATGCGCTGGGACTCGGACTCCGCCTCGGCCCGCAGCTCCGCCTTGATCTGCTCGGCTTCGAGCCGGGCGTCGTCGCGGATCTTCGCGGCCTCGGAACGGGCTTCCGCCAGCTGCGCCTTGTACTGCGCAAGGTTTTCTTCGGCTTCGGCCTGAGCCTTCTCGGCCCGCTCGATGCCACCCTCGATCAGCTTGGTCCGCTCTTCGTAGGTCGCCTCGAAACGAGGGACCACGTACTTCTTCAGAACGAACAGCAGCAGAAGGAAGGCGATGAACCCGAGGATGAGCTCGGGAACGTGCGGCACGATCGGGTTGGGCGCCTCTTCGGCGGCCAACACCAATTCGGTCTTCAGCACAACGTCTCCTTAAGCGATGAGCGGAACTCAGCCCTAGGCGGAGGCGAGGAAGTAGATGACGATACCGATCAGCGCGAGCACCTCGGTCAGCACGAAGGTCGAGAAGGCGATGCCCTGCAGCTTGCCCTGGGCCTCCGGCTGACGGGCGGTTCCGTTGATGACCGCGGCGAAGATGAGACCCACACCGATACCGGGGCCGATCGCGCCGAGGCCGTAACCGATGGCGGCAAGACCCTTGTTGATGCTGACGGCCTCGGTGGCGGCCTGCGCAAGAACGATGTTGCTCACGTGCGTTTCCCTTCAAACTCGGTCCGCGCGACTCACGCGGATCGGGGGCTTTTGGTGTTTCTCAGTGCTCCGACGCCAGCGCGGCGCCGATGTACCCTGCGGACAGCAGCGCGAAGATGTACGCCTGCAGGATCTGGATGAAGGCCTCCAGGAACGTCATCGCGATGGCGAAGAGGAACGCCACCGGCGACGCGACCTTCACGATGCCTTCGCCCTCGGTCAGCAGGAAACTCCCGCCGAGCGTGAAGACCATGATGATGAGGTGCCCGGCGAACATCGCCGCGAAGACTCGGATGGCCAGGGTGGCCGGTGCGATGAAGAACTTCTGCGCGAACTCGATGGTGGAGTACAGCGGCAGAACGAATCCGGGAATACCCGCCGGAGCCAGTTCCTTCTTGAGGTAACCCTTGAAACCGTGGCGCTTGAACCCGACGTAGTGGTACACCGGGTAAACGACAAGGAACGCGAGGGCGACCGGGAAGCCGATTCGCGCCATGGTCGGGAACTGGAAGAACGGGATGATTCCGAAGAGGTTGTTCACCAGCACGAAGCTGAACAGCCCCAGGATCAGCGGAATGAACGGCTTGAAGTCGGCCGATCCGATCTGCTCACGCGCGATGTTGTTGCGGCCGAAGTTGTAAATGCTTTCGGCGATGAACTGTCCCTTGCCGGGAACGACCTTGAGGCGGCGCGACGTCACCATGAAGTAGGTGACGATGATGATCAGTGAGATGACCACCAGCAGCATCGGCTTGGTGAAGCTCAACCAATAGCCGGAGCCGAACAACGGCGGCAGGTTGAAGTCTTTGACACCAGGCGGCGCGAACTCCGCACCCTCGGCTAGTACCAGCGCGCCCACTGGGCTCCTTCCGGTTCTCCCGGCCGGCGTTCACTCCGCCGGGGGAATCGTCACGATCTGGACTTAACGTACCCGACACGTATCGGGCCGTCGGAGGCGGCCACCCCACGATGTGCTGAACACGGCTTCACGTTCCGCACACGAGGATTCTCGATGCAGTGCTCCCGGGAGACAGACGCCTACCAGCGGGTAAGAGGGACGATTCAACGCCGTCGCCACACTGCTGTTCGGGGTTCGTCATCAGGAGCCGGCGACCGAGGCCGCCGCCCATACGCGGACCATATCAGGGGGTACCGGCGGGCCGTACAGGCGTACTACATTGCCCCCGATCGGCCGAGGACCTAGGTCCCGCCCCAGGTCAGGACCTCGGTCCTCCGAATCAGCGGGAGGCGGGGATGATCGTCGGGATCTTGGTCTTCCGGAAGGCCGCGAACTCCACCGCGGCGGCCACCAGGATCGCGACGATCATGGTGACGCCCAAGGCCATCGGGTGGATCGAGCTGACCCCACGGAGCAGGGTCAGCGCCCCGAACAGGAGGACGATCTTGAGCACGTAACCACCGAGAGCGATCACCATCACGAACATCGGGTCCATGCCGGCGCTGAAGCGCATCAGGCCCAGCGTCGCGAGAGCGGACACGATGGCGAGCACGCCGCCGACGACCGAGCCGAGCAGGCCCGGGAGTCCATTGAGGATGGTGAAGACGACAATGCAGATCAGCACCGCGGGCGGAACCAGCTTCAGGGAAGCCTTCGTCATCGCGTTGGCCGCCTGCAGGACCACCTTGGCGTGAGGGTTCTCCTCCGTCTCGGCGGTCTTCTCGGTCTCGCTCACAGAAAACTCCCTGATCGTCTCAGCCCGCCAGTGTAGGCCCGCACCGATACGGCCGTTCAAGCAGTCCGGTTCCGGGACCGCAGCCGGGGCACGATCGACACCAGGGTCGCCAGCAGGAAGCCGAAGCCGACGATCCAGAAGACCGCGGCGCTGTCGAACAGCGTGACCGAAACCGCGCCGAACGCGAGCAGGCCCGCCCACAAGTAGATGAGCAGCACCGCGCGGCGCTGGGAGTGGCCGATCTCCAGCAGGCGGTGGTGCAGGTGCATCTTGTCCGCGGCGAACGGGCTCTCGCCGCGACGGGTGCGGCGGATGACCGCCATGATCAGGTCGAGCATCGGCACGAACAGCACCGCGGCGACCACGACAAGCGGCGAAAGCAACGCGAGTGCGTCCTTTCCGCTGAACTGCGGGTACGGCACGCGGCCCGACGCGGACGTCGTCGCGCCCGCCAGCATGAGGCCGATCATCATCGAACCCGAGTCGCCCATGAAGATCTTCGCGGGCTGGAAGTTGTACGGCAGGAAGCCGAGACAGGCCCCGGCGAGCGTGGCGGCGATGAGGGCGGGCGGGTACGCGCCGACGTCGCCACCCGAGGAGTCGAGCAGGCCGAGAGAGAAGGAACAGGTCGCCGCGGCGGCGATGAAGCCGAGGCCGCCGGCGAGCCCGTCGAGGCCGTCGACGAAGTTCATCGCGTTGACCATGACGACCACCAGCACGACGGTCAGCAGCGCGCCCTGGTTCTTGTCCAGCACCAGCACCTGGCCGAAGGACTCGCCACCGCCGCCCCACGGCACCCAGAACGACACCCACTGCACACCGAAGATCACCAGGATCCCGGCGCACATGACCTGGCCGGCCAGTTTCGTCCAGGCGTCCAGCTCGAACCGGTCGTCGAGGGCGCCGATCAGGGAGATCACCCCGGCGGCGAGCAGGACGCCCAGCGAATCGAAGGAGAAGTCGAAACCGCGGCTCAGCGCGGGCAGCTGGTGCGCGAGCCCCATCGCGGCGGCGACGCCGAGGAAGATCCCGATGCCGCCCATCCGCGGGATCGGGGTGACGTGGACGTCGCGGGCCCGCGGGTTGGCGATCGCGCCGATCCGGATGGCGACCCGGCGCACGACGCCGGTGAGCAGGAAGGTCACGGCCGCCGCGGTGAGGGCGACGAGGATGTACTCCCGGATCGGGAGGCCTTGCGTAGGAGGCATGATGCGTTACGCCGCCGAGGTCCAAGTCACTCGAACACGCTACCGCGCTGGGGGGATACGCCCGGACACGGTCCTAGGCGAGTGACTCCGCGGGCACTCCCAGTACTTCCGCGACGGCGGCGCGGCTGACCGCGCCCTCCCGCAGGATGACCGGGTCGTCGCCGGTGAGGTCGACCATCGTGGACGGCACGGGATCGCCGGACGAGCCGCCGTCGAGGTACACCGCGACGCTGTCACCCAGCTGGTCGACGGCTTCCTGCGCGGTGGTGGCGGGCGGGCGCCCGGACACGTTGGCGCTGGAGACCGCCATCGGGCCGACGTCGCGCAGCAGTTCCAGCGCGACCGGGTGCAGCGGCATCCGCAGCATCACCGTTCCGCGTGACTGGCCCAGATCCCACTGCAGGCTCGGCGCGTGCGGAAGAATGATCGAGAGATCGCCGGGCCAGAAGGCCTCGATGAGCGCGCGGGCCTGGGGCGGCGTGCCGAGCACGAGTCCGTCCACAGTGGACCACGAGCCGACCAGGACGCCGACCGGCATGTCCGGCCCGCGGTTCTTGGCCCGGAGGAGGGACTGGACGGCGCCGCCGTCGAAGGCGTCCGCGCCGATGCCGTAGACCGTGTCCGTCGGGAGGACGACGAGACGGCTGGAACGCACGGCGCTCGCCGCCGCGGCGAGCCCGTCGGCCCGGGATTCATGCTTGCTGCAGTCGTACACCGCGCTCATGGCCCTTGAGCCTAGCCCGGGGGCTGAAGGGCCCTTTCCCCGCATGCGATGCAGCGAAGGGGCCTTTCCAGGACCTGGACGTCGTAGCCGACGCCGCGGGTGCCGTACGAGCCGAGGTAGGANCCGAACGACGAGCCGGAGCGGGCGGGCTTCACGAAGACCGGGTAGTTCAGCTGGTCCGTGGCATGCGGCGAAAGGCCCCTTCAGCACCCGTCAGAAGGCGAAAGCGGTGCAGAACGACGTCGCCGTCTTCGCCGGATCCGCGATCGACGTCGCGGTCAGCTTGATATGCGCGACGTGGTCACCGCCCGCGGCCCGTTTGGCGTGCGCCGTCGCCGAAGACCGCCCGCCGAACGGGACGGTCGACAGCTCGTTCGGCAGCCGTACTTCCCAGCCCTTCGCGTTGGTGGACGCGCTCAGCCGGTAGGTGTCGGTGTCGAACGGCGCCGCCGCGCCCTTCGCGTCCCCGGTGTTGAACACCGGGAACGAGCAGCTCGCGAGGCCCTGCTTGGCGAACGCCGGGGCCGATGGCCACAGCGAAACACCTCTGGCCCGAGAGCCGGCGCCGTCGAGCGAAGCCACCGTGACGACGTAGGACAGCACGCCCTTGCGGTCGCGCTCGACGTCCGAGACGAGGAACTTCAGCCTGTTCGCCTCGTCGGTGTACTCGTACTTGCTCGCGGAACCGGTGCCCGCCTTGAACGCCGCGTCGTTGAGCTGGCGGTAGTCGCCGATCGTGATCGGCACCGCGGTGCCGTCCGGTTTCTTGTAGTCGGTCATGCCGATGTCGGCCGGATTCGCGTCGATGATCCATTCGAACGGCGCGTTGTCCTGGTTCTTGGTCTTCGCGATGATGACCCCGGAATCGGGGGCGAAGGAATCGCTGCCCATCCGGTCGACGACCTCGACGGTGTAATTGTGGTACCCACCGCCGTCACAGAACGGATCCTTGGACCGGTCGCATTTCGGCGAAAGGTCCCCGCTGGTCAGCGCGATGTTGATGCCGCTGTAGGCGCCCTGCCCGGGAAGAACCGAACGCGCCGTGATCCTCGCCGAAACCGGGCCGGTCTCGGCGAGCTGGTTCCGGTCGAGTTTCAGCACGTCCTCGGGGTCGATGATGTCGAGCTTCATCTTGGTGCGCAGCATGTGATGCGACCCCATCGAGCCACCCTGAGTAGCCGGGATCTGCCAGCGCGTGTGCGGTCCGCCCGGGCCGTTGAAGCTGCCGCGCGACATCATCTCCCACGGACCGGTGTAGGTCCTGGACGGCGGGGTGCCGAACGGGTTGTTGTAATTGTCGCCGATACCGAGAATGTGGCTCAATTCGTGCGCGTAGACCGCCTGACCCGAGCTTTCGGCCTGGGTCGAGGAACCGGTGACCGCGTTCGGCCAGATACTCGCCGCCGATTTCCACGACGTCCACGGAACGTACCGGGTGGACGCGGCGTTCGGCATTCCCGCGACACCGGGGCCGAATTCGTCGGGCACGTTCCCCGGCTCGCCGAACTTCATCACGCCGAATTCCTGCCAGGTCGCGCTCTCGTCCTGGCCCGCGGAAAGGTAGAAGATGAAGTCGAACTGCTTGGCGACGTCACCCACGTCCGCCCGCCAGGCCGCGCCCGCGTCGGCGCGCAGGTCACGCTTGCAGTTCGCGTCCGGCGGGCAAGCGTCGGGCTGGAACTCCATGCCGTATTCGAAGGACTTGCCGGGCAGGCGGTACGGCCCGAACGCGGTCAGTTCGACCCCCATCCTGCCGCCGGAGTCCTCCATCCAGTACTCGTTGATGGTGTGGCCGCGGTTGATCGCCTGCGGCTTGTTGAGGAAGTCCTGGTAGAACTTCGCGACGTCCGCGCGCGGGATGTTGCTCGCGGCGGGGCCGGGGTTGCCGAACACCGTCGAATGCGTCGGTTGCGTGACCGCGAACTCCTGATCGGGGTAGTCCGCGAGCACCACGGCGCCCTTGAACGTCCGCTTCGTCGGCTTCAGCGCGGGGTCGGCCCAGTTGGTGCCGGGCGGCTTGCGGTAGTCGTCCCACGTCATATGGTCCTGGTTCTCCCAGGTCGACCCGTCGATCGGGGCGGGCCAGCCTTTCACCGGCACCGCGGCGGACGCGGGTTGGGCGACCAGACCCGGCAGCAACGCGACGGTGGCGAGGACGGCGAGTGTTCTGAGTGGGGCTCGTCGGAGAGACGATCGCATCGGGGTACACCTCCCAGTCGGACCGCCGATGAGGCGGCCGTGCTCGACGTTAGGAGGTGGGCTTTGCCGTGGGCACCGCCGGAAGTCGTGAGTCTCGCTAACTATCGGCCCCCGCATCCCACCGCGTTCAGTCCTCTGAATGCAAGGGGTCAGGAGACCCGCAAGGCGGTGACGAACCGCGGCCGTCCGGCGAGATCGAGGTGTCCCTGGACGTCGGTCAGCACCCGTCGCGCCCGTACGAGCGCCGGGACGGCGGAGCCGTGCGTGTCGTCGTGCTCGATCGCCATGCCGCCGGTGGGCCGCAGCAGGCGCGCGGCCGCGGTGATCGCGTGCCGGATCACCGCCAGCCCGCTCTCCTCCGCGAACACAGCGCGCGGCGGGTCGTGCTCCGCGACCTCCGTCGGCACGGGCGTGCCTTCGGGAACGTACGGCGGGTTGCACAGGACCAGGTCGACGAGCCCGTCGAGTTCGGCGAACATCGTGCTGTCCGCGACATCACCGGAGTACAGGCGGATGGGCGTGTCCCCCGCGTCGGCGTGGACGTCCGCGTTGTGCCTGGCCCACGCGAGCGCCTGCGCGTCGATGTCGACCGCGTAGACGACGGCGTCCGGCCGCGCGTGCTGCACGGCCAGCGCCAGCGCGCCCGATCCCGTGCACAGGTCGACCACCACCGGATACTCGCGCCCGTGCAGCAGTTTGAGGCCCCATTCCAGGAGCAGTTCGGTCTCCGGCCGCGGGACGAACACCCCGGCGCCGACGTTGACGGTGATGTCGCCGAGCGCGGCCCAGCCGGTGAGGTACTGCAGCGGGATCCGTTTGGCCCGCTGGTTCACGAGCTGGCCGATCGCGTCGATGACGGGCGGGTCCACCAGCGGCACCATCGGCAGGCGGCCGCGTTCGACGCCGAGGACATGGGAGGCGATCAGTTCCGCGTCCGAACGCGGTGACGCCACACCGGCCTCGGTGAGGATGCGGGTCGCTTCCATGATGGCGAGGCGCAACGGCTGCCGGTTCACTGGTGTTCCTTCACAGAGTCAAGCCTGACACACGAGGCACGCGTGCCGGGGTCGATACACGCGGGCCCAGCGTATCGATTCCTTTCACCTCACCCGCCACGAGAGCGACGACAACGTGAGCGCCGCTTCAGCCACGCGCCGCGCAAGGTCGGTCTGAAGACTCTTCGTCGCCGAAGCGATCCACTCGTCCACGTTCCGTACACCGACATCGCGGTACTCGACGGCCTGAAGCAGCATCTCGAGCTTGTCCGCGTCGCGCGCGTAGAGCGCCTCCGGGCTTTCAGCGGACTCGTACTCGTCGACGGCGTCGCGGACCGAGTCACGCGCTGCGCCGGGAAGCGACGCCGTCTGCGCGGCGGTGATCGCCCGCGGGTCCGGCTTCTCGACGAAACCCTTGATCGTGTGCGGAAGGTCGCCGGTCCGCGTCTCCTGCGTGTCGTGCCAGAGCGCGAGGTACGCCGCCTTCGCCGGGTCGGCGCCGCCCTCGGCCGCGAGCAGACCGGCCAGCTGCGCGACCCGGGCGGTGTGCTCGGCGACCGATTCGGGATCGCGGACCCCCGCCTGCCACCACCCGGCCCGCCGGATCCGCTTGAGCACACCCAGTTCGAACCCGAATCTGGCCAGGGCTTCCACAGTTCTCCTACGCGTCGAGGGTGAGATATCCGGCCAGTGTCCCGCGCCGCCGCCGGAGGGTGTCGATGCGGTCGTCCATTTCGGCCAGTTCGCGCCGGATCTCCGCGACGACCGTCGGGCAGAGGTCGAGTTCCGGCAGTTCCCCGTTCGCGCACGGCAGTACCTTCGCGATGACCTGCGTGCTCAGCCCGGCCGCGAGGAGCGCGCGGATCTGCCGAACGGTGGTGACCGCGTCTTCGTCGAAGCTGCGATAGCAGTTGGAGTCGCGCCGCGAGACCAGCAGCCCCTGCTCCTCGTAGTAGCGCAGCAGCCGCTGGCTCACACCGGTCCGCCGGGACAGCTCGCCGATCAGCATGTGACCCCCGTCATCCGAGTTTGACCTTCACATCGATGTCAGTACCTAACGTCGCCGGCATGACGAATCATTTCGCGCGCGTCGTCCGCGGTTCCGGTCCCGGCCTGCTGCTCGCCCACGGCAGTGGCGGCAGCGTCGAGGGCAACTTCGGGAGC
This sequence comes from Amycolatopsis coloradensis, assembly GCF_037997115.1. NCBI lineage: Bacteria > Bacillati > Actinomycetota > Actinomycetes > Pseudonocardiales > Pseudonocardiaceae > Amycolatopsis > Amycolatopsis coloradensis. The sequence goes on from NZ_CP150484.1 coordinate 7,579,959, forward strand.
ATCCTCGACGACCTCGCCCGCACGCACACCGTCGTCGGCCCCGACTACCCCGGCTCCGGGGCCACGCCGCGCAGCACCGAACCGCTGGACCTCGACGCCGTCGCGGACGAGCTGGTCTCCATCGCCGTCGAGGCCGGCCTCGAACGCTTCGCGATCCTCGGCTACTCGCTCGGCACCGGCGTCGCCGTCCGCGCCGCGACCCGGCACCCCGATCGGGTCACCGGGCTCATCCTGACCGCCGGGTTCACGAAACCGGACAACCGGCTCCTGCTGGCCGTCGACATCTGGCGCGAGCTGCTGACCGGCGACCGGAAGCTGCTCGCGAAGTTCCTCACTTTCGCCGCCACCGGCGAGAAGCAGCTGAACGCGCTGACCCCCTCGGAGCTCGAAGCCGCCATCGAAGGACTCGCCGGATTCATCCCGGAGGGCAGCCCCGAACACGCGGCCCTGGTCGCGAACGTCGACACCCGCGCCGAACTGGCCGGGATCTCGGTCCCCACCCTCGTCATCGCCACGACCCTGGACGGCCTCGTCCCGCCGGTCCACTCCCGCGAACTCGCGGCCGGGATCCCCGGCGCCGAATTGGTCGAGATCGAAGCCGGGCACGGTATCGGCACCGAGGCCCGCGACGAATGGCTCGGCGTGATCCAGAAGTTCCTCGACCAGGCGTAGTCCTCGCATACAGAGGGTGCCAAGTCGATCACTGTCACGGATATTCTATGGTGGCCCGGATGAGGTATCGGGAGATAGGAGTGCCCTTCGGAGCGTTTTCCGCCGCGCTGGGCGTGCTGATCGTCCGTTTCCTCATTCCACGCCCGATCGGCATGGCCGACAACGGCGACGGCTGGCGCATCCTGTGCCAGCTCGGCGCCCGCGAGCTCGACAGGCCTCCGGAGTACTTCGTCCGCTTCTCCTACGGCCCTGCCCCGGCCTGTAACAGCGAGTACATCTCCAGCCAGAGCTGGATCGACAAGATCGCCAGCGGACTCGGGCAGCTGCTCGGCTCGTCGGCGATCCTGGACCTCCTGGTGCTGGGCGTGCTGGGCTGCCTGCTGGTCGCGGGCGGGATCGCCGCGATCGTGGCGGGCCTGCGCCTTTCCGCCCGGAACAGCGTCATCGCCACGGTCGCGCTCCTTCTGGTCGTGGCGGACTCGGCCTTCTTCGGCTACTTCGCCTCGGTGCTGAGCGAGGGCGCCGCCTTCGCCGGGATGATCCTGCTCGCCGGCGGGCTCCTGCTCATGCACCGCACCGGGCCGTGGCGCTACACCGGCGCCGCGGTCACCGTGCTCGGCGCGATGATCGGGATCAACGCGAAATCGCAGACGCTGCTGCTGATCCCGCTGTTCGCGCTCGCGCTGCTGTTCGTCCGGCCGCCGGGCAGCCGCGGCCTGGCCCGGTGGGCCCTGCCGCTGGCCGTGCTCGCCATCGTCGGCACGGGCACCGCGCTGGTGCAGGGGGCGGGCGACTCGGCGAACGCGGAGTACCGCGAGGCCAACATGTACCACGTCGTGTTCAACGGGATCGTGGACGGGAAACACGACACCACCGGCGACCTCGCCGCGCTGGGTCTCCCGCCGGAGTTCGCCGAGTACGTCGGCACGGGCTGGTGGAGCGACAACGCGGCGTGGCACTCCCCCGAGTATCCGAAGTACCGCGACAAGATCAGCCGCCGCAACGTCGCCCAGTACTACCTCGAACACCCGGACCGTGTGGTCCAGATGCTGCACCGTTCCGCGCAGGAGACGCTGACGGCCCGCGTGCCGAACCTCGGGAGCTTCGGCGAGCACGCCGGGCAGCCCCCGCTGGCCAAGGAGTACCGGATCCCGGTCCTGTCCGGGATCACCGGCTGGATCGCGCCGCTGGGGTTGTCCGCCTTGCTGCCGATCTGGCTGCTCGTCGGCTGGGCGGGGCTCCGCGCCTTCCGCAACCGCACCGGGCGCCGCGACGTGGGCATCGTGGTGCTCATGTTCCTGTTGTTCGCGATGGGACAGTTCCTGGTCTCCGGCCTCGCGGAAGGCATCGAGAACATCAAGCACCAGCAGCTGACGATCTTCCCGACCTTGCTCGCCGCCGCCTTCGCCGCGCTTTCGTTCCTTCCGCAGCGAAACAACGAATCGGACGTCGAAACGGAGTCCGAGACCAGGGAAAAGGCGATTTCGGTCTCCTGAACCCGCGATATCCGGATAATTGAGCCGACTGATCCTGTTCCGGTCACCGGGGCATCGGCACCCCGCGCAGGCCCTGTCGTGCGGTCCCTGTAGGAATTCAGTCATGACCGACACGATCACGGCGGGCCCCACCAGGGTTCCCGCGGACTCCAGCGAGCGAAGAACCGGGCGCGAGCGAGTGCTCGGCTGGCTGGCCGGGGACTACGGCAAGGTCCTCCTGGTCGTCCTCGCCTGGAACGTCGCACTGACCGCGGTGGCGTGGCTGTTCGGCCCCTCCACTCCGTCGAGCGAGGGTATTCCCAAGACCGGTATCGGCTCGACGCTGAGCCTGCTGTCCCACACCTACCGCTGGGACGCCGGCAACTACGGCGAGATCGCCGAACACGCGTACACCGGCGACTTCATCCCGGTGCGGGCGTTCTATCCGGTGTTCCCGATCTGCGTGTGGCTGGTCAAGACCCTCAGTTTCGGCACTCTCGGCCTGCTCACGGCCGGGTTCGTCGTCAACCTGATCGCGACCTGGCTGGCAGGCGTCGCCCTGCTCAAGATCGCCCGGTTCTTCCTCACCGCGACTCGCTCGCACTGGCTGGTCGTCGGCGCGTTCCTGACCGCGCCCGCCGCCTTCTTCCTGCACTCGTTCTACAGCGAGGCGGTGTTCTGCGCACTCGGCTTCTGGGCGTATCTGTTCGCGTTACGACGCCAATGGCTGTGGATGGGGCTGTGCCTGATCCCGCTCACCGCGTCACGGATCACCGCGGCGGTGTTCATCGGGCTGTGTTTCCTCGAGTTCTGGCGTTCCTCCGGCTGGAAGCCGCGCGGCCTGCTGTCCTGGCCGATCCTCTGGTTCCCGGTCGCCTATGTCGGCCTCGGCGCGCACATGCTGTACATGAAGCTCGAGACCGGCAGCGCGACCGCCAGTTTCACCGCGCTCGAAAGCGCCGGCACCTGGTCGTACCACAAGTTCAACCCGAACATCTTCGGCACGACGCTGACGGAACTGAAGATCACCGCCAGCGCGCTCACCGGTGGCAGCCCGATGACCGGGTGGACGCTGATGAGCCACGTACTGCCGACGATCGGCCTGGTCCTGCTCGTGGCCTCGTCGGTTTACTTCTTCATCGCGCTGCGGTCGAAAGGCCTGCCGCTCGCGCTGTTCGGGATCGCCTCCTTCGTGATGCTGACGCTGAACAGCAACGTCGTCTCGGTGCACCGGTATCTCCTTCCGTGTCTGGTCATGTACGTGGCGTTGGTCCACTTGGCCGAATGGCGACCGAAACTGCGCGGTGTGGTTTACGCGACGCTGTACCTGAATTCGCTGATCTGTACCGCGATCTTCATCCGGTTCGCGACAGGTCACTGGGCAGGCTGAGAAACCGGCAGGGTCCCGGAAAGGCCTTTCGCCGATCTTCTAGAATCACTCCGCTCAGGCCGTGAGAGTCACTCACCGCCTTCTCTTGAAAACCGCACCAGGGGGTATCCAGTGCCCGCGGACCACGACAGACGCCGGATCGCGTTCATCTTCCCCATCTACAACGAGGAAGAGAACATCGAACTCCTCCACCGCACGGTGGACGAGACGATCGCGCCGCTCGTCGACAAGTACGACTTCAGCTTCGTCTACGTCGACGACGGCAGCCGCGATCGGTCGATGGACCTGCTCGCCGCGCTGAGCGGGCGCGACGCCCGCGTCACCGTGATCGAACTTTCCCGCAACTTCGGTCACCAGATGGCGGTCACCGCCGGGCTCGACCTGGTGGACGCGGACGCGGCGATCATCATGGACAGCGACATGCAGGACCCGCCGAGGGTGGCGCTGGAATTGATCGCCAAATGGGAAGAAGGCTTCGACGTCGTCTATGCGCAGCGTCGTTCGCGCCAGGACTCGGCGTTCAAGAAGCTCACCGCCGGCGCCTTCTACTGGTTCCTGCGGAAGATGGCGTCCGTCGAGATCCCCCGAAACACCGGAGACTTCCGGCTGATCGACCGCAAGGTCGTCGACGAACTGCGCAAATATCGCGAACAGGACCGGTTCCTGCGCGGCCTGATCAGTTACATCGGCTTCAAGCAGACAGCCGTCCTGTTCGACCGCGACAAGCGGCACGCGGGGGTGACCGGTTATCCGCTGCGCAAGATGCTCCGCTTCGCCGCGGACGGCATCCTCGGCTTCTCCGTCGCGCCGCTGCGGATGATCACCCGGCTCGGCTACCTGATCTCGCTGCTCAGCTTCCTCGGCATCCTGTACGTGCTCGGAGTCAAGCTTTTCGCGCCGACGACCGCCGTCCCGGGCTGGGCCTTCATCACCGCCGCGATGTTCTTCCTCGGCGGTATCCAGATCATCATGCTCGGGGTACTCGGCAGCTACATCGGACGGACGTACTCGCAGGTGCAGAACCGCCCGCTCTACGGCGTCGCGTCGGTCCGCTCGGGTTCACCCGTCGACGCCGGGCAAGTCGCCCGGTGAAGCCGATCAGCGGCACCCAAGTGCGCTTCGGTGTCGTCGGGGTGCTCAACACCGCCGTCGACGCGCTCGGCTATGCCCTGCTGGCGACGCTCGGCGTCCCGATGTTCGTCGCGAACTTCATCTCGACCACGGCGGGTATGCTCCTGAGTTTCACGCTCAACCGGAACTTCACTTTCCGCGCGAAGGACGGCGACATCCGCCGTCAGGCCGTTCTCTTCTTCGCCGTGACGGCCTTCGGCCTGTGGGTCGTGCACGCCGCCGTGATCTTCGGGGTCACCAAGCTCTTTCCCGGGATCAACGTGCTCATCCCGAAACTGGGCGCCATCGCGGTCGGCATGGTGTGGAACTACGTCCTCTACAAGAAGATCGTCTTCCGGCAGGCGGCAGCCGAACCCGCGGTGGTTCAGCCCGGTTCGCCGGCGAACTGAACCGCCGCGGAGATCAACGCCGGCATATCTGCCGTCCATTCACGTCCAACGCGTTTCAAACGCGTGTCACGGAGAGCCCCACCACCGGACGGGCGTCGTTCCTTGGGGCGCCCGTCCCGCGTAGGCTGAGCGCCACCTGTACGCGCCGAAGGGCTCACGAAATAGTCATGGATCTCCGGGAAACGACGGTCGTCACGCGGATATCCGCGAATATCGGGACCGAGGACTTCGCCGCGGCCGCCGCGCTGGGCGAACGTCTCATCGGCGAGTTCGAGGCCACCGAGCTGGAGATCTGCCGGGCGGACCCCGAAGGCGGCTGGACGGGTTATCTGGTCTCAGTCGGCTATCGCACGCCTCCGGCCGACGGTGAAGATCCCGCCGAAACACTGCACCGAGCCGCGGTACCCGCGCTTTTCCACTTCGGACTGAATGCGCAATTCTTCGAAATCCACGGCACGCCGGAGACCGGCCAATACGGAAGCTACGACGCCTACGACACCCGAGCGGACGGATTCACGCTCCATTCGCTGATGGCGTCCGTCGGCGGCACCGACCCACGTGAGCCCGCGTACGTCACAAGGCACGATTTCTCGCCGCGTGCGGACACCGATGTCATTTCGCGGGTGCATCTCTATGTCCCCACTGGTGACCTGCGATCGGCCGTGGACCTGTGCGGTCGTCCCGCGACCGACCTTTCGGCGTCACTGGTCCGGATCAGCACGGACGCAGGTCCTTGCGAAGCGGTGTTCCTGTCGGCTTTCCCCGCTCTGGCAGGGGAAAGCGGTGAAGAAGCGCTCAGGCGGGTCGCGAACGAGGTGACCGACAGGCTGTCGCAGGTGAACATGTCCGTCCGGGCGGTCCATACCGCGCTGGAGGACGATCCGTTCTACACCGAGCCCGGCTAGTTCGCCTCAGCCCGCGTGGGCCGCGAGCCGCTCTTCGCGGTCCGCGGTGATGAGCGCGTCCAGCACGCCGTCGAGGTCGCCGTCGAGGACCTGGTCCAGGTTGTACGCCTTGTAGTTCACCCGGTGGTCGGCGATGCGGTTCTCGGCGAAGTTGTAGGTGCGGACCCGCTCGGAGCGGTCGACGGTGCGGACCTGCGAGCGGCGCGCGTCCGACGCCTTCGCGGCGGCCTCCTCCTCGGCGATCGCCTGGAGGCGGGCCTGCAGCACCTGCAGGGCGCGGGCGCGGTTCTGGATCTGCGACTTCTCGTTCTGGCACGAGACGACCACGCCGGTCGGGAGGTGGGTGATCCGCACCGCCGAGTCGGTCGTGTTCACGCTCTGGCCGCCGGGGCCGGACGAGCGGTAGACGTCGATCCGCAGGTCGTTCGGGTCGATCTCGACCTCGACGTCCTCGGGTTCGGGGTAGATGAGCACGCCGGACGCGGAGGTGTGGATGCGGCCCTGCGATTCGGTGGCGGGCACGCGCTGCACGCGGTGCACCCCGCCCTCGAACTTCAGCCGCGCCCAGACGCCGTCGGCCTCGGCGGAACGGCTCTTGATGGACACGGTGACGTCCTTGAAGCCACCGAGGTCCGAGTCGACCGAGTCGAGCACCTCGGCCTTCCAGCCGCGACGCTCGGCGTAGCGCAGGTACATGCGCAGCAGGTCGCCGGCGAACAGCGCCGACTCCTCGCCACCTTCACCCGACTTGATCTCCATGACCACGTCGGAGCCGTCGTACGGGTCGCGCGGCAGGAGCAGTTCGGTAAGCTTGGCCTCGAGCACGGGGATCTTGGCGGAGATCTCCTCGGCCTCGGCCGCGAAGGCGGAGTCTTCCGCCGCCAGTTCCTTCGCCGTCTCGAGGTCTTCACGGGCGGTGTCGAGCTCGCGGACCGTCTTGACGACGGGGCTCAGCTCCGCGTACCGGCGGCCGAGCTTGCGAGCGCGCGCCTGGTCGGCGTGCACGGACGGGTCGGCCAGCTGCTCTTCCAGCTGGGCGTGCTCTTCGAGCAGACCCTTCAGCGAACTCGAATCCACCACTCCACCTCTCAACGGACCCTGATAGAACCATGAAAAACGGCGCCCACCCGGACATGCGGGTAGGCGCCGTCATTCAAGCTACTTGGCGTCTTCGGCCTTCTTGCGCTTGCCGTAGCGAGCCTCGAAGCGCGCGACGCGGCCGCCGGTGTCCATGAGCTTCTGCTTGCCGGTGTAGAACGGGTGGCAGTTCGAGCAGATCTCGACGTGGAGGTTGCCGGAGGTCTTGGTGCTGCGCGTGGTGAATTCGTTGCCACAGTCACAGTTCACGTGCGTGACGACGTACTCGGGGTGAATACCGCTTTTCATGGTGTCCTCTCTCGTTGGCCCCGGGTCCCCGAGCGGGGTGAACCGGTGCCGGACTTCAGCGGATGATTTTGCCAGATGTGCTGGCAGTGGCGTCAACGCACCCCACCCTCGGCATATTCCAGCACGTTGAGTTATCAACCATCTACGCCCAGTTGTACGAAATTTGTACTTGGTCACGCGATGCTCTTCCTGTTGGTGATTCCTCAACAGGAGGTACTGATCATGCGCACCATCCTCGCCAAGGTGGCGAAGCCGGCCTCCGTCGCCGCGCTGGCCATCGCGGCCCTCGCAGTGGCTCCGATCGCAGGAGCCGCTCCGGCCGCCCCCGAATCGGGCGCCAGCATCACCGCCGCCGACATCAACCCGGCCGCGGGGACGTTCACCACCCTGTCCGACGGTGACCTGGCCATCCAGGGCGCCGGCGACGGCACGCCCGCCGGCGCCGTCCAGTGGTTCAAGAACCACATGGGCTCCACCGCGTACCAGGGCCTCTGCGAGAAGGCCGTCGAGAACGCCTACGGGACCACCGGCGTCTGGGCCTCGGCCAACGCGCACTGGAACGGCGCGAGCCCGAAGCACACGACCGGGACGCCGCCGAAGGGCTCCTTCGTGTACTGGAACATCAGCCAGTGGGGCCACGTCGGCATCGCCGACGGCTCCGGCGGGATCTACGCCTCCAGCATCGGCGGCAAGATCGGCCACGCGTCGAGCGTGCACTACTTCAACAACTACCGCGGCTGGACCCCTGCGGCGGTTCCGCACCGCTGAGCCCTCGGGTCGCGTGAAGGCCCCCTTCCCTTCGCTGAGCCGAGGGAAAGAGGCCTTCACGCGCTACCCAGCTGCTTCAGCCAGCGCTTCGTCGTGCGCGGCGAGGTCAGCCGCACCACGGGCACCGCCGGATCCGCGACCCAGCCGCGGATCGTGCGCCGTTTGCGCGCGAACGAGCGGAAGTGCCACACGATGATCGAGTCGCCGGAGAGCATGCCCCGCAGCGTCTCGACGTTGCCGTTGCAGATCCGCCGACGGGTGACACACCGCACCACGGTCCGGCGCACCAGACGGCTCAGCGAAACCCAGCGCGGATAGTCCAGCGCGACGATCAGTTCGGCGCGGGGCAACGCGATGTCGCGCCATTTGGCGAACATCCCGTCGATGACCCAGCGCTCCCCCGCGACCAGCGCGCCGATCCGGCGTCGCTGCTCGTCGTCGGGGACGGGCACCCAGCCTGGCTGCCAGGCGAGCTCGTCGTCGACCGAATGGCACGGCAGCCCGGTCCGCTCGGCCAGCTTTCGCGCCAGCGTCGACTTACCCGACCCGGTGACCCCGTACACGACGATGCGCCCCGGCACCGAACCCACGGCTTCCTCCCCTGCATGGACCACCGTCCGTGAAGGCCTCCTTCCCTACCTTGAGAGTAGGGAAGGAGGCCTTCACGACCTCACCTTGCGGCGCGCGCCCCAGTACAGGAAGGCCCCCTTCCTCACGCCTGGCGCGAGGANTCAGGCTCGACAGGTCGTACCGCGCGCGGACGTCCTCGGGCAGCTGCTGGATCTCTCTTCCTCACGCCTGGCGCGAGGAAGGGGGCCTTTCTGTACTGGACCGACCGAAAAGGTCAGTCGTCGTCGTTCGAGCCGAGGGCCGTCTTCGAGACCTGCATGAGGAACTCGATGTTGGTCTTCGTCTTGCGCAGTCGCGAGATCAGCAGGTCGATGGCCTGCTGCGAGTCCAGCGCGTGCAGCACCCGGTGCAGCTTGTGGGTGACCGCGAGCTCGTCCGGCGAAAGCAGCAGGTCTTCCTTGCGGGTACCGGACGGGTTGATGTCCACCGCGGGGAACACGCGCCGCTCGGCGATCTTCCGGTCGAGCTTGAGGTCCGCGTTCGCGGTGCCCTTGAACTCTTCGAAGATGACCGTGTCGCCGGTGGACCCGGTTTCGACCATCGTCGTGGCGAAGATCGTCAGCGAACCACCGTTCTCGATGTTGCGCGCCGCGCCGAGGAACCGCTTCGGCGGGAACAGCGCCGTCGAGTCGACACCACCGGAGAGGATCCGGCCGGACGCCGGGGCCGCCAGGTTGTACGCACGGCCGAGACGGGTGATCGAGTCGAGCAGCACGACGACGTCGTGGCCCATCTCGACCAGGCGCTTCGCCCGCTCGATGGCCAGCTCCGCGACCGAGGTGTGGTCGGACGGCGGGCGGTCGAAGGTCGAGGCGATGACCTCACCCTTCACCGACCGCTGCATGTCGGTGACCTCTTCCGGACGCTCGTCCACGAGCACGACCATCAGGTGGCACTCGGGGTTGTTCGTCGAGATCGCGTTCGCGATGTCCTGCATGATCGTCGTCTTGCCGGCCTTCGGCGGCGACACGATCAGGGCACGCTGCCCCTTGCCGACCGGCATCACCAGGTCGATGACGCGGGTGGTGAGCTTGTGCGGCTCGGTCTCGAGGCGCAGCCGCTCGTTCGGGTACAGCGGCGTCAGCTTCGTGAACTCGGGACGGCGCTTGGACTCGTCCGGGTCCAGGCCGTTGATCGAGTCGACGCGCACCAGCGGGTTGAACTTCTGCCGCTGCTGCTCACCGTCACGCGGCTGGCGCACGACACCGGTGATGGCGTCACCGCGGCGCAGGCCGTACTTGCGGACCAGCGAAAGCGAGACGTACACGTCGTTCGGCCCGGCGAGGTAGCCCGAGGTGCGCACGAACGCGTAGTTGTCGAGCACGTCCAGGATGCCCGCGACCGGCAGCAGGACGTCGTCCTCGCGGATCTCGGTGTCGGGCGAACCGCCCTGTTCACGGCCACCGCCGGAACCACGGCGGCGACGGTCGCGGAAGCGACGGCCGCGACGGCCGCCTTCCTCGTCGTCGTCGCCCTGCGGGCCCTGGCCCTGCCGCTGGCTGTTGTCCTGGCCGCCGCCCTGCTGGTTGCGCTGGCGGTTGTCCTGGCCACGGCCGTCGCGGTTGCCCTGACGGTTACCGCCTTCGCCGCGGTCACCCCGGTCACCACGCTCGCCACGCTCACGCTGTTCACCGCGCTCACGCTGCTGACCGCCCTGCTCGGGCGACCCCGCGGCACGGTTGGAGCCGCGGCGACGACGGTTGCGGCCGCCCTCTTCCTGCTGCGGCTGGCCGTCCTGCTGGGAGTTCTCCTGCTGCGCCGGCCGCTCGGCGGCGGGCGCGGAGCCGTTCTCCGAGACCTTCTCGGTCTTCTCGGCCTTCTCGGCGCGAGGAGCCTCGGCCGGAGCGGCTTCGGCCTTCGGGGCCTCCTGCTTCGGGGCCTCCGTCTTGGGCGCTTCGGCCTTGGGAGCCTTGCGCGGTGCATCGATCCCCTCGAGCGGAAGCGTTTCGCTCGCCGCGGCGGGGGTCTTGCGCTTGGTCTTGCCCTGGCGCTCGCGGATGGCCGCGATCAGATCGCCCTTGCGCATACCCGTGGTCTCGCCGATGCCAAGGTCCCCAGCGATCGAGCGCAGCTCGGCGACGGTCTTGCCGGTCAATCCGCCGACCGTGCGCTTGGGAGCCACGGCGCCGTTCGACTCGGCGGCGCCACCTTCGACGTCGCTCAAAAGATCGGTGTTGCTCACAAATGTCCTTCCTGACCGATCCACGCCTCCAGGTGGATCAGCGGACCGCCGCTCGCGTCCGATTGCGAAACGGCGTAATTGGCCCCCGATACGGGCGATCAGCTCCTCGGCCGTGTTGAACACAGCTAGAAGGCCTCCAGCACAGGGATTTGCGTCCTCCAAACGGAGGAAGCGGAATTCGGCACCGCCGGAACCGGGAACCCGCCTGCGTCCATCCGCTACTCCCCGCTTGCCAGGCGGTGTACGGAACTGGCGGATCAACGAAGGATGCGGGCCAAGGATGACACTGGTCACCTGGACCGGCACCGGGTGCGGAAACGCACGGTGATCGAACGCCCCCGAGGGTAGACCGCACCACGGCCGGGTGCAACAACCACCCCCCGCGTGGCGGGGCGAGGCTCTCGCATGTGACCGAGGCTTTACTGAGCCGCAACCTGAACGCCGCCCGGATCGATCGGCAGCTCGGTGACGTCGAAGGACGTAACGTCGACGCCCGCCGGGAGTATTCCCCCGGTGGTCAGCGCGAGCACCGTCGGACCTGCTCCGGAGATGGCCGCGGCCACTCCTTCGGCCCTCAGCGCGCGCACCAGTTCGCTGCTCGCCGGGTACGCGGGCGCCCGATAGTGCTGATGGAGCCGATCTTCGGTCGCGGAGAGCAACAGGTCCGGGCGCGAGGTGAGCGCGTGGACCGCGAGCGCCGCCCGGCCCGCCGTGAACGCCGCGTCGGCATGCGGGACCTGGGCGGGGAGCAGCCCGCGGGTGGCGTCGGTCGAGGACCGCAGCGCCGGGACGGCGACCACGGGCCGGATGTCGTGATGTGGCTGGAGCCGTTCGGCACGGAACCGCTCGCCCTCGGTCCACGCCACCACGAAGCCGCCCAGCAGGCTCGCCGCGGCGTTGTCGGCGTGTCCCTCGAACCCGGCGGCCAGCTGCAGCGCGTCTTCGTCCAGGGGCTTCTCAGCCAGCGCGTACGCCGCCGCGACACCGGTCACGACGGCGGACGCGGACGACCCGAGGCCGCGAGCGTGCGGGATGGCGTTGAAGCAGCGCAGGTGCAGGCCCGGCGGGCGGACGCCGAGGTGCTCACAAGCGCGCCGGAAAGCGCGGACGACCAGGTGCGACTCATCGGTCGGGACGTCCTCCACACCGCCCGCGCCGACGTCGATCACCTCGATCTTGAGGCCGGCGTCGGTGATCCGGAGTTCGACCCGGTCGTACAGCGCCAGGGCGAGGCCGAGCGAGTCGAATCCCGGGCCGAGGTTCGCCGATGACGCCGGGACCTTGACCTCGATCAGCGTCATCGCAGGTCCAGCGCGGCGGCGACGGCGGTCGGGTCGACGGCCAGCGGCTCGACCTCGACGTTGCCCTCCAAGGCCGTGGCCGGATCCTTCAGACCGTGTCCGGTGACGGTGCACACGACGGTCGAGCCCTTCGGCAGGCGCCCGTCGGCGGCCGTGGCGAGCAGGCCCGCGACGCTGGTCGCCGAAGCGGGCTCGACGAATACGCCTTCCTTGCGGGCGAGCAGCCGGTACGCCTCGAGGATCTTATCGTCGGTGATCGCTTCGAACAGGCCCGCGGACGCGTTCTTCGCCTTCATCGCGCCGTCCCAGGACGCGGGGCTGCCGATGCGGATCGCGGTCGCGATGGTGTCCGGATCGGCCACCGGCTCGCCGTGCACGAGTGGCGCGGCACCGGCCGCCTGGAACCCGAACATCCGCGGGGTGTTCTTCACCACACCGTCGCCCGCGTACTCGGAATACCCGGCCCAGTAGGCGGTGATGTTGCCCGCGTTGCCGACGGGCAGGCAGTGGATGTCCGGCGCCCGGCCGAGGACGTCGCAGATCTCGAACGCGGCCGACTTCTGGCCGGCGATGCGCACCGGGTTCACCGAGTTGACCAGGGTCACCGGGTAGTCGATCGCGGTCTTCTGCGCCAGTTCGAGGCAGTCGTCGAAGTTGCCGTCCACCTGGAGGATCCTCGCACCGTGCAGCACGGCCTGGGCGAGTTTGCCCATCGCGATCTTGCCCTGCGGGACGAGCACCGCGCAGGTGAGCCCGGCGCGGGCGGCGTAGGCCGCGGCCGACGCCGAAGTGTTGCCGGTGGAGGCGCAGATGACGGCCTTGAGCCCGCTGGCGAGCGCGTGCGTGATGGCCACGGTCATCCCGCGGTCCTTGAACGACCCGGTCGGGTTCGCGCCTTCGACCTTGAGGTGGACCTCGCAGCCGGTCAGTTCCGAGAGGTGCGGGGCGGGCAGCAGCGGGGTGTTGCCTTCGCCGAGGGTGATCACCTTCGCGCCGGACGGCACCGGGATCCGGTCGGGATAAGCCTGGATGATCCCGGGCCACGGTTGGGGAATCACTGGTCTTCGCCTTCCACACGCATCACACTGACGACCTGGTTCACCACATCGAGTTCGGCAATGTCGTCCACAGTGGACCGCAATGCCGCGTCCGGCGCCAGGTGGGTGACCACGACCAGGCTGGCCGTGTCGTTCGCGTCGCGCTGCCGCACCGCGGCGATGCTGACACCGTGCCCGGCGAACGCCTGGGCCACCTGGGCGAGGACGCCCGCTCGATCGGCCACGTCGAGACTGACGTGGTACCGCGTCGGCGTCTGGCCCATCGGCCTGACCGGGAGCGCGGCGTGCGCGGATTCGCGCGGGCCACGGCCGCCGACGACCCGGTTTCGAGCCACCGCGACGAGGTCGCCGAGCACGGCACTCGCGGTCGGCGCGCCACCGGCGCCCTGACCGTAGAACATGAGCTCACCGGCGGCGTCGGCCTCGACGTAGACGGCGTTGTACGCGCCACCGACCCCGGCGAGCTGGTGGTTGCGCGGGATCATCACCGGATGCACGCGCGCCGAAACGGATTCGGTGCCGTCGTCGGCGGTCACACGCTCGCAGATGGCGAGCAGTTTCACCGTGCGGCCCAAGACGTTCGCCGCGGCGAGGTCCGACGCGGTGACGTCGGCGATGCCTTCGCGGTGCACGTCGGACGCGGTCACCCGGGTGTGGAACGCGAGAGAGGCGAGGATCGCGGCCTTGGACGCCGCGTCGTAACCGTCGACGTCGGCGGTCGGGTCCGCCTCCGCGTAGCCGAGCCTGCTCGCCTCTTCCAGCGTTTCCGCGTAACCGGCGCCGGTGGAGTCCATCGCGGACAGGATGTAGTTGGTGGTGCCGTTGACGATGCCCATCACGCGGGTGATGCGGTCGCCGGCCAGCGATTCGCGCAGCGGGCGCAGCAACGGGATCGCCCCGGCCACGGCCGCCTCGAAGTACAGGTCGACGCCCGCCGCGTCGGCGGCCTCGAACAGCTCCGCGGAGTGCTCGGCCAGCAGCGCTTTGTTCGCCGTGACAACGGATTTCCCGGCCTTGAGCGCGTCGAGCAGCCACTGCCGCACCGGCTCGATGCCGCCGACCAGTTCGACGACGACGTCGACGTCCGGGGAGGTCACGAGCTTCGCCACGTCGGAGGTCACCAGCTCCGGCGGCAGCTCGGGGTGCTTGTCGGGGCGCCGCACCGCGATACCCGCCAGCTCCACCCTGGCGCCCGCCCTGGCGGCGAGCTCCTCGGCCTGCTCGGTGAGCAGCCGGACCACTTCGCCACCGACCGTCCCGCAGCCCAGCAGGGCGACCTTGATCACGCGTCCGTCCACAGTAGACACTTGCTAGACCTCCAGGCGCAGCATGTCGTCCGTCGTCTCTCGCCGCAGCAGCACGCGGGCGCTGCCGTTGCGCACGGCCACCACCGCGGGCCGCGGCTGCCGGTTGTACCCGCTGGCCATCGAGTAGCAGTACGCCCCGGTGGCCGCCACGGCGAGCAGGTCGCCGGGAGCAAGGGTGTCGGGGAGCCAGCAGTCACGGACGACGATGTCGCCGGACTCACAGTGCTTTCCCACGACCCGGGACAGCGCGGCGCTCGCCTGGCCGTCCCCGTCGTCGTCGGCCGACCGGGATACGAGACGACAGTCGTACACCGCGTCGTAGAGGGCGGTGCGGATGTTGTCGCTCATGCCGCCGTCGACGCTGACGTAGCGGCGGGCGGCCTTGTCGCCGAGCGAGACGTCCTTGATGGTGCCGACCTCGTACAGCGTGATCGTGCCGGGGCCGGCGATGGCGCGGCCCGGCTCGCCGGCGATCTTCGGCACCGGAAGGCCCGCGTACTCGCATTCCTTGCGGACGATCTCGCGGATCTGCGTGATCATCTGCGCGGGCGGGGGCGGGTTGTCCTTGTCGGTGTAGGCGATACCGAAGCCACCGCCGAGGTCGACGATCGACAGCTGGTCGAGCAGATCGGTGCCGTGCTCCTTGGCGAGTTCGGCCAGCAGGCCGACCACGCGGCGGGCGGCGACCTCGAAACCGTCGGCGTCGAAGATCTGCGAACCGATGTGGCTGTGGAGGCCGATCAGCTTGAGCGACGGCGCGTTGAGCACGCGGCGCACGGCCTCGGCCGCGTCACCGGAAGCCAGCGAGAAACCGAACTTCTGGTCCTCGTGCGCGGTCGCGATGAATTCGTGGGTGTGCGCCTCGACGCCGACGGTCACCCGGATGAGGACGTTCTGCACGACGTCGTTCCGGGCGGCGACGTCGGCCAGCCGCGCGATCTCGTGATAGGAGTCGACCACGACCGTGCCGACGCCGGCTTCGACGGCGGCTTCCAGCTCGGGCAACGACTTGTTGTTGCCGTGGAAGGTGATCCGCTCGGCCGGGAAGTTCGCGCGCTGCGCGACGGCGAGCTCGCCGCCGCTGCAGACGTCCAGGCTCAGCCCCTGTTCGGCCACCCAGCGGGCGATCTCGATGGACAGGAACGCCTTGGACGCGTAGTGCACGAGCGCCGGGTCGTCGAACGCCTCGGCGTAGTCGGCGCACCGGGACTTGAAGTCGGCCTCGTCGACGACGAACAGCGGCGTGCCGTATTTCTCGGCGAGCTCGCGGACGTCGACACCGGCGATGCGGACGACGCCGTCACCGCCGCGGAAAGTGTTTCGAGGCCAGACTTTCGGGTACAGCCTGTCGAGTTCTTCGGGACTCGACGGCGGGAAACCGGAGGCGTCGGCGTGGGGGTAGACGTCGGCGTGGCGGGGGCCCGCGGGGTGAGCCATTTGCTTTTACATCCGTTCCGGAGCAGAGACACCGAGCACGTTGAGGCCGTTCGCCAGCACCTGGCGGGCGGCCTGGCACAGCGCGAGCCGGGCGAACGTGAGGGGGGTGGCCTCCTCGTCGCCCTGGGGAAGGACACGGCCGACGGTGTAGAACTTGTGGTACGCGGCGGCGAGTTCTTCGAGGTACCGGGCGACGCGGTGCGGTTCACGCAGCTGTGCGGCCCGGCGGAGGACGGTCGGGAATTCGCCGATCGTGCGGATCAGATCGCCCTCGGCGGGCAGCGTAAGCAGGCCGAAGTCGACTTCGCCATCGGTTTTCAGGCCCAGGTCGGAAGCGTTGCGCTGCAACGAGGCCAGCCGCGCGTGGGCGTACTGGACGTAGTAGACCGGGTTGTCGTTGGAATGCTTACGCAGCAGGTCGAGGTCGATGTCCAAAGTGGAATCGACCGAGTAGCGGATCAGCTCGTAGCGAGCCGCGTCGACGCCGACGGTGCCGACCAGGTCCTCCATGGTGATCACGGTGCCGGCGCGCTTGCTCATCCGGACGGGTTTGCCCTCGGAGACCAGGTTGACCATCTGGCCGATCAGCACCTCGACCACGGCCGGGTCGTCACCGAACGCGGCCGCGGCGGCCTTCAGGCGGGCGATGTAGCCGTGGTGGTCCGCGCCGAGCATGTAGATGCAGAGGTCGAAGCCGCGCTTGCGCTTGTCCTGGAAGTAGGCGAGGTCACCGGCGATGTAGGCCGGGTTGCCGTCCTTCTTGATGACGACGCGGTCCTTGTCGTCGCCGTGCTCCTTGGACTTGAGCCACCAGGCACCGTCTTCGAAGTACAGGTTCCCGGAGTCCTTCAGCTGCTGGACCGAGGACGCCACGGCGCCGGACTCGTGCAGCGAGTTCTCGTGGAAGTAGACGTCGAAATCGGTGCCGAAATCGTGCAGGCTCTGCTTGATCTCGGTGAACATCAGCTCGATGCCGACCCGGCGGAAGGTCTCGGCCCGCTCGTCGTCGGGCAGCGAGAGCGCGCTCGGTTCCTGGCGGATGACCTCGGCGGCGATGTCGTTGATGTAGCCGCCCGCGTAGCCGTCCTCGGGGGCGGGCTCGCCCTTGGCGGCGGCGATCAGGGACCGGACGAAGCGGTCGATCTGCGCGCCGTGGTCGTTGAAGTAGTACTCGCGGGTGACCTGGCCGCCCTGCGCGGACAGCACGCGGCCCAGCGCGTCGCCGACCGCGGCCCAGCGGGTGCCGCCGAGGTGGATCGGGCCGGTCGGGTTCGCCGAGACGAACTCGAGGTTGATCTTGACGCCCGCCAGCGCGTCACCGAGGCCGTACTTCTCTCCGGCGTCGAGCACCTGCCGGACGATCTGGCCCTGCGCGTCGGCCGCGAGCCGCAGGTTGAGGAAGCCCGGCCCGGCGACCTCGGCAGATTCGATGCCGTCGGTGGCCGAAAGCGCCTCGGCCAGCGCGTCGGCGAAGTCGCGGGGCTTCATGCCCGCCTTCTTGGCCACCTGCAGCGCCAGGTTGGTCGCGTAATCGCCGTGCTCGGGATTGCGGGGACGCTCGATCGTCACCTTCTCCGGCAGCACGGAATCGTCGAGGCCGCGCGCGGCGAGAACCTGCACGGCGGAGTTACGGACCAGGTCGGCGAGAGCTGCGGGAGTCACTCGCGGAATTCTAGGTGTGACCTGGTCCGGGCTTCGCAGCGACCGCCGGAAGGTGTGAGCCAAGCCGGTGATCTTCCGGCTGTTCACGGTGATCAGACGCGCGGTCTCTACACTGGCCCGCGCAGGGACCACCCCCTTTGGAGAACGCAGGAGCCATGGCTAACGGGACAACCAGAAAAAAGGGCGCGTCGTCGAAGAACGCCATGAAGGCCGCCCGTAGTTCCGTCGTGTCCAAGAAGGGCACGCCCTGGGGCACGATCATCGCCGTCGTCGCGATCGTCGTCCTGGCGGCCTCGGTGGTCACCTACTACATGGTCGCGTCGGCGCCCAAGCGCGAGCAGAAGACCCGCGAAGAGGCCGCTGCCGCCTTCGCGCCCTCGCAGCAGGACCCGGACCCCTCGAAGCGCATCCCCGGGGTGACCACGGCCACCTACGAGGGCTCCGTCCACGTCTCGGCCGCCGAGCGCGTCAACTACGACAAGACCCCGCCCTTCGGCGGTCCGCACGACCAGGCCTGGGCCGCGTGCAACGGCGTCGTCTACGAAAAGGCCGTCCGCAACGAGAACATGGTCCACGGTCTCGAGCACGGCGCCGTCTGGATCGCTTACAACCCGCAGCAGGTCACCGGCGAAGCGCTGGACCTGCTGAAGGTGCGCGTCGAGGGCAAGCCGTACATGGTGATGTCGCCGTACCCGAACCTGGACAAGCCGATCTCCGTGCAGTCCTGGGGCCACCAGCTGAAGCTGGACTCCGCCTCCGACGAGCGGATCGACCAGTTCGTCGCCGCGCTGCGGACCAACCCGTTCGGCGCGTACCCCGAGCGTGACGCCACCTGCGACGCGCAGATCGAGCCGGGCGACTTCGACCCGACCCCGCCGGGCCCGGACGCGAAGCCGATGGACTACAAGGGCACCGCGGGCACGGAGCAGGACCGGCCCGGCACCGGCCAGAGCGGCGTGCCTTCCGTGCCCGCCACCCAGCCCTCGGCGCCCGCGAGCAAGTAGTGAGCCAAGTGGACCCCGATCCCCAGGACGAAGCCTCACGGTCGGCCAAGAGCCGATGGCTGGTGATCGGGGCCGCCCTGGTCGTCATGCTGATCCTCGGCTTCGGCCTCGGCGCGCTGACGACCAGGCTGATCGACTCCGAACCGGAGCAGACGACGCCGGGCGCGGGCTCGGTCGAGGTCGGCTTCGCGCAGGACATGTCGGTGCACCACCTCCAGGCCGTCACCATGGCGGGCTGGGCGCGGGACCACACGACCGATCCGGCGATCAAGACCCTCGCGTTCGACATCGAGCGCACGCAGACCGGCCAGGTCGGCCGGATGAAGGGCTGGCTGGGCCTGTGGGGCCAGCCCGAGCAGACGACCGGCGCCTACATGACCTGGATGACCGAGCCGATGTCCGGCCACGGCGGGCACGGTGGCGGCGACATGAAGCCGCCGAACGGCGCGCCGATGCCCGGGATGGCGACGTCGGCCGAACTGGCCAAACTGCGGTCGCTGACCGGCAAGGAGATGGACGTCTTCTTCCTCCAGCTCATGCTGCGGCACCACGAGGGCGGGACGGCGATGGCGCAGTACGGCCACGATCACACGTCGATCGCGGACGTGAAGTCGCTGACGCGGAGCATGCTCGTGTCGCAGGGTGCCGAGATCACCCTGATGAAGGGCATGCTCCAGGAGCGCGGCGCGGCCCCCCTCCCCGCCTGACGCCTTCCTCTCACGCATTTCGTCCTCTGAATGCGTCAGGGGAGCTACCAGGAGAGTTCCCGGCAGCGTTGAGCGCATTGGGGCACTTCTATCTGCAGGGTCGCGTGCTCGATCGAGTAGCGGTTCGCCAGGAGGTTCTGCGCCTCGGTCAGCACCTCGGCCTGCTCCACGGTCGGCGCGATGGTGAGGTGCGCCGAAGCGACCTCCATGCCCGAAGTCAGCGTCCAGACGTGCAGGTCGTGGACGTCCTCGACACCCTTCAGCCCGCCGAGTTCGGCCTGGATCCCGGCGACGTCGACGCCCTTCGGCGCGTGCTGGAACAGGATCCGCAGCGCGCGGCGGGCGAGGGCGTAGGTGCGGGGCAGGACGAAGAGGCCGATAGCGACACCGATGATCGGGTCGGCGTAGCGCCAGCCGGTCAGCAGCGTGATCGCGCCGCTGAGCAGCACACCGACGGACCCGATCAGGTCCGCGAGGACTTCGAGGTACGCGCCGCGGACGTTGATGCTCTCCTCCGCGCCCTTGCGCAGAATCAGGAACGAAGCGATGTTCGCGACGAGGCCCGCGGCCGCCGCCAGCAGGACGGGCAGGCCGGGCACGGCGGGCGGGTCGCTGATCCGGCCGATGGCCTCGACCAGGACGTAGCCCGCGACACCGAAAAGCAGGATGGCGTTGGCCAGGGCCGCGAGCACTTCGGCGCGGTAGAAGCCGAACGTCCGGGTGAGGGTCGGACCGCTGCGCCGGGCGAGCAGGATGGCCGCCAGCGCCATGCCGACACCGAGGACGTCAGTGAACATGTGCGCGGCGTCGGAGATCAGCGCGAGCGAGCCCGTGGCGAACCCGACGATGAACTCCATGACCATGAAGCCGGCGCCGATGACCAGGGCGATCGTCAAGCTCTTGAGGTAGCGGCCTGACGCGCTCGACGGCGAGGCCGTTCCATGCCCGTGCCCGTGACCCATTGCTCCGCCTCTCGTGAAGTCGACAGGCCGAATATATTGTCACATGCGCATATGTGCAATACAGGTGAGCCTAAATTCACCATGTCTTAAGCCACACATGGAAGCCATCCCCCAGGAGGGCCTTCCCGAAACCTGGACTCGCCACGCACCGCTACCGAAGCGACCGGAAGAACCCCCGCAACTGACCGACGAAGGCCTCAGGCTGCTCGAACGCGGCGAAGTGACCGCCCTCGGCCAGCACCTCGTACCAGCGAAGACCGGTGTAGCGCAGCTCCGCCCAGCGCCGGGACAGCCGGATGATCTCGCGCGGGAAGATCGAGATACCCGAAGGAACTTCAACGGCCGAGACGTCCTGTTTTTTGTTCTCCCAGTAGATCCGCGCCGACGAGGCCGCCGTCGCGGTGAACCAGTAGACGGAGATCGCGTCGAGCATCTGCCGCCAGGACAGCGCGGTCTCCGGCGAGCCGTCGTTGTCGGTCCACTCCCAGAACTTCTCGGCGATCCACGCCGCCTGTGCCGCCGGCGAGTCGGCGAGCCCGTAACCGAGCGTCTGCGGACGCGTGGCCTGCTGTTGCGCGTACGCCGACCCGACCGCGCGGAATCGCGCCAGGTCGCTGATCGCCGCCTTCTCCTCGGCCGTCGGTTCACCGAGAACGGCCTCGTCATACGGGACGCCCGCCATGGTGACGTGGACACCGACGAGCCGCTCCGGCACGAGCTTGGCGAGCATGTTCGTCACCCCGGCACCCCAGTCGCCACCCTGCGCGACGTAACGCTCGTAGCCGAGCCGCCCCATCAGCTCGTCCCAGGCCCGCGCGATGCGCTCGACGTTCCACCCCGTCGACGACGGCTTGTCACTCCAGCCGAACCCCGGCAGCGACGGCGCCACGACATGGAACGCGTCCGCCGGGTCACCCCCGTGCGCGGCAGGATCGGTCAGCGGCCCGAGCACGTCGAGGAACTCCACGACCGATCCCGGCCAGCCGTGCGTGAGCACGAGCGGTGTCGCGTCCGGCTCCGGCGAGCGAACGTGCAGGAAGTGGATCCCGAGACCGTCCACAGTGGTCTTGAAGCCCGGGAAAGCGTTGACCCGATCGGCCAGCCCGAAGTCGTAGTCCTCCGCCCAGTACCGGCACAGCTCCCGCGCGAAATCCAGCGGGACACCCTGCTCCCAGTCGTCCACGGTGGCCGGCTCGGGCCAGCGCGTGGCGCGCAGGCGGGCACGCAGGTCGGCAAACAGGACACGTTCCTCACGCCACTGGACCGCGCCGAACCGGAGCAGTCGACCGGGCTACTGGCGCGCCTCGTGGAGCACCACGCCGGTTAACGACCACCACTCGTGAGACCCTGCGGGGACATGCGCTAAGCTTCTAACGTCGCTCAGGCGGCAACGCCCTCGTAGCTCAGGGGATAGAGCACTGCCCTCCGGAGGCAGGTGTCGCAGGTTCGAATCCTGCCGAGGGCACACAGATCGACCATACGGTTCAGTTGCACATTTGTTCCATCGTCGGCGAGCGCGAACCGCTAGGTGCCCACTCTCTCAAAGAGAGCCGACGCCAATCGGTGACGCCTTACGAACGCCATCTGCTCAGCAGTAACGCCGCGACCGCCATCCGAAGGTCGCTTCGGGTCCGCTCCTCGCGCAAGCAAGTAAGCCGTGACATCCGCGTGCAGTGGCTCGCCCGTCTGCGTGTGACTGTCAACCTCGACGTCAATGGCATGGTGCAACAACGTAAGCCCAGCATGCTCTTCGTTGATGTCAGCGCCGCCATCGAGGAGTTCACGAAGAAGCGGAAGATCACCCCTCTCGACTGCCTGATGAGCAGGGCTCAAGTCATTCATCAGGGCCACCCCCGGAAACTCAGACGACGGAGCGGGTCCATGACCATCCTTCACATCCGCGCCTTCAGTACATCGATCTCGCAGCCCGGCGCGGCCGGATCGAAGCCGTGCTCGATCAGCCAGCGGACCGCTCGCAGGCTTCGCAACGACCACCACGCGTGGATCACGTTGAGGTCCACGTCGGCGCCGTAGCCCGACAAGACGTCTTCGAGACGCTCCTCGTGTCCGAGGGTCAAGGTGGCGAGGTCGAAGAGGGCATCGCCCTGCGCCGCCTCGGACCAGTCGATCACGCCGGTGATCTCGTCACCGTCGGCGAAGACGTGGGCGAGCTGCAGATCGCCGTGCGTGAACACCGGTGTCCACGGTCGAAGCGCGGCTTCGGCGATCTGGCGGTTGCGCTCGACCAGCTTCGGGGGCAGGACATCCTGCGTGATGAGCCATTCGCATTCGTTGTCGAGGTGCGCCGCGACCTCGTCGGGGCTTCGGCCCGGCCACGGTGGCAGCGGCGCGTCGTGCAGCGTCCGCAAGGCGGCGCCCGCCGCGGCCCATGCCTCCGGTGACGCGGTCGACGGACGGCCGAGGCGGCCGAGCGCTTCGCCGGGCAGGGCGGCAAGCGCGAGCACGGGCGGCTTTCGCCACAGAACCTCCGGGGTCGGGATCGGCGCCATGGTCATCGCCGCCACTTCCACGTCGGTGCGCGTTTGATCGGCGTCGATCTTCAGGAACACGTCACCGGCGCGCACGGTCGCGCAATCATGGTGGGCGACGACCACCTGGACCTCTTCCATAGCGGTCAGTATCGTCGCATACGGCGGACGGCGGAAATCATCCGATGACCGGAAAGAATGATCGCGGACAATTCGCTGAGCTGTCTCCAGAATTCACGGGACGTATTTCACCGAGCGGTTTATGGGCTTCCCTCCGTCGACGGGTCAAGTCCAGATTGCGTGGCTTCCGCGCTCCCGTCAAGCGACTTGCTGCCGTTCGGCCGTATGACGACGGACAGTAGCCGAGAACACTGGACACCGTCGAACACTCTGGCGACGCCGGAACCACCGATTGCGACTCACAGACCTTGACATCCACTCACACCAGCTCGAACATTGAAAAGGTTTGATATTCACCAAGTGTTCTGGGGGCTGGAAGATGTTAAACTGGCATAAGGAGAAAACTGCGGAGGGCGCGCAGATCCCCGCGGCCAGAAGGGAAGACGAGTGGGTCGCGGTCGGCTCGGACCCGCCGCTCGGCGAGATCGTCGAGGTCCCGCTCGACGAGTTGTCCGTGCGGGACACCCCGCGGGCGGCGGGCGTGGATCCCGCGTACGCACGGGTGCTCGCCGAGACGGATGCCCCGCTACCGCCGATCCTCGTCCACCGTCCCACGATGCGGGTGATCGACGGGACGCATCGGCTCCAGGCGGCGAAGCTGAAGCACGCCACCACGATCAACGTGCAGTTCTTCGACGGCGACGAGCAGGCCGCCTTCATCCTCGCCGTGAAGGCGAACATCGCGCACGGCTTGCCGCTTTCCCTCGCCGACCGCAAAGCCGCCGCCTGCCGGATCCTCGGCGCCCGCCCGCACTGGTCCGACCGGGCGATCGCGGCGGTCACGGGCCTTTCCCACAAGACGGTCGGCAAGTTGCGGCGGCGTTCGAGTGGGGAAGTTCCCCAGTCGAACGCCCACGTCGGCCGCGACGGCCGTGTCCGCGCGCTGGACCCGGCACAGGGCCGCCGCCGTGCCCACGAGCTGATCACGAGCAACCCATCCGCCTCGATCCGCGAGATCGCGCGCGGCGCCGGCGTTTCCCTGGCGACCGCGCACGACGTGCGTCACCGGCATCGCCTCGGCGAAGAGCAGGCGGCACGCGCCGCGGCCAGGCCGCGCCCCCGTCCGGCCGACGGCGGTGATCCCACGGGAGCGGACACCCAGGCGGCGGTGGAGCGGCTCCGGTCGGACCCCACCATCCGCTACACCGAGTCCGGCCGCACCCTCGTGCGACTGCTGGACGGGCATCTGAACGACCGCGACAAATGGGACCAGGTCGCGAGGAACATCCCCGAACACCGGCTGGAATTGATCTCCGAACTCGCCAGGGCGCGAGCGGAGGACTGGCGGCAGTTCGCGGAACTGCTGCAGAAGCGCAAGCGCTGACCGGACGTGAAGGGGGCTTTCCGTGCACGCGATGCACGGAAGATCGGAAGAG
>NZ_CP150484.1:7604379-7616670 GCF_037997115.1 Amycolatopsis coloradensis
ACCGACGACGGACACCTTTCCGTGCACGCGATGCACGGAAAGCCCCCTTCACGTCATTCCGCACTGATCATTTCGTCGCGTAACCGCGGAAGAACACCGAAGATCGGTCTCGCGGACTGTTGCGGACATCGGAAGCTTCGGGCAACAATGGTTCGAATCGCCCGCATGGACGGATGTCCGGGCGTACTGGGAGGAACGACAGCGAGCACACTGGGGTGACTTCAGCTGTCGTGATCATCGAATGAACCGCCGCGTTTCGAATGCGGCGTGATCACCATTCAGCATTCATCCATCCGCGCCTTCATGCGCGGATTCAGCAAAGGGGACACATGAACGCGGAAGACGCGCGGGCGGAATTGCGTCAGCAGATTTTCTCCCTTCTGAACGAGGTCGCGGGCGGCGTTCTGGAAAACCAGACCATCGAAGCGGACACGGAGTTCCCCGAGACGGGTATGAGCTCCATCGAGTACCTGGCGCTCATCGAGAAGATCGAGACGAAGCTCGACGTGTTCATCGACCTCGAAGAGAACGAGGACCTGACCACTGTGGACAAGTTCTGCGACTACCTGCTCGAACAGGTGCCATCGGCCTGAGGCAGCACGATCGTCCGCCCCCAGACAAAGGATTGAGATGAACGCAAAGGCATTCGGCTGCTTCCTGCCTCCCTTCCACGACCCTTCGGTCAGCCCGCACGCGTCGCTGAAACGCGACATCGAGTTGTGCGGCCTCGTCGACGAACTGGGTTTCGACGAGATCTGGCTCGGTGAGCACCATTCCAGCGGCTGGAGCACGCTCAGTTCCCCGGAAATGCTGATGGCCGCGCTGGCCCGCGAGACGCGCCGTATCCGGTTCGCCACGGGTGTCATCCCGCTGCCGTACCACCACCCCTTGCACGTCGCGGAACGGATCACGCTGCTCGATCACCTCACCGCCGGCCGGGCGATCCTGGGCGTCGGCACCGGAACCTACGTCCACGACATGGAAATGGTCGGGGTGGATCCGGCTTCGGTCCGCGACCATTTCCGTGCGGCGCTGGGGACGGTGCAAGCGCTCCTCAACGGCGAAACGGTCAACACGACGACGCCGTGGTTCACCGTCAAGAAGGCCGTGCTCCAGCTCCAGCCGCTGCGGGGTCCCGGCACCATCGAGACCGTCGTCGCGTCTTCGCTGAGCCCGGCCGGAATCGAGCTGCTGACCGACACGTCGACGACCCCGACCGTCCACGTGGCACCGCCGTGGGGCGCCATCCGGCCCGGAATGGACCCGGATCCGGTGGGCGCGCTGATCGAGCGCGTCGACGCCTACCGGAACAAATCCGCCGGCGGGACACGGATCCGCTGCAACGTCTTCGTCCACATCGCGGACTCCCCCGCCGCGGGCGTCGAAGAACTGCTGGAAGGTTTTTCCGCGCTGCGCCGCGGCCTTTACCGGAACACCTTGGGCATGCCCATCCCGGATTCCCCGGTGGCGCACCGCAAGACGTTGCAGAACCTCGTCGACACGGGCGGGTTCATCGTCGGGGACGCCACGACCTGCGCGGCCCGGATCCGCGACCTGATCGACCGCGTCGGCGACCCGGTGTCGCTGAACTTCTTCGTCCCCAGGTGGATTTCGCACCGCGCGACCCTCGATCAGCTGACCGCGCTCGCGCACGAGGTCGTGCCCACCCTGGCCGGTGGATACGAGGGCACCGCCGAGTCCATCCGGCTCACGTCGGAAGAGGCCGCCCGTCAGTTGAAGTCCCGGACCGAACTGGTCGGCAACGGAGGCGACAAATGAGCACCGCCCCGGTGAAACTGGACTTCAGCTCCGACGAATTCCTCGCCGACCCTTGGCCCATCTACTCCGAGCTCCGGCGTTCGGATCCGGTGCACTGGTCGGCGGCGTTCAACGCCTTCCTGGTCACCAGGTTCGAAGACGTCCAGGCCCTGCTGGCCGACCGCGAGGTCGGCAGCGGGTTCCCGATGCGCAGCAGCCGCCGCCTGTTCGGCCGGACGTTGCTGGACACCGACGGACCGCGCCATCGCGATCTGCGGAAGCTGTTCATGCCGCTGTTCGCCGGTGCCTCGGTGAAACGGCTGCGCACCGAGATCCTCATCCCCGCGGTGGACCAGGTCCTCGACTCGATCGAGGCCGAAATGGGCGCCAAGGACGAGGTCGACGTCGAGTTCATGGAGCGGGTCGCGGTCGGAGTGCCCTACGCGATGGTCACCCGGCTGTTCGGGTTGCCGCCGGAGGACGCCGCCTGGCTGCGCCCACGGGTGCTCCCGCTGGCGGGCGCCATCGAGTTCCCGGCGACCTCGCTGGATTCGGCGCTCGCGGCCAAGGCGGAGCTGATCGCCTACCTCAAGGACAAACTCGCCGACCGCCGCGAAGGCGGCCGGATGCCGTTCCTCGACCTCGTCTTCCCGCCGGGCGAACCGCTCGACGAATCCATGCTGGGCACGGCCACGCTGTTCCTGCTCGCCGGCACCGAGACGAGCGTCGCGACCATCGGCAAGATCATGTACGCGGTACTCGCACACAATGTCGACCTGTCGACACTGGCGGACCAGGAGTACCGGACCCAGGTGGTCCGCGAGACCCTGCGGTGGGAACCGCCGAGTCACACCATCCTGCGGTACGCGACCAGAGACCTGAACCTGCACGGGGTGGACGTCCCGCGCCGGTCCGCGCTCCTGCTGTCGCTGGGCAGCGCCAGCCGCGACGAGAACGCGTTCGAGGACCCGGACTCCTGGCGCCCGGAGCGGACCGACCAGCGGCTGCTGGCGTTCTCGTCCGGTCCGCACACCTGCCTGGGCATCCAGCTGGCGCTGGCGGAGTTCGACACGCTGTTCGAGCGGTTGTCGCACCGGTTCGGCGGCGTCCGGCTCAGCGGTTCGCTCGACGGCGTCCGGCCGGGTTTCTGGCGGCTGCGGGAACGCGGCCACATCTTCCGGCGGCCCGATCACCTCCATGTCCGGCTGGAGCGCAAGCGCACGGGAAGCAGCGGGGCCGATGCCTGATGCGTTCACCGCTCCCTACGATCTGACGACCGAGCTCGCGGCCGAGCCGTCCGAATACCGGCGCGCGAAGGTGGTGCTCGCCGCGTTCGCGGTGACCCTGTGCCGGTGGACGGCGGCGGCCGAGGCCGCGATCTCGGTCGCCGGAAGGGTGATCCGGGTCCACGTCGACGACAAGACACGCGTCGAGGACTTCCTGGATTCGGTCCACCCCGTCGGCGTCGCCGAAGACGGGCCGGTGGATCTCGTACTCGCTTCCCTGCACACGGATCTGCGGTCCGGGGAGGTCAGGTTCGCCACCGCGGTGCCGGACGCCGAGCACGGTTTCGTCGCCGACGTCGCCGCCGCGGTGGGCGAATTGGCCCACCTCGACGGTTCGCTGGAGGACGTGCGCTGTATCGCGCCGGAACGCCGCCGGATCCTCGGCGCGCCGGCCGGCGCCGACGTTCCACCGGCGAGCATCGAAACCCTGTTCCTGGAACAGGCGCGGCTTCACCCGGAGCGGGTCGCGGTCCGTGACGCGAACGCCGAGCTGACCTACGGGCGGCTCGCGCGGGCGGCCGATCGGTACGCCGAAGTCCTGCGTCGTGCCGGGGTGCGGCCCGGCGACACGGTGCTCGTCGCGGCCAAGAGGTCGGTCGGCGAGATCGTGGCGCTGCTCGCGATCATCCGTGCCGGAGCCGCGTACGCGGGCTTCGACGACGACGCGCCGGAGGCCCGGATGGCGCGGATCATCGGCAAGCTGGCGCCCGCGGCGGCGGTGGTCGACGCGGCCACGGCCTGCCATCCCGTCCTGCGCGGGCTCGCCCGGGTCGACGTCTGGGTCCCTGATGGGGAGATCGACGCGGATCCCGAACCGGCTCCCGGCCACGACGATCCACAAAGGACGGCGTACATCGCGTTCACCTCCGGATCCACCGGTGAGCCGAAGGGCGTCGTCGTCCCGCATCGCGCGGTCACACGGCTCGCGCGGACGGCGGAACTCCGGACGCGCCCGGGCGACCGGGTCCTGCGGATGGCGCCGCTGGCCTTCGACGCGTCGACGTACGAGATCTGGGTGACCTTGCTCAACGGCGCGACCCTGGAGGCCTTTCCCGGACGGCTTCCGACGGTCCGGGCACTGGAGAAGTTCTTCACCGAGCGGAAGGTCTCCGTCGCCTGGCTGACCGCCAGCCTGTTCCGGCTGGTCGCCAACTCACGGCCGCAGGCGCTCGCCGGGCTGCGCTGGCTCTTGAGCGGCGGCGAGGTCGTACCGCACGAGGCGGCGGCACGGATACTCGACACCTACCCCGGGCTGGTGCTCACGAACGGCTACGGCCCCACGGAGAACACCACGTTCACGACCACGCACACCGTGCGCGGCGGCGCGGAGATCGACGGGCCCCTGCCCATCGGCAGGCCGATCGCCGGCACGAAGGTCTTCGTACTCGACCGGAACGCCCGCCTCGTCCCGCCCGGCGGCGTCGGCGAGCTGTACGCGGCCGGAACGGGCCTGGCCGACGGATACCTGGATGACGAGACCGAAACGAAGCAGCGCTTCGGCCACTTCTCCCCCGACGTGGACGAACGCCTGTATCGCACGGGTGACCTGGTCCGGCTCGACCCCGGCGGGAACGTGGTCTTCCTGGGCCGCGTGGACAAGCAGATCAAACTCGACGGGCATCGCATCGAAACCGAGGAGATCGGCACCCTCCTCGCCGGTCACCCCGGTGTCCGCGACGCCGTGATCGTCGTTTCCCGGCAGGAGGACCAAAGCCCCCAGCTCGTGGCGGCCATCGTCGTCCACCCCGGCGAGGACACCGGACCCCGCGCCCTGCGCGCGTTCCTGTCGCGGCGGCTGCCGAGCTACGCGTTACCCGCCCGCTGGGTGGTGGTCGACGAGATCCCGCTGACCCGCAACGGGAAAGTCGACGAGCAGGCCCTGATCGCGAACGCCCGATGAAGGAGAAATCGATGAGGTTGTCGCTCGGGCAGGAGCGGCTGTGGCTGGTGCAGCAACTCGACCGGACCAGCGCCGCGTACAACATCCCGATCGTCTTCCGGTTCCACGACGGTGTCGACTTCGACGTGCTCGACCGGGCGCTCGGCGCGCTCGTCGAACGGCATCCGGTGCTGCGCTGGCGGTTCGTCGTGGACGAGACCGGGACACCGGCCGCCGTGCCGACCCCGGGGTTCCGCATCCCGGTGGCCCGGCGCATCGCGGAAGACGACGACTGGCAGAACCACACGGCCGATCTGGTCAGCGAGCCGTTCGACCTCGCGGCGGCGCCGCCCATCCGCGCGATGGTGGTCGAATGCGCCGACGGGTCGGCGGTGCTGTGCGTGGTGAACCACCACATCATCACCGACGGCCGGTCTATCCAGATCGTGACCGAGGACGTCGTCAAGCTGTACCGCTCGGAGACCCCCGCGCCACTGGAAGTGACCTACGAGGAGTACGTCGCGGTGCAGCGCGCGGCCGCCGGCTCGGTGGCGGAGCACATCGACTACTGGCGGCGTGAGCTCGACGGCTACGAGCCGCTGCGGCTGCCGACGGACCGGCCGCGATCGGGCAATCCCGGCTTCGCGGGCGACCATGTCGATTTCGTGCTCCCCGCCGAACTCACGAAGGCCTTCAGTTCTTTCGCGCTGCGGAACCGATGCGCGCTGTCCAGCGCCGTGGCCGCGGTGTTCCAGGCACTGCTGGCCCTCCATTCCGGCCAGGAGGACATCACGATCGGCACGGTGCTGGCCGGTCGTGACGACCGCCGGTTCGCCGACGTCCTCGGCTTCTTCGTGAACACCGTCGTGCTGCGCGCCCGGATCACGCCGTCGATGTCGTTCCGCGAGCTGCTGAAGGTGGCGCGCACCAAGATGGTCGACGCCTACGCGCATCAGCAGGCACCGTTCGATCAGGTGGTCGCGGAGGTCCGGCCGGAACGCGACGCCGGGCGCAACGCGATCTTCGACGTCGTGGTCGTGCACAACGGCGAGATCCCCGCCGACGGCGAAGGCGAGATCTCCAGCGTGCACTGGGCCGGGGTGGCGACCCGGTTCGATCTGGAACTGGTCACCCATGTGCAGGACGGCAGACTGCACGGCTCCCTGGTGTTCCGGACCGGTCTCTTCGACCGCTCCACCGCCACCCGGCTCGTCGGCAGGCTCATCCGGCTGGTCGAGCACACCCTGGCGCATCCCGACGAGCCGATTTTCGAGGCCCTGCGCGGACAGCTCGACTACTGGCGCAAGCAGCTCGATGACCTGCCCGCGGCGCTGGAGCTGCCCGCCGATCACGCCCGGCCGCCGGTGGCGTCCTATCGCGCCGGCTCGCTCTCCTTCGACGTGGACCCCGGAATCCGTGAAGCGGGCAGCCGTCATGACACCACCCTGTTCATGACGCTGCTGGCGGCCTTCGACGTCGTGCTGTCCCGCTACGCCCGCACCACCGACGTCACGGTCGGTGTCCCCGTGCCCGAGGCGAAGATGCTGGTGCTGCGCAACGATCTTTCCGGCGATCCCACCTTCGCGGAGCTGCTCGGCCGCGTGCGGGAGACCACGCTCGGCGCGTACGCGAACCAGGACGTCCCGTTCGAGCGTCTCGTCGAGGAATTGGCGCCGCGGCGGGACTTCAGCCGCACTCCGCTCGCACAGGTCGTGCTCCGGGTGGTGGACGAACCGGTGCCGGACGTCGCACCGGTCGGCACCCGCTCGGAACCGTTCGACCTCGAATGTCTCGTGTCGGACCGGGACGGGGTGCTGGAAGCGCGGATCGACTACAACGCCGAAGTGTTCGACCAGGTCACGATCGAACACTTCGTCCGGCACTTCCGGCGACTGCTCGCGTCCGCCGAGCCGGAGCTGCCGCTTTCCGCTTGGCCGATGATGAGCGATGCCGAGCTCCGGCGGCTGACGGAGGACTGGAACGACACGACCACGGAGCTGCCCTCCCCGGCGACGGTGCCCGCGGTGTTCGCCGCACAGGTGCGCGACCGTCCACAAGCGACTGCGCTGATCTGCGGCGACGATTCCGTGACATATGAGGAACTCGACGTCCGATCCAACCGGCTCGCGCACCGGTTGCGCACGCTGGGCGCCGGACCGGGGACGGTCATCGGCGTCTGCCTGCCGCGCTCCCCAGGCCTGATCACCGCGTTGCTCGCGATCCTCAAGACCGGCGCCGCGTATCTGCCGATCGACCCGGAGTATCCCGAGGAACGCCAACGGCTCCTGCTCACCGACGGCGGGGCACGGCTGATGATCGCGACCGATCTGATCGGCGATCCCACCCTTGGCCAGGAACCGGCGACCGCGCTCGGAACCGAGGTGGCGCCGCGCGATCTGGCCTATGTCATCTACACCTCCGGCTCGACCGGCCGCCCCAAGGGCGTCGAGATCGAGCACCGGTCGATCATCCGGCTGGTCACCGGGCTGCCGGAAGGCATCCTCGGCCCGGACGAGGTGGTCCTGCACGCGTCGGCGATCTCCTTCGACGCGGCCACCTTCGAGATCTGGGGTGCCCTGCTCACCGGCGCGACCTGCGTCATCTCGACCGAGCGGGTGCTCACCGCCCGGCCGCTCGCGAACGCGATCACCCGGCACCGGATCAGCACGGCGTGGCTGACCTCGTCGTTGTTCAACCACGTCGTCGACGAGGACAGCTCGGCGCTCGCCGGGCTCCGGCAGCTGCTCGTCGGCGGCGAGGCGCTGTCCGTCACCCATGTGCGCCGCGCCGTCACCGCGCTGCCCGGTACGAAGTTCTTCAACGGGTACGGCCCCACCGAATGCACCACGTTCGCCACCTGTCACCCGATCCCCGCCCCTGTTCCCGGGAACGCCAAGGGAATCCCCATCGGCCGCCCGCTCGGCAACACGCGCGTGTACGTCCTCGACGAACTCGGCAGGCCCACACCGACCGGGGTGCCGGGAGAACTCCACGTGGCAGGTCCCGGTGTCGCACGGGGCTATCGGGGACAACCGGAGCTCACCGAAGAACAGTTCGTCGCCGATCCCCACGACACCGTCGGCGGCCGGCTCTACCGGACCGGGGACATCGTGCGGTACAACGCCGACGGCGATCTCGAGTATCTCGGCCGTGTCGACGACCAGGTCAAGATCCGTGGTTTCCGCATCGAACCCCGCGAGATCGAAACCGCGCTGCTGGCCCGGCCGGAGATCACGCAGGCCGCCGTCATCGCCCGTGAAGACGGCTCGGGCCAGAAGCGGCTCGTCGCCTATCTCAAGGGCACTTTCGACGACACCACCCTGCGTGCCGGACTACGCCGTGAACTGCCGGAGTACATGGTGCCCTCGGCGTTCGTGTCGCTTCCCGAACTCCCGTTGACCATCAACGGGAAACTGGACGTCCGGGCGCTGCCGGAACCCGAGGACGACCTCCGGCGGGACAAGGCCGCCCCGCCGCGCAACCCGACCGAAGAGAAGCTGGCGGCGATCTGGGCGCAGGTCCTCGGCCGCGAAACCGTCGGCAGGGACGAAAGTTTCTTCGACGTCGGCGGGCACTCGCTCAAGGCCGCGCAGCTCGCCGTCCGGATCGGGGAGACCCTGCGGATCGACCTGCCGCTGCGGACGCTGTTCGAGCGGCCCACCATCGCGAAGCTGGCCGAAGAGATCAACGGCGAGCGGCGGGCAGCCGTGCGCTCGTTCGATCCGCGGGCCAGGCTTCGCGACGTCCTCCCGGAGCAGTTGCCGTCGCGCGGATCCGGCGGCGTTGCGGAGATCCTGCTCACCGGCGCCACCGGATTCGTCGGGGCGTACCTGGTCCGTGAGCTGCTGACCCGCGAGAACGTGCGGGTGCACTGTCTCGTCCGTGCGTCCGACGAACACTCGGGATGGCAGCGGCTGCGCGAGAATCTGGACCGCTACGGCCTTTCCGACGACGTCGACGAGAAGCGGATCAGCGTCGTTCCCGGCGATCTCGCGGCACCCGGACTCGGCCTCACCGACGCGGTGTTCGCACGGCTCGCGAGCGAAATCGACCTGATCTGCCACAACGGCGCCTGGGTCGACGCCCTCTCCAGCTACGAACAGCTCGAAGGCGCCAACGTGGGCGGCACCGGCGAGCTGATCCGGCTGGCGGCCACCACCCGGCTCAAGCGGCTGCAGTTCGTGTCGACCATTTCCGCCGGTGAGGAGAACGGCTCCCGCAGCGGATACGCGGAGACCAAAGCGCACGCGGAGCAGCTGGTCACCACCGCGTACGAACGCGGGATGCCGGCGGCGATCTGCCGCCTGCCCCGGATCGTCGGGGATTCGCGGACCGGGCAAGGGAACACGCGGGACATCATGCTGCGGGTGCTGCGGGCCATCCTCGAACTCGGTGCCGCGCCCGACACCGAGATCGAGGAACCGTGGATCGCGGTGGACGAGACGGCGGGCGCGCTCGCCCGGCTCGGCCTGGACCGGCGGCCGGACGGCAGCCGGTTCGTGCTGGCCGGCGAACGCCCGATGCGCCTCACGTACCTGGTGGGGCTCCTGCGGAGCGCCGGTACCGAGATCGGCACCCTGCCGGTGGCGGACTGGCTCTCGGCGCTCGAAGCGCGTTCCCCCGAGGAACACGCCATCTTGAAGCTGCTCTTCGGATCCCCTTCGTCGAGCGGCCTGCCGAGCAGCGAATTCGAGCCCGTCGTCGTGCCGAGCCCCGATGACGGCGCGCTGCTCCGTTACGTCGACCGAATGCTCGTCCGGACCTCCGCAGAAGGGCTGTCGCGAAAATGACCAGCGAGAACCGGCCGGCCCTGTACCGGTCCATGAAACTGATCCGCGAGTTCGAGGAACGCTGCCTCGCGATGGCCATCGCAGGGGAGATCGACGGCGGTATCCACCCGTACATCGGGCAGGAAGCCGTCGCCGTGGGCATCTGCGCGAACCTGAGCGAACGGGACTTCATCACCAGCACCCACCGGGGACACGGTCACGTGCTGGCGAAGGGCGCGGACCCGCGCCGCCTGCTCGCCGAACTGCTCGGCACCCTCGAAGGCTTCAACAAGGGCCGCGGCGGATCGATGCACGCCGCGGACATGAAGCTGGGCATCCTGGGCGCCAACGGAATCGTCGGCGCGGGCGGCGCGATCGCCTCCGGCGCCGCGTGGGCGGCCAAGGCACGCGGCGATTCCGAGGTCGTCGTCAGCTTCTTCGGTGACGGGGCGATGAGCCAGGGTGTCCTGCTGGAAGCCTTCAACCTCGCCGCGATCTGGTCCCTGCCGGTGCTGTTCGTCTGCGAGAACAACCGGTACGCGACGAGCCTCAAACTCGAATCGGGGCTCGCGGGCGGCGCCGCCCGGCGCGCCGAAGGCTTCGGGCTGGTCTCGCGCGGTGTCGACGGCATGGACGTCGAGGCGGTGGAGAGCGCCGCCGCCGAACTGCTCGAAGGGGTTCGCGCGGGGCGGGGCCCGGCGTTCCTGGAATGCGAGACGTACCGGTTCTTCGGGCACCATTCGGTGCTCGAACTCCTGGGTGTCGAGTTCCGCGATCCCGACGAGGTCGCTCTTTGGCGCACGAAGGACCCGATCCCGCTACTGGGCGATCAGCTCGGCGAAGACGTCGTCGCCGGGATCGACGCGGCTGTCAAGGAAACCATCGACGAGGCGGTCGCGTTCGCGAAGAACGCCCCGTCGCCCGATCCGAAGGACGCACTCATGTATCTGTACGCGGGAGCCACCGCCGTCCGGCCTGGGGTGATCTTGTGAGCGGGCTTCCTTCGCCGGAGAACTTCGGCTACATGCACGCGATGAACCGCGCCCTGCACGCCGAGATGGCGGCCGACGAAGACGTCTTCCTGCTCGGCGAAGACGTCGGTGTCGGGGCGAGCGGCGTCACTTCGGGGCTCCTGCCCCGGTTCGGCCCGGAACGGGTTCTGGACACGCCGCTGTCCGAACAGGCCTTCACCAGTTTCGGGACCGGCGCGGCGATGGCGGGCAAGAAACCGGTGATCGAATTCCAGATCTCCTCGCTGATCTACCTGGTCTTCGAGCAGATCGTGAACCAGGCGCACAAGTTCTCCCTGATGACCGGCGGGCAGGTCCGGATCCCGGTCACTTATCTCGTGGCCGGATCCGGCTCGCGGTTCGGCTGGGCGGGGCAGCATTCGGACAACCCGTACAGCCTGCTCGCGCACGCGGGGGTCAAGACCGTCGTCCCGGGTCTGGCCGCCGACGCCTACGGGCTGCTGCGGGCGGCGATCCAGGATCCGGATCCGGTGGCCGTGTTCGCTCCCTCGTCGTTGCTGGGCGCGACCGATGTGTCCTACGCGGGCGAAGAGGACATCGTGCCGCTCGGGCAGGCGAACGTCGTCCGGGAGGGCGGCGATCTGACGGTCGTGGCGGTGGGCCAGCACGTCGGCACGGCGATCGAGGTCGCCGAGAGCCTCGCCGACCGGGTCGACATCGAGATCGTCGACCCGCGCACGGTCTATCCCTTCGATTGGGAATGCCTGCGCAAATCGGTCGACAAGACCGGTCGGCTGGTCGTGATCGACGACTCGAACCGCATGTGCGGGCTGGGCGCGGAGATCGTCGCGACGGCGGCCGAGGAATTCGATCTGGTGGCGCCGCCGAGGCGGGTCTGCCGTCCGGACGGCACCGTCATCCCGTACGCCCTCGCGCTCGACAAGGCCCTGGTGCCCGGAGCCGGAGAACTGACGGCCGCCATCGACGCGACGTTGAAGTAGGGGAACCCCATGGAAACCTTGGATCGCCACCGGCGGACACAAGACGCCTTCGACGCCGTGCTCGCCACCGTGCGGCCGGACCAGTGGGACGCTGCGTCGGCGTGCGAACACTGGACTGTGCGCGACGTGACGGGTCACGTCATCTGGGGCCTGGAGGTGCTGCACCACCACGCGTCGGGCCGGGAATTCACGGTGGAGAACGGGCCCGCGGGCTCCGAGAAGCCAGGGGAACTGGCGGGTGAAGACCCGCTGGCCCGCTGGCGCGCGACCCGGGCGGCGACCAGTGCCGTCGTCACCGGCGAACTGCTCGATCGGCCCGCTCCCGCGTGGTACGTGGCCAACCGTCCTGATGCGACGGTCACGGACTACCTGGCGCTGCTGACGTTCGACACCCTGGTGCACACCTGGGACATCGGCTCCGCGCTCGGCGTGGACGTGCGCATGGATCCCGACATCGTCGCACCGTCGTTCTCGCTCGCCCGGCTGATCATCAGCCGTACTCCGGGCACTTTCGGGCCGCGGGTGAAACCGCCGGCGGACGCCGGCCCGCAGGCGCGGTTCCTGGCGTTCCTCGGCCGGACGGTCTGAGTCCCGCGGTTTCGCGCGTGAAGGCCCCCTTCCCTCGGC
>NZ_CP150484.1:7616680-7685339 GCF_037997115.1 Amycolatopsis coloradensis
TTCAGACGTATGCTCTTCCGATCTGCCTTCACGCGCTTCGGGGGTGGCGACTGTCCAAAAGGGACATCAGCTCGCGCAAGAGAGTCCGATTCGGCCGCTTTGCGCCGGGTCGTGTGTGTTTTGGGTCGTTCCAGCCAAGGGTGTCTTAGGGGTACCTGCTAGCTCCTGGCCGCTGTTGATCCCGGGCCCGGTTCTTCTGGAGTCGGTGTCGCGAAAGCCAGGACGATGCCGGGCCCGGCAGTACATGAAGGTGAGCAAGACCTCGGTACCGATCGGGTCGGCTCTGGTCTCGTGACCGATCGGACGACACGCGTGATCCGGCGGACGACACGCGTGACTGGACAGACGACACGACCGCGGCCGGTGAGCGCCACGAGCCGTCCGCCCGATCACGCGTGTCGTCCGTCCAATCACGCGCGTCGTCCGTCCAATCACGCGAAAGCGCCATCCGTGCACCTGCAATAGGTACTCAAGACACGGTTGGCCCTAACCCTCCTCGACACTCATGACCCCACTCGAAATCCCGCATATAGGCATGAATGGGACAAATAACCGGCCCTCTGTGTCCACTGTGGACACCTTTGGCCAATTACGACCCCGACGACCAGGTCGCGACCATGGCGCCACGAGCAACTCATCCCCTACGAAGCCGCCAAAGGAAGTCTTCACTGACCTAACACCCGAAGCGGCCAACCGGCTCACGCCACCTTCCCCTTGACGCTCAGGGTGCGTTCGCTATAGGTTCTAACTATCGCGACAAGCGCTAACAAGCGAAGGAGAAAGAGACATGTCCCGCATCGCACGCCGCCGGATCAGCACACGCGCCGCCCTGCTCACGGTCCCGCTGGCCCTCGCCGGCGTCCTCGGCGCCACGGCGCCCGCCCAGGCGACCCCCGCCCACCACACCAAGCCGGCTTCGCTTACCTGCCAAGGAAAAAGCATCGATCGGTCCGCCAAGGTGCACTACCGGACCGAGACCTTCGTCAACGCGCCGCTGCGCACCATCTGGAACCTGCAGACCGACGTGGAGGCCTGGCCGTCCTGGCAGAACCCCGCCATCCCCGTCACCATGAAACGTCTGGACCACGGCCCGCTGCGCAAGCATTCCCGCTTCCAGTGGACCATTCCCGTCCCGCCCGGCATGCCCTACCCGCCCGGTGACGTGACCATCGTTTCCACCGTCCGGCAACTCCAGCCCGGCAAGTGCATCCGCTGGACCGGCCCCCTCGACGGCCCCGGCGGCGTGCACATCGACGGTGTCCACGTCTGGAATTTCGTCAAGGTCCCCGGTGGCGTCATCGTCCGCACCGAGGAGAGCCACACCGGCCCGCAGGTCGACAAGGACGTGCCCGGTTCCACGGCGATGCTCGGGCAGGGCCTCGAAATCTGGCTGAAGGATCTGAAGAAGGCCGCCGAAAGCCGGGGCCAATAAGCTCCTCGCATGCAGATCATCGGACCGGACGACGCTCTTCCCGGACGCCGGATCCGGCGGGCCGCGGTGGCGGGCCCCGCGGGATCCGGCAAATCGACGCTGGCGCGAACCCTGTGCGAGCGCATGGGGGTTCCGTTCGTCGAGTTCGAGTCCTTCTTCCACGCGCCCGGCTGGACGGTGCGGGAGACCTGGCAGGCCGACGTCCTGGACTTCATCAGCGGCGACGAGTGGGCCATCGAATGGCAGGGCGAGGAGGTCCGGGAGCGGATGACCGAGCGGCTGGACGTCCTGGTCTGGCTCGATCATCCGCGTGCGATGACCGTGGCCCGCACGGTCGTCCGGACGCTGAAACGCCGGGTGGGGCGCGGCTCGAAGATCGCCGGCGGCAACGTCGAAGGCCCGCTGCACACGTTCTTCACCGATCGCGACCACATCGTCAAGCTCGCCTGGCGCTACCACCCGCTCATCAGGGCCCGTGTGCACAAGGTCCTCGCCGAGAACCGGTATCCGGATCTCGTCGTCGTCCGCCTGCGTGGTCAGCGCCAGGTCGATCGCTGGCTCGACGGGCCCCTCGCCCGGAATCTCCGCTAGCGCAGATTCCGCACGCGCCGCACCACGCCGAGTTCGATTCGCTCCACCGTGAAACCCTCGCGTTCGCAGAAGGCTCCCGCGCGTACGTTCACCACGAAGTGCTCGGCGTACACCCGCTCGGCCTCCGCCGGCAACTGTCCGATGAGGACACCGAGCAAGCGCGCCCCCAGCCCGCCACCGCGATGCCGGGGATGCACGCACAGCTTGTGGATCACGTACTCGTCACCGTCGCGGCCGCGCTGCCCGACGCCGGCGAGGTATCCGCCTTCTTCGGCGACCACGACCGAACCGCGGGCCACGGCGCCGGCGATGTCCGTCTCGTTCCAGCACATCCGCACTTGTCTGGCAGCGGATTCTTCGCCGATCAACGGCACGTAGTGGGCCAGGGCCTGCTCTTCGCCGAAGCGGCAGACGGCCATGACGTCCTCTCGATCGGCGTTCCGCACGATCATCGTCCTGCCCCGATCCGCCACTTCCGAGGACCTTTCGGGCAGTTCCCGCTCACCGGGGTTGTCCCGAGCGAGCGCCCAGTGGTAACGATACGGGCGAATCGGCGGAACCGGGACGGCCGGTCTACCCTCCGTTCTGGAAGCCGGGGGTGTTCCGCCTCGTCGACCTCTCGATCGTGATCCCATCCCAACCAAGCCAAGGCGACGCATGCAACCCAATTTCGACGCAGGTGAGGACTTCGCACTCCTTTTGGAGCGAGAGGCCAAGAAACTCGAGGAAAAAGCCCATGCCCTGACGGCCGCGTTCACCGCCTCGGCGTCCACGGTGACTTCTCCCGACGGCTCGGTGACGGTGACGGTCGAGGCCAACGGCTCGCTGAGCGCCATCGAGTTCGGCAACCGGGCCACCGCGCTGGGACCGGCCCGGCTCTCCTCCCTGGTCATGCAGACGGTGCGCGAGGCCCAGCGCAAGACCGTCGAGAAGGTCACCGAGTCCTACACCGAGATCAACGGCGAAGACGAGGCCGCGCGGTTGGTCCGCACGTTCCTGCCGAAGGTGGAGGACGAGGCGCCGGACGACCCGGAACAGGACAAGTGGGCTCCCGAGGCGCACAACGAGCCGCCGCCGCCTCAGGCGGGGTACCGGCCGCCGCCACCACCGCAGGCTGGCCCCCCGATGCCCCCGCAGCCCGGCCGTCCCGTGCGGCCGCCGAACCCCCCGGCGCCGCGACCCCGGCGACCGGCCTCCCCCGACGACGACGAAATGAGCCCGTGGTGAGCGGATTCGGTGTCAAGACGGAAGCCCTGAACGAGTTCGCCGGTCACCTCGACAAGCTCGAAGACGCGCTGCGGAAGAGCGCCGGCATGGTGGGCAGCTGCGTGGCCGACCCCGGCATCTTCGGCATTTTCGGCGGCCAGATCTACGGCGCCGGCGCGAGCATGCACTGCGCGAAGGCGCGGGACCACCTGAACAAGTACTCGGAGAACGTGCAGGAGTTCTCCGACAGGGTGCGTGAGGCCGCGAAGAAGTACGACGCCAACGAGCAGGAGGCGGAGAAGCTGATCACCGACGCCGGCAAGGGTATCGACGAGGTGAAGGTCAAGTGAGCGACGAGTACAGCCGCAACGACTTCGGGAACGGCAGCGGCACCAAGGCCGACGACTTCAAGGACGAGAATCGCAGCTTCCTCGCGGGCAGCGGGGACACGGCGGGCGCGGGTTTCTTCGATTCCGCGTTCTCACTGAAGAAAGCCGTCGACGACGGCGACAGCCTCAGCATCGGGCTGGCCTCGGCGGGGATGGCGATCGAGATCCTCGGCATGGTCGTCGACCCGATCGGGTCGCTGCTCACCGCCGGGATCGGCTGGCTGATCGAGCATATCGTCATCTTCCGCTGGCCACTGGACTTCCTGCTGGGTGACCCGAAGGGCATCGAGGCGGCCAAGACGGCGATCTACAACGAGGGCAAGGCCGTCAAGGAGTGGTCTGAGGATCACGCGGCCGCCACCAAGAAGTTCATGGAGAAGTGGGACGGCGAGGCCGCCGACAAGTTCCGTGCCGACATGGAAGGCGTCGCCGCCCAGATCGACGCGCTCGCCGAGTACATCAACTTCGCGGGCAAGCAGATGGGGATCGCCGGTGCCGTGATCGGCGCGGTCCGCGGCATCGTCCGCGACATCATCGCCATGACGCTGGCCGGCATCCTCAAGGCCGCGATCGTGGCGGTGGCGCTGGCGCCCGTCACCTTCGGCGGTTCGATCATCGCGGCGATCGCCTCCATCATGACCACGGTCGGCGTGGCGATCGCCAAGATCGCCAAGCAGATCGCCGACACGGCCAAGAAGCTCGCCGAGATGATCAAGATCCTGGCCAAGACGCGCGGCGCGGCCGACGAGGTCGTCAAGCTGACGCTCGCCGGCGGCAAGGTCACGCTGCCCAAGCCGAAACCCGGTGGTGGCACCCCGATGCCCGGCGGCAAGAAGCCGATCGAAGGCCCGCCGACCAAACCGTCCGACACCACTCCGGACGCTTCGCCCAAGCCCCCTCGGGAGAAGCTCAGCGACATGCCCCTCCGGGTCGTGCGCGAGAAGCTGACGAAGGTGCTGGAGGGGCGCCCCGAGGCGGCGGACATCCTGAAGCGGTTCGACTACTGGAACAGCTTCCCGATCGGCGATCTGCACAAGCGGTTCCCCAAGGTGGCGGACGCGATCGAGAAGACGACCAAGATCCTCAGCGACCCGACCTACGGCGCTTCGGGCATGGCCGGGAAGACCATCGTCGAGCTGACGAAGGCCATCCCGCCGGCCGCGAACGAGAAACCGCCGGAGGACAAGGAAGAGCAGTAAAGACCAGGGGGTCCATCGCGGTGATGTTGGGGTCGGTGCCGGCGCGCTCGTGGGCGCCGCCGAGGCTGTCCTCCCAGTTCGCGCCCCATTCGAGGCTCATCGGTTCCCCGGTGAGGGCCGACCTCGGTTGCTTGACCGGGGTGTCGGTGAGCCCGCCGGGCGCGGTGACGAGGACGTCCTTGTCGAAGGTCGCGGGCTCGTAGTAGTCCTCGAGCGTCGGAAGGTCGGGGTTGGCGAAGATCCGCGAAAGCCGCTTCGCGCGTCCGCCGGAGCGCAGGACCAGCCGTCCCTTCTTGTCGAGCTTCCAGCCGCCCTTCCAGCGTTCCTGGTCCTCGTAGTGCTTGGGGTAACCGATACCGGGTTTGGTCTCGACGTTGTTGAACCAGACGTACTCGGTGCCTTCGCGGTTGGTCCAAGTCTGTTTGCAGGTCACCGAGCAGGTGTGACAGCCGATGCACTTGTCGAGGTTCATCACCATCGCGACCTGGGCGCGGATGCGCATGTCAGTACTCCACTTCCTGGCCGCGGCGGCGGATCACGGTGATCTCGTCGCGCTGGCTGCCGATGGGGCCGTAGTAGTTGAAGGCGTAGGTCATTTGGGCATGGCCGCCCGCGAGATGCGTCGGCTTGATGAGCAGCCGGGTCATCGAGTTGTGGTAGCCGCCGCGNGTGAAGGCCTCCTTCCCTACCTTCAGAGTAGGGAAGGAGGCCTTCACTACCGCCTTGGCCTTCAAGCGAAACCCGACCGGCCGCTCAGGCGGGCGGGGTGAACCCGGGCGGCATCACCATCGGCCTCCCGGTGTTCAGGCCGCCGTCGACGAGAACGGAAGTCCCGGTCAGGTAGGCGAAATCCGGTGACGCCAGGGCGAGGACGGCCGAAGCGATCTCCGCGGCTTCCCCCATCCTCCGCAGACCGTGGACGTTCAGCGGCCCCCAAGCCTCCTTGAACCGCGCCCACAGGTCGTCCGGGATACCCGGCGGGCGCACCAGCCTGGTGTCGATCGTCCCCGGATCGATCGAGAACACCCGGATCCCCCTCGCGCCGTAGTCCAGCGCGGCCGCGCGCACCAGGCCTTGCACGGCGCGTTTGCTCGAGGTGTAGGCGGCGTGCCCCGGCCTGGTCTGGTCGGCCTGCGCCGACGCGGTGCAGACGATCACCCCGCCGCCGGCCTTCAGCAGATGCGGCACCTCGTACTTGATCGAGAGGAACACGCCGCGCGCGTTGGTGCGCTGCACGTCCTCCCACTCGTCGAGGGAGATCTCGTGCAGCGGCTTGCCGAGGTGGATCCCGGCGTTGTTGAACGCGATGTCGAGCTTGCCGTACCGCCGGACGACGGCGTCCACAAAGGACTGAACCTGTTCGGGAACCCGGACGTCCGCCCGGAGATAGATCGCCTCCCCGCCCGCACGGCGGATCTCCCGCTCGACCTCACGCCCGAGCTCTTCCCGCCTGCCACAGAAACCGACCTTCGCACCGGCCGCGGCGAAGGCGATGGCCGTCGCACGGCCGATCCCCGACGTCGCCCCCGTGACGATCACGACCTTGCCCGCGAACCGCCGCCGGTCTTCCCCCGCGGCGGCCGTGTTCGCCGCCAGCATCGTGACACCGGCCGCCATCGCGCCCCCGAGCACGGCGCGCCTGCCCACTGTTCCGTCCACGATTCCCTCCAGATGGATAGCCTCACTTCCCATAACAGAAAGTAGAGCTATCCATCTGAGGGAACTCTCAAGAATCGATCTCCGGCGTGATCCCGCCCGCCGCGGCCAGCGCGCGATGCAACGCCAGCTCCGCCGTCGGCCCTTCGGCGAGGACGATCCCGGTGCACGACCGCTGATCCGCGAGGTGCCGGATCTCGTCGCCGGGGCTCGCCGTCGGATACCACTCCGGCGAACCGGGCAGGCCGGGCAGCCTGTCGAGCCCCGACCATCCCGTCAGCACGCCTTCCGCGGCCGGGTATGCCAAGACGAACCCGATCCCGGGTCCCCCACCGACTTCCTGGGTGAGCAAGGCGGGTTCCTCGCCCAGCGCCATGGCGATCATCGCGGAATAGACGTTGGTGCCCAGCGACCGGCACAGGGCCTCGCCGAGCATCGCTCCGCCGATCCGGATGTTGATCTCGACGACCTCCGGGCCGTCGGCGGCGAGCACGAATTCGGTGTGCGCGAAGCCCTGCTCGTGTCCGGCGGCCTTGAGCACCCTGCCGATCCAGTCCGCCAAGCCCGCGTACTCGGCCGCGGGGAAGGCCACCGGGAACGCCGCGGCTTCCTCCCGCCGCACCGGCTCGGGCGACAGCTGGCGGG
The DNA here is from genome assembly GCF_037997115.1 of Amycolatopsis coloradensis. Taxonomy (NCBI): domain Bacteria; kingdom Bacillati; phylum Actinomycetota; class Actinomycetes; order Pseudonocardiales; family Pseudonocardiaceae; genus Amycolatopsis; species Amycolatopsis coloradensis. The sequence goes on from NZ_CP150484.1 coordinate 7,623,799, forward strand.
AGAGGATCCCGAGCAGCCGGGTACTTCCTTGCCAGGTGACGGTTTCCGCGCTGTAGAGCGGGCCCGCGAAATACGGTTCGGCGATCAGATGCCCCTTGAGCGGCGTGGTCTTCGCCTCCAGTCTGGCTCGTTCGAGTTCGGCCTGATCGCGGACGAGCCAGACGCCCCGCGACGACGTTCCCGAAGAATCCTTGACCACCAGGGGAAACCCGAGCTCTTCGGCGACCATGACCGGCACCGGCCTGCCGCGGGTGAGCCCGTGTTCGTACAACCGGTCGCGTACCGCGCCCTTGTCCCGCAGCACCCGCACGGCGGCCGCGTCCGGGCCGGGCAGGCCGAGCCGGGCGGTGAGTTCCGCGCCGGGCAGTGCCCACGTGTCGGTCGAGTTGATGATCCCGGCGAGGTCCGGGATGGCGCGCAACGCGGTCTCACAGGCCGCGATGTCGGCGGTGTCGATGTCGACGACCTCGACCCGGTCCGGCCCGAGCGTGCCGAGTTCGTAGCGGTAGATGTCGCGATTTCCGGTGAACAGCACCAGTTTCCGCCCGGCCTCCGCCGCCGCGTCGGCGAGCCTGCCCAGGCCGAAGGTGAGTGCTTCCAACAGGACGACGGTCACGAAACCCGCTCCTTCCGGTACAGCGGCTGTGCGGGTATCCCGAATCGGCGGCGGCTCCAGTCCATCGCCGCCCACGGCAGGGCGAGTTCGTCCAGTGAAGCGATCTCGCGCGGCGCGAGGCCCGCCGGGTCCACGGCTTCCCGATGCCGGGCGAAAACCCTTGCGGTGTAACGATGTCCGGTGTCCGCGCCGATCACGACATGGGTCCGCTCCGGATTCCGCGCCGCCTCCCAGCCCGCGACGAGATACGCCGCACCGGTGGAAAGCCCGGCGAACACGGCGTGCTCACGCATGAGGCCGATGGTCGCGGCCATGGCGTGCACGAAGTCCAGCCAGTGGATCCGGTCGTACAGTTCGTGGTCCACGTTGCCGAACGGGATGGCGGAGCCGATACCCGCGATGATCGCGTCCGGATCGGTGAACCGTTCGCTGCCGAAGGTGACACTGCCGAACGGCTGGACGCCGGTCAGGCGGACTTCCGGATCGCGTTCGCGCAGCGAGCGCGCGATCCCGCCGGTCGACGCGCCGGTGCCCACACTGCCGACGACGGTGAGCGGCCCGGACGGCAGCGCGCGGGCGACGAGATCGGCGACCTCGGCGTAGCCCAGGTAATGCACGGGATCGTGGTACTGGCGCATCCAGTGCATGCCCGGATGCCGTTCCAGCAGTTCGCGCACGCGCGCGACGCGGCGCCGCTGGTCGAGGCGGAGGTCGTCCGATGGCGGCATCTGGTCCACTGTCGCCCCCAGGATCTCCAGCTGCGACCGCATGGTGAGGTCGACGGTGGTGGACGCGACGATATGGCAGCGCAGGCCGTAACGATGACAGGCCATCGCCAGCGCGAGCGCGTAGATCCCGCTGGAACTGTCGATCAGCGTCTGTCCTTTTCGGACAGTGCCGTCGGCGAGCAGCGACCGGACCGCGCCGAGTGCCGCGTAGACCTTCAGGGTCTCGAAGCGGATCAGCACGATGTTCGGTTCGAGCCGGATCAACGCGGGCGTCTTGATCGCGTCGGTGACGTGTTCGTGGACCAGCGCGGACATCGCGGTCACCGGCCGATCGAGCGCAGATAAGCGGCCAGCGACTCGGCGCCCGCCGCGTTGCGCGGGCCGCTCACGAGGTCCCCGTACGAGATGACGTGGAACCGGTTGTCGCGCACGGCGGGCGTGTTCTTCAGCTGCGGCGCGGATTTGATGAACGCGATCTTGTCCTGCGCGGGCTGGTCGGCGTAGTCCACCACGACGATCACCTCGGGTTCGGTCTTGACCACGGCTTCCCAGCCGACACTCCCCCAGCCGTCCGGCAGATCGCGGAAGACGTTCGTCCCGCCGGCGGCGTCGATGATGTCGTCGGGAGCGGCGTGTTTTCCGGACGTGAACGGCTGGTCGGTGCCGGAGTCGTAGACGAACACCTTGGCCGGCGGTGTCTTCGGTGCTCCGGCGCGGACCTTGTCGAAGCGCCCCTTGAGTTCCGTGACCAGCTCGTCGGCCCGCTGGCGGACACCGAAGATGTCGCCGAGATTGCGAAGGTCGGTGTAGAGCGCTTCGAGCGGCGTCACCTCCTGCTTCGCCGTCGGATATTCCCAGCAGGTCTCGGTGTGCAGGTAACTCCGGATGCCGACCTGCTCCAGCAGTTTCGGGGTGATCCCGCGTTCCTCGCTGAACCCGGAGTTCCAGCCCGCGATCACCCAGTCCGCCTTGGCGTTGACCAGGATCTCTCGGGTGACCCGCGAGGTGCCGAGGCGTTCGACCTTGGCGTAGTCGTCCTTCCACGGCGAACCGGCGATCGACGGGTCGCCCAGCGAATTCATCACGTAGCCGCGCATGCGGCCGGCGAGCCCGAGCGCGAACATCTTCTCGGCACCCGAAACGTCGTAGGCGACGGGACGTTGCGGCGCCGGAAAGGCGACCTGCGCACCGCAATTGGTCACCGTGGCCTGTGCCGGCGCGGTCGGTCCGGCCTCGACCTGGGCACCGCAGGCGCTCAGGAGCAGCGCCGCGGCGAAGAGCGCGGTCATCCTGGACGGCTTCATCGTGTGATCCCCTCGGTTTCATCGGCGGGAAGGTCGTACAGCAGTTGGAGCGCCCCGGTCACGGGGTGGGTCACCTGGGTGACCTCGACGCCGAACACGGCGCGGACCGTTCCGGGGGTGAGCACTTCGGCCGGGGTCCCGCTGGCGGCGAGCGATCCGCCGCGCAGCAACGCGATCCGGTGACAGACTGCGGCGGCGAGATTGAGATCGTGCAGCGCGACGAGCACGGTGAGCCCGCAGTCGCGCAGGAACTTCAGCAGTTCCACCTGGTGGCGGACGTCGAGATGGTTGGTCGGCTCGTCGAGGACCAGCACCTCCGGTTCCTGCACGAGCGCCCTCGCCACCAGGACCCGCTGCCGTTCGCCACCCGACAGCGTCAGCACACTGCGCTGGGCGAGATGGGTGATGTCCATCCGCCGCAACGCTTCCCGGCACAGCGCGCGTTCGCGGGCCGACAGCCGGAGGTTGCCGCGCTGATGCGGCGACCGCCCGAGCGCGACGATCTCCTCGACGGTGAAGTCCAGATCGGCCCGGCTGTCCTGGGTGAGCGCGGCGATCCGGCGGGCGGTGTCGCGCAGACTTTGTTCGGCGAGGTCGGTCCCGTCGAGCAGGACCGCGCCGCCGGACGGCGACAACGCCCGGTAGACGCAGCGCAACGCCGTCGACTTGCCGCTGCCGTTGGGGCCGAGAAGGCCGACGACCTCGCCCGCGCCGACGTCCAGGCACAGCTCGCGGATCAGCGCCGACCCGGCCACCTCGACGGAAAGTTCGCGCAACGACAGCATCAGCGACCTCCGAACGCGTAGCCGCGGCGCCGCATGACGACGAGGAACACCGGAACGCCGATGAGCGCGGTGATCACGCCGAGCGGGAGTTCCTCGGGGGCGACGAGCGTGCGGGCGAGCAGGTCGACCCACACCAGGAAGACCGCGCCCACCAACGGCGCGAGCGCCAGCACCCGGCGGTGCCCCGAACCGGCGATCATCCGCACCACATGCGGCAGGACCAGCCCGACGAACCCGATCGAGCCGCTGACCGCCACCAGCAAGCCGGTGACGACCGCGGTGAGCAGGAAGAGCCAGCGGCGCAGCGCGGCCGCGTCGGTACCGAGGCTCATCGCGGTCTCGTCGCCCATGGACAGGACGTCGAGCGCGGTGCCGTAGCGCAGCAGGACCACGACGGCGATGGCCACCCCGAGCGCGGCCAGCGGAAGGGAAGCCCACGTCGCCGCGCCGAGGCTGCCGAGCAACCAGAACAGCACGGTCTGCGCGGCCTGGCCGTTCGGCGACAGGTAGACGAGCACGCTCATCACGGCCTGGAAGGCATACGTGAGCGCGACGCCGGTGAGCACGAGGCGCAACGGTGTCAGGCCGAATCTGCCGCGGGCGGCGAGATAGACGATCGCCGTCGCGCCCAGTGCGCCGAGGAAGGCGGCCGTCGACAGCGCCAGCACGCCGAGCCCGGCGAACAGGCCGAACACCACGACGGCGGCGGCACCGACGGAGGCGCCCGACGAGATCCCGAGCACGAACGGATCGGCGAGGGCGTTGCGGACCAGCGCCTGTACCGCGACGCCGACCACCGCGAGCCCCGCGCCGACCACGGCCGCCAGCAGCACCCGCGGGGTGCGGACCTGCCAGACGATCGAGTACCCGGTGACCTCGTCGCCGGTGATGGTTCCGCCGGTGATCGCCTTTCCCAGGTAGCGCAGGACATCCGTGAGCGCGACGTTCGACGGGCCGAGCGCGATGCCCGCGATCAGCGAGATCAGGAGCGCGACCGACAGCAGGATCACCGGGCCGGTGAGCCCGAGCGGGCGTGTGATGTCGTCGTCCGGTTCCGCGAAGAGGCGGAGAGGTTCAGCCGTCACGTTCACCACGCACGATCAGGCGGCGCGCGTGGTTGTCGTACGGCGAGCCGTCGAAGTCCCCGAAGCACTCGACGCCGGTGAAGCCCGCCGTCTCGAACAGCGCCTTCAGTTCCGCGGCGCTGTACAAGAAGGAAAGGATCGACGCCTGCTTCGCCTCGCCGTCGCGGACCAGGGTCCACTCGGTCCTGAGCCGGGTCCAGTCGTCGAGAATGGTGTCGCGCATGAACACCGTCCCGCCGCCGACGTCGACCGCCTTGGGTCGGCCGACCCAGCCGGCCAGCACCTCCTTGCCGAGTACGTCGATCAGCAGCCTGCCGCCGGGCGCGAGACTGGCGTAGGCGTTTCGCAGCACCGTGAGGTTGTCTCCGGGCTCGGTGAAGTAGCCGAACGACGTGTACATGTTGATGATCAGGTCGTACGCGGCGGGCTCGGTGTATTCGAGCATGTCGGCCTGGATCAGCTTCGCGGCGACTCCCGCGTTTTCGCAGGCTTCGCGCGCGCGTTCGAGCATCGCCGGGCTGAGGTCGACGCCGGTCACGTCGGCGCCCCTCCTCGCCAGCGGCACGACGTGGATCGCCGGGCCGCACGCCAGATCGAGCACCTTCGCGCCGTCGGCGACTTCGAGCAGCGGTGACGTGGCCGTCAGGCGTTCGGCCTCTTCGGCCCGGCTGGGCGGGAACATCACGTCCGCGAAGCCGACCCACAGGTCGTCGTCCTCGTACCAGTGCATCTCTCTCCGCTCGCCGGGCCGCACGATTCAGCCCCACAAGTCGTCGAAAGGTCGTCTTCGGTTCCCGGCTCCGCCACCTTTCTCGTGGAGTGATCACGGGAGGCGCGTTCGGGCCGCTCCGTGAAGGCCTCCTTCCCTACCCTCAGAGTAGGAAAGGTGGCCTTCACGGACGTGGGCATGTCCTGGAGGCCCCCTTTGAGACGCTGGATGTCTTCAAGGGAGCCTTGAAGACATCGGGGGGCGTCACAGTGAGCACCGAACGAGTCACCGGCGCCCTTGCCAAGGTGTGAAGGTCGAGTTTCCTCGGCTGAGCCGAGGGAAGGGGTCCTTCACGCGCGGCCGCTGTGCCTGCTGTGGTCGCCGGTGTACCTGACCCACGATCAGCCGCAGCCAAATCCAGTAGGTACCACCCCGGCCCGGGGTTCACGGCGGCGGGATCAGATCGATGAGGAACGTCTGGTCGGGCGCGCCGGAACAACGCTCCCGGACCACCTCCGTACCCGCGACGGTGTCCAGGTCGCGCAGGCCGAGACACTGGCTGGTGCCGACGGGCCGGATGACGAACCGTCCCGGCTCCGCCGGATCCAAGGGGGCGATGGTGAACAACTGGTCCATACCATCGTCGTCGCAGTCGTCTCGGGACTCGATCAGGTCGTGCCCGAGCCCTTCGTTCACGACCGTGAGGCAGCCGACCCCGGTCTCCGGATGGTGCCACTGGAACTGCACGGCGTTCTCTTCCCCGACAGGATCGATGAACAGGCGTGGCGCCGCGTCACCACCGCAGATCTGCTGGGCGACGATGGCACCGGAATAGAGCCTGGTCCGATCCCGCCCTTCGGCGAGACAGAACTCGGGCGACCGGGCGGGGCGGATCTGCGCCCAGCTGCCCACTTCCCGCACGTCCAGCCCCGGCACCACGGCCGCGGTTTCCTTGGCCTTCGAGGACGCGCCGAAGGACCGCGTCAGATATCCCAAGGTCCCGACGAGGACGATGCTCACGATCGCGGCCACGATCATCGGCGCGCGCCAGCGCCGTCGGGGTCGAGGTTCCGGCTCCGGCTCGGGCTCCGGCGGCGGGGGGACGGCTTCCACCTTCGTCTCGTCGGCGGGCCGCGGCGGAGTCCCCATCGCGATCCGGGTCCGGGCGTCGAGCCACCGCCGTACCTCTTCGTCGTTCAGCCCGCACGCGCGCGTGAACGTCTCGACGAACGATTCGCGAGGGAGTGTGGTGCGGCCGAGAGTGGTCGCGACCGTACTCGCCGGAAGTGTTCCCCCGAGTTCTTTCGCCCGCCCGGCCAACTGTCGATAAGTCAATCCGGACCACGTTCTCAATACACGCAGTGCTGCTGTGAACTCAGCCGGTGAAGCCGTCGAGTCCGGCGGGTGAACCGTCGCCGGCGACTCCCCGTCGTCGCCCCCCTCATCAACGATCATCGCTCTAGATTGACTGAGCCGATCTCAGCCGCGATACCGCCATTCAGCGGCGCCGGAAACAGCTGTTCGGACCACTCGAACGATTTCGAACAAGGCCGAACTGGCCGAAGGTTGCCCCTGCGCTGGTCAGGAAGTCAGGCTGGCCCCAGTCGGCCTCACCGCCGATCGAAACTGGGGAGACCCGGGAAAGCCGGGCCGAAGAAAATGAGCAAACCAGAGGCACCCGCACGATCATCGTCAAGGGCGACGGTGAACCCGGCGGAAACTCCTGGTTCATCTCGGAAGGCGTCCACTGAAATCTCCGCACTGAAGACCGGATGACGCCGGCATCGCCCGTATGGGGCGGGCGATGCGCTGATTCCGAAGAAAGACCCTCGTGCGCCGCACATCTGAGCACACACGAGGAGTGAACGCTGCGATTCCCGCAGTGAACCGACTGTTCGGCGCCCGTTCGAGGGCATAACCCTTCGCCATGCCCTCCGGCGGTACGCCCCGGTCTTGTTCGAACTCGGTCGTCCCTGAATTGGCGAACATCGGATTTGTGGAGCGTTGTTGATGGATAACGGTCGAAATACCGTCGCCGAAAGGCAGGTAGTCGTCGTCGGCGCCGGTAATGCGGGCCTCTGTGCGGGAATAGCCGCACTACAGGCGGGTGCGACGGCGGTCAGCGTCCTCGAAGCCGCACCGGAACAATTACGCGGCGGGAACAGTTCCCTGACCAGGACCATGCGTTTCTCGTGGCAGGGAAGCCCTTTCATCACCTCCCTGTTGCGGGAGGCGGACAAGGGCCGGGTCGACGAGATCCTGGCGGGCCGGACCGGGTACGCCGACGAGCAGTACCTCGCCGATTGGCTGGCGGTGTCCGGCGATCAGGTGGACGTCGCCCTCATCGAATCGATCGTCCGCCGTTCGACGGACACGATCACCTGGATGCGCGACTTCGGGCAGCGCTGGGCCCCGAGACCGACGCCGCTGCCCGGTGACGTGCCGATCGTCCTCGACGGCGGCGGCCAGAGCCTCCAGGACCGGAACTTCGCGCGGTTCGAACAGCTCGGTGGAACGGTCTTCTACGACAGCGCGGTCACCGGTTTCGAGAAGACCGCCGGCGACCGGTATCTGCTCCACGGTTCCGGTCCCGCGTTCCCGATGCTCGCCGACGCGCTGGTGCTGGCATCGGCCGGTTTCGAGGCGAACACCCGGCTGCGTGAACGCCACCTCGGCGTGGAGTGGCGGGAAGTGAAGCTGCGCGGTGTTCCGTTCAACGAAGGCGCCCCGCTGGCGGCGGCCGTCGACCTCGGCGCCGACACCGCGGGCAACTGGGAAAAGTGCCACACCACACCGCAGGGCATCAACCTGCCCGACCACATGCTGCCGGGGCAGATGCACAAATCCCACGGCCTCGCCCGCTACGCCTACCCGCTGGGCGTCGTGGTCAACCGGGAAGGGCGCCGATTCTTCGACGAATCCGGCGGCTACAGCAACCTCACCTACGTCACGCTGGGCCAGAAGATCCAGGAACAGCCCGGAAAGATCGCCTTCCAGATCTTCGACGACAAGGTCGTCTCGGCGGGCGCGCTCCCGAAGGGCTACGTCGGCGACCCGGCGTCGGTGTCCGTCTCCTCGCTCGAAGAAGGCGCCCGGCGGCTCGGCATCGACGCGGCGAACCTGACCGCCGAAATCCAGCGGCTGCACGACGGCCAGGCGGAGAAACGTCTCGACACGCCTCCGTTCCTGTTCGTCCCGGTGGTCTGCGGGCTGACGTTCACCTACGGCGGGTTGTCCGTGACCCCGGACGCCGAGGTGCGCGGCGGCGGCGAACCGATCAGCGGTCTCTACGCGGCGGGCGTGATCGTCGGCGGCCTTTACGACCAGGGCTACCCGGGCGGCACCGGCCTGATGGCCGGCGCCGTGCTGGGCCGGGCGGCGGGCACGTCCGCCGCCCGTCACGCCATCCGGTCGCGAGGAGGGGAAGCCCGTGTCGGCACCGCCGCTGGCTGAGAAGAAGATCGTGATCGTCGGGCTCGGCAAGATCGGCTCGCTGTACGCCGCGTGTTACGGACAGGCGGGGCATCGGATCGGCACCGTGGACCTCGGCGACGGCGCGGACTGGGAGCGGGTGGCGCAGGTTCCCGATCCCTCGTCGGTCGACGCCTGGGTGGTCGCCACCCCGACGGCGACCCATCTCGAGGTCGTCGACGAGATCCTGCGGCGGCAACCCGATGCCCGTGTCCTGCTGGAGAAACCGGCCTGCTACCCGGACGACCTCGCCGGTCTCGGTCGCACGGTCCGGCGCCACCCCCGTGCCCGGATCATCGTCAACGACGTGTATTCGCACAGCGAAGCCGTACAGCGCTTCGCGGCGTCGGCGCGGGACCTCGCCGGCTCCGATCCGATCAGGAAGATCACCGTCGAATTCACCAAGAACCGGGAATTCGACGTCGCGAACGGCAGGTTCGTCGACACCCGATACGGCGAAGCCGGCTATGAGGGCTTCCACATGTTGAGCATCCTGCGAGCGATCCTTCCCACCTCGGAATACCGGACGTATCTGCGCACGGTGCCGTCTTCGGTGACACCGGAGATGCGGGTGCGGACCACGGCGCCCGGTATCCCGGAGGTCGAGCTCTACACGTCGTCGACCGGCGCCATCGCCTTCCCCGAACTGGCCGGATTCGCTTTCCCGGAAAGGGTTTCGAGGGAATTCATCGCCCCATCGGCGATCCCGTACGGGTCCGAGTTCCGGTATCGGTTCGCGGACGTCGAACTCTTCTCCGGGAAACACGTCACCCTGGTCTTCGAACCGTTCTTCGGCGCGGATCCCGACCACAAGAACATCCACGCCGTCCACATCCGGAACACCGCCGCTCCGGCGCGCCATTTCCTGATCGCCGTCAACCATTTCAAGGAGGCGCTTCTGACCCAGCTGGACCTTTTGCAGCACCTCGACGAGGGCACCACGGTGGTCCGCCCCGCCGAGCACCGGTTCCTCGCCGCGCTGGGTTCGGCGATGTTCACCGGAACCTTCCCGCAGACAACGGAAAACGAGAAGTTCGCACGAATTGGGAGCGAAGCATGACGCGAAGCATCGAGGATCTTTCGACACTGTTGCGGCCGGCCAAGGACATGTTGCCCGAAGTCTCGGAACGTGAAGTGGCGCTGGCCGAGGTCACCGGCCAGATCAAGAACGACGACGCCGCCCGCGCGCTGTTCGCGAAGGCGTGCCGGTTCGAGGCACCCTTCACCGCGAGCTGGATCCACGGCCCCGGTGACGAATCCCCTTACCTGTCCTTGGAGCTGGCCGCGTCGTCGCTGGACGACGACCGGTATCGCGCCCTGCTCGCCGACGTCGTGCTGTCGACGTCGACCTCGATCCCTTACGACTACCGGGCTTTGGCCGCGGAAAAGCTCGTACAGATCGGCACGGGCGAGTACGCCGGCGCCCTCCGAGAGGTCGTCGACTCCTACGAACCGCTGCCCGCCCGGGGATTGCAGGCGAAGATCGCCGTCCCCACCGACGGCATCGACCACCTCTTCGACATCCCCGAAACGGTGACCGGCAGGCTCAACCTCCTGATCGCGGCCAGCCGCGCGAAAACGCTGGAGAGCAGGCATATGCTCGCCGTGCGGATCCTCGCGAACGGTGTCCTGCCGTCGGAGCCGGTCGGCGAGGCGGAGCGGCTCATCCTCGAAGACGTCGGGACGAGCATGGTGGCGGCGTCGGACTACCTCGTGCCGTGGGACCAGGAATTCCCCGGGGAGCACGGTTCCGGCCTCACCCTCGCGGAACTGGTGCGCATCACCTTGATGTGCGGGGAATTCTCGCTTCCGGACACCACCGTGCGGCCGATCCTGGTCGACTTCTACCGCTCGGTGCTGCGCACCTGCGGCCGCTCGATCATCGGTCTGTCGGCGGGTGTGTTCCATGTGGAGCACGGCACGCTCGCCACGCCTTCGTACTACTACCAGGGCCGCGACGCGATCCTCGGCAAGGGCTGCGTGATCGACTGCGTCGGCGGGGCGGTGCTGCAGGCGGGTTCGTTCCTCGGCGGCGGCTACATGCCGATCCTGATCCACACCCACAAGCACATCCGCAAGGGTGGCCAGGCCGCCGCCTCGGAGCGGAAGCAGATCCTTCCGTGCGTCTTCGCGGCGGAGGCGGGCGCCCGCTACCCGATGGACGCCATCGGCCTGTTCGAAACGGTGGACTACCTCGGCAGGGAGACCCCGTACGAGGGCATCAGGGCCATCCCGCACGCCAAGTGACTCACGGTTCGTCCTGCTGAAAATCCGTATCTCGCGAGGTCATCGGGCAGCGCGGCTCCGTGCTGCCCGATGACCTCGATGACTGGAGGGTAAGGGAATGGGTGCAACTATGGGGGCAGAGGTCGCCGTCATCGGCGCGGGCTACGTCGGGCTGACCACGGCCGCGTGTCTCTCGTCCTTGGGACACCGCGTCGTCTGCGCGGACGTCGACCAGGAGAAGGTCGACGCGCTGCGGCGCGGTGAGGCGACCATCAGGGAACCGGGGATCTGCGAACTCGTGGTGGACGGGCTGGCGTCCGGGCGGCTGCGGTTCGTCCTCGGCGCGAGCGCGGCGGCGGCAGGGGCGGATATCGTGATCCTCTGCGTGCCGACCCCGATGGGCGCGAGCGGCGCGGCGGATCTGTCCACTTTGGAATCCGTCGTGGCCGAGGTGCGGGATCTGCTGCCGCCCGGCTGCGTCGTGGTGAACAAGTCGACGGTCCCCGTCGGCACGGCGGCCCGCGTCGCGGACCTGATCGATCGCCCCGACGTGGCGGTCGTGTCCAATCCCGAGTTCCTGCGCGAAGGGTTCGCGGTCTACGACTTCCTGAACCCCGACCGGATCGTGGTCGGTTCGGCCGACCGTGACCCGGTCCCCGCACGCCGGGTCGCCGAGTTGTACGAGCAGCTCGACACCTCCGTGCTGGTGACCGATTCCGCGAGCGCGGAGATGATCAAGTACGCGTCCAACTGCTACCTCGCGACGCGTCTGTCCTTTGTGAACACCGTCGCCGAACTGTGCGAGTACCTCGACGCGAGTATCGACGACGTGACGACCGGGATGGGTTACGACGAGCGGATCGGCAAGTCGTTCCTGCGACCGGGCCCGGGCTGGGGCGGCTCCTGCCTGCCGAAGGACACTTTCGCGCTGCTGCGCACCGCGGAATCGGCGGGCAGCGATTTCGCCTTGCTGCGAGCGGCGATCGAAACCAACGTGAAGCAGCAGGAGCTCGTGGTCGGCAAGGTGCGCAAGGCCGTCGGCGGCGACCTCGCCGGCGTCCGGATCGGCCTGCTCGGCTTGACGTTCAAGGCCGGGACGGACGATCTGCGGGATTCCCCGTCACTGGCGATCGCGGCGCTGCTGGCCGCCGAAGGCGCTGTACTGACCGGCTACGACCCCAGCGTCCACGCGCCGGTGGCGGGCGTGACGGACGACGTGCGGATCGCCGGGACCGCCTATCACGCGGCGAACGGGGCGGCGGCGGTCGTGCTGCTGACCGAGTGGCCGGAGTTCCGTGCCCTCGACTGGGGGCGGATCGCCGACCGGCTCCACGGCCGGTCCGTCATCGACACCCGGAACCTGCTCGATCCGAACACCGTGGCGCGGACCGGGCTTTCGTATCAGGGAATCGGTCGTCCGGACAGCGTCTGGGCCCCCGTGGCGAACGTCGTCGAAATGGTCACGCAAGCAGGATGACCCCGGGGCGGACGGCGAGCGGCCCTGCTCGTCGTCCACCCTTCCAGCGCCGGAACAGGAGGACGGATGGCGAAGCGGACCCGGCCCTGGCCCGCGCTTTTCGCACTGTGCCTGGGTTTCTTCATGGTCATGCTCGACATCAGCATCGTGAACATCGCGGTGCCGTCGATGGTGCGCGAACTCGGCACCGAGCTGACCGCGGTGATCTGGGTGACCAGCGTGTACCTGCTCGCCTACGCCGTCCCGATCCTGCCCGCCAGCAGGCTGGGCGACCGGTTCGGGCCGAAGCGCGTCTTCGTCGCAGGGTTGCTGGTGTTCACCGCGGCGTCGCTCTGGTGCGGGCTTTCCGGTGACGTCGAGACGCTGATCGCCGCCCGCGCGGTGCAGGGTCTCGGTGCCGCGTTGATGACCCCGCAGACCACGGCCTTCATCACGCATCTGTTCCCGCCGGACGAACGCGGCCCGGCGATGGGCGCCTGGGGCAGTGTGGCGGGGCTCGCCATGATCGCCGGCCCGGTACTGGGCGGTGTGCTCGTCGACCATCTCGGCTGGGAATGGATCTTCTTCGCGAACGTCCCGGTCGGGCTGATCGCGCTGGCGCTCACCGTCGTCCTCGTCCCCGACTGGCGGCCGGGGAATTCGCACCGCTTCGACGTTCCCGGGATCCTGCTCTTCGGCGCGGGTCTCGTTTGCGTCGTCTTCGGTATCCAAAATGGACAGACCTACGGCTGGGGAACGGCCTTCGAGGTCATCGGGGCAGGGGTGCTGCTGCTGGGCGGTTTCGTCCTGTGGCAACGGGCCAACCGCCGCGAACCGCTACTGCCGTTGCGGATCTTCCGCCACCGCGACTTCTCGCTGGGTGCCGCGTCCGCGGTGACGGTCGGTTTCACGATGACCGGCATGCTTCTGCTGTTCGTCATCTACGTCCAGTCGGTGCTCGGCCTGTCCCCGGCCGACGCCGGGCTGCTCATCGCGCCGCTGGCCGTGGTGTCCGGCGGCGTCGCGCCATTCGCGGGCAGGCTCTCGGACCGGGTGAATCCCAAGTACCTGCTGGCGTTCGGGCTGCTCTCGTTGAGCGGCGGCCTGTGCCTCGTCTCGCTGGTGATCATCCCGGCGAGTTCGCCGCAGGCCCTGCTCCCCGGACTGCTGCTCTGCGGTCTCGGGGTCGGGTTCACCTTCTCGCCGATGAACAACGTGACCCTCAACTCCGTCGAGCGTTCGCTGGTCGGCAGCGCGTCGGGCATCTTCAACACCGCGCGCCAGGTCGGCGGGGTGCTCGGCGGCGCGGCCGTCGGAGTCCTGGTGCAGGCGCGGGCAGGCGCCTCGATGACGGCACGGGCGAACGAAGCGGCGGCGGCGTTGCCCGCCGAGTTCCGGCAGCGTTTCGTCGACGGTTTCACCGGGGAGGCCGGGGCGGAGGTCGCCGCCGGCGAGTTCGGCGGCACCCCCGAGCTCCCCCTGGATCTGCCGTCCGAGATCGCGGCCCAGGCACGGGAACTCGCCGCGCAGGTCACCGGCGCCGCGCTCACGGACGGGGTCAAGACCGCTTTCCTCCTTCCCGTCGGCGCGCTGATCCTCGGACTGTTGTGCTCGGTGAACCTGCGCGGGCCGATCGGGCAGCGCAGATCGCCCGATCGAATGACCGCGACCCGGTGATCACCGGCGCGGACCTGGTTACCGTCGCTCCATGACTCTCGTACCGACGGTCGACCTGAGCACCTGGCACGGCGGCGACCGCACTCAGCTCGCGCACGCCGTCGACGAGGCGTTGAAGCGCGTCGGGTTCCTGCAGGTCGTCGGGCACGGCATCCCGCGGGCGACGATCGACGACATGCGCGGAGCGACCGCCGCCTTCTTCGCGCTCCCTGTCGAGGAGAAGCTCCGATCCGCGCCCGCCGACCGCGCCTCGGATCGCGGGTACGCGGCCGAAGGCACCGAAGGGCTGGCGTACAGCCTCGGTGAGACGACGCCACCCGACCTGTCGGAATCGTTCGTCATCGGCGCGGAGCACATCGACGGCGAGGACCCCTATGGCTTCTTCGCCCCCAACATCTGGCCCGACCTGCCGGAGAACCTACGTCCCGCGCTCACCGCGTACGCCGACGAAGCGCACCGGGTCGCGCGAGTGCTGCTGGAGATCTTCGAGAAGGCACTCGGGCTCCCCGACGGCTACCTCGGCGCGTACACCCGGCACCCGACACGCACCTTGCGGGTGAATCACTTCGAGCGCCGCGCCGGAGCGCCCGAGCCCCTGCCGGGCCAGATGCGGCTCGGCGCGCACACCGATTACGGCATCGTCACCGTCCTCTACGCCGACCCCGTCCCCGGCCTGCAGATCCACGGTCCCGACGGCGCCTGGCACGACGTCGTCCCCGCCGAGGACGCGCTGGTGGTGAACCTCGGCGACCTCACCGCACAGTGGACCAACGACCGCTGGCGCTCCACCCTGCACCGGGTCGTGCCGCCATCCGGGCCGGGGCCGTCACGGCGGCGAAGCGTGGCGTTCTTCTTCGACGGCGACCACGACCCCCGGTTCGAATGCCTTCCGACCTGCCAGTCCGCCGACAACCCGCCGAAGTATCCGCCGGTACTGGGCGGCGAGCACCTCTACGCCAAGATCACCGGTGGACGGACCCTGGAACCCGCCGACGCGATGAACACCGCGGCCGACCGCGGCTGAGGAAGAATCCCCGGCGGACCATGTCCGGTCCTGTCCGGCGGCTCCGACGTCCCCGGCAGAAGGCACCGGAGCGGTGCCCGCCGAGAGGAGAGAACCGTGAAGTACATGATCATGATGTTCGGGTCGCAGAAGGACCTCGTCGACATCGCCGGCGCCTGGAGCGCCGACGAAGTCAAGGCCCTGCACGAGTTCATGAGCAAGTGGAACAACGACCTGGTCGAGTCCGGCGAGTTCGTCGACGCTCAGGGCCTCTCCCAGCCGACGCACGCGCGCCGCGTCTCCCTGCGGGACGGCGCGCTCGTGGTGACGGACGGACCGTATGCCGAGACGCAGGAGGTCCTGGTCGGATACACGACCGTCGACTGCGCGAGCTACGACCGCGCGACCGAGATCGCGGCCCAGCTGGCGAACACCCCGCATCCGGAAGGCAGCGACCTCGGCCGCGACTGGTACGTCGACATCCGGCCGTGCGCCGACAGCTTCGAAGAACTGGAGCTCTAGGTGCCGGACAGCGGCGTCGAGGATCTGCTGCGCGAGCTGTCGCCGCAGGTCCTCGGCGCCGTCGTCCGCCGCTACGGTCACTTCGACCTGGCGGAGGACGCGACGCAGGAGGCGCTGCTCGCGGCCGCGACGCAATGGCCTGCCGAAGGGCTGCCCGAGAATCCGCGCGCATGGCTCATCACGGTCGCCTCACGGAGGCTGACCGACCTCCTGCGTGCCGAGCAGGCGCGGCGCCGTCGCGAGGACACCGTCGTCCAGCGCACTTTGCCGGAGGAGCACCTCGCCCCCGCTGCGGACCGGCGTGCCGCCGACTCCGACGACACGCTCGTCCTGCTCTTCCTGTGCTGCCACCCGTCCCTGTCGCCCGCGTCGCAGATCGCGCTGACCCTGCGCGCGGTCGGCGGCCTCACCACGGCGGAGATCGCCCGCGCGTTCCTGGTCCCCGAAGCGACGATGACCCGGCGGATCAGCCGCGCGAAGGCCGGCATCAAGGCCGGCGGCGTCCCGTTCGGCATGCCGCCGGAAGCGGGACGGCTCGACGCGGTGCTCCACGTGCTGTACCTGATCTTCACCGAGGGATACGCCAGCACGTCCGGTCCCGATCTGGTGCGGAACGACCTGTCCGCCGAAGCCATCCGGCTGACCAGGATCGTCCACCGGCTGCTGCCGGACGACAGCGAGGTCGCCGGGCTGCTCGCGCTGATGCTGCTGACCGACGCGCGCCGTCCGGCGAGGACGGGGCCGGACGGCGCGCCGATCCCGATGTCCGAACAGGACCGGGGCCGGTGGAACACCGAGTACGTCGCCGAGGGCGTCGCGCTGCTGTCCGAAGCGCTGCCGCACGGGCCGACCGGGCAGTACCAGATCCAGGCGGCCATCGCCGCGCTGCACGACGAGGCGCCGAACGCCGAGGCGACGGACTGGCCGCAGATCGAGGCGCTGTACCGGCTTCTGCTGCGGCTCTCCGACAATCCGGTGGTGGCGCTGAACCACGCCGTCGCCGTCGGAATGGCCCGAGGGCCGCGAGAAGGCTTGGCGGCGTTGGAAAAGCTCGGTGACCGGATCTCCGGCGACCACCGGTTCCACGCCGCTCGCGCGCATCTGCTGGAGATGGCCGGCGACACCGCCGAAGCCGTCGAGTCCTATGTGGAGGCCGCGAGGCTCGCCACGAGCCTGCCGCACCAGCGCTATCTCCACACCCGCGCCGAACGCCTGCGCTGAGCATGAGTGGCGAGCCGGGCTTGGGGTCGTGAGTGGTGAGGACGGTTCTAACCGTCTGTCTGAGTTCAGGACATGTCGGACAGTTGATGTTTCAGGACCTCACGGACACTGACCGGCTTGTCGGCGTGGTGACCAGGGCTTGTGTGGTGATCATGCGGCGATGGGCAGAGCAGGTTTTCCGATGGATCCTGAGTTCGTCGCCGCGATCGTCAGGTCGGCTGCGGGCGAGAAGATCAACGTGGCGCGGTTCTGTCGCGAGCACGGGGTTTCCCGTGACACCTTCTATCGGTATGTGGCTCGGTTCCGGAGCGAGGGGACCGTCGGGTTCGCCTGCCGCAGCACCGCTCCGCTGAGCCATCCGTCCGCGCTGGGTGAGGAGGTGGCCGAGGCGGTGCTGCGGGCCCGTAAAGAGCTCGAGGAGGAAGGCCTGGACAACGGGCCGATCTCGATTCGCTGGCGTCTGGAGGACGCCGGGATGCTCCCGCCGCCCTCGCAGTCGTCGATCTACCGGATCCTGCGTGATCGCGGCCAGATCGAACCCGAGCCACGCAAGAAGCCCCGCACGCGGCGCCGGTTCCAGTACCCGGACCCGAACGGCTGCTGGCAGATCGATGGGACGGAGCACTACCTGGCCGACGGCACCAAGGTCTGCATCATCCAGATCCTGGATGACCATTCCCGCCTCGATGTCGGCTCCTATGCCGCGGTCAGCGAGAACGGTGCTGACACCTGGACCGCAGTGCAACTGGCCATCGCCTGCTACGGGGCGCCGGTGAAACTGTTGTCCGACAACGGGCTGGCTTTCTCCGGCAAACACCGCGGCTGGATGGCCGATCTGGAACGTCACCTCGCCGAACACGGCGTCACCACGATCGCCTCGTCGGTCTATCACCCGCAAACCTGCGGCAAGAACGAACGCGTCCATCAGACTCTGCAGAAATGGCTCGCCGCCCGGCCCCCGGCCGAGAATCTTGCCGCCCTGCAACAGCTGCTCGACGACTACCGCACAATCTACAACAACCGAAGACACCAGAGCCTCGACGGCCAGACCCCGCAGCAACGCTACGACGCCAGTCCCAAAGCCACTCCACCCGAAGGCTCCACAGCTCCCAGCGGAACCACCCAACGCCCCGTCTCCAGCACCGGGGTCATCGCCTTCTCCGGCTGCTCCATCGTGCTAGGCCGACACTGGGCCGGCCAGAGCGCCACCGTGTTCTGGCAGGGCGACCGCGTCGTCATCATGATCGGCGACACACTCGCCCGCCAGCTCACCCTCAACAGAGCAATACGCTACCAACCACTGACCAACCCAAAACTGTCCGACAAGTACTGAAACACATCTGTCCGTGAGGTCCTGAAACAGGACAGACGGTTAGAACCGTCCTCACCACTCACGACCCGCCCAGCCCATGTGACACCCGGTGCTAGCAGCTGACGAGGAGCCCGGTGACCGCCGTGCAGGTCGACGACGCGGTGTCATTGGCCGCGTTGGGGTCGGCGACGGAACTCTGCGTGATCTTCGCGGTCGTCTTGACCGGTCCGACGGTCAGCAGCCCGGTCGCCACCGAGAACTTGGCCGTGGCACTGGCGCCGGACGCGAGGGACGAGAAGTCACAGTTGACGACCGTCGTGCCGCTCGGGTTCGAGCAGGCCGGGGAGCCGGTGAAGCGCAGCCCGTTGCCGAGGGTCGACGCCACCCGGATCCCGGACGCCGCGGCCGGGCCCGCGTTCGTGACCTTGACCGTGTAGTCGATCGAGGACGTCAGGAGGCCGCGCGGGGAAGCGGTCAGCGTGACCCCGAGGTCGGCCGTGCTCGGCGTGTCGGTGATGGTCAGCACAGGGCCGTCGAGGATCTCGAAGCTGTAGTTGTCACCGACGAACTGGTGCTGCAGCGTGACATCGCCCAGCGGGGCGTCGTCCTTGACCCGGAAGGTGAACACCACGGTCTTGCTCTGTCCGGGGGTCACGGTGCCGACGCCGCCGCGGATGCTGCCGCCGAGCATGTCGCAGGCGAACGCGCCGGGACAGGACACCAGGTCGACGATCCCCGGGAGTGGGGATTCCTTTCCGTAAAGCGTCGCCTTGCCGCCCTCGATCGTCGACGTCGCGTCGGCGTTGTAGACGGTCTGCGTCACGGTGAATGTCTGTCCACGTTGGACTGTTGTCGGCGAGACCTCCACCGCACTGGTCGGCGGGGCGGCGAGTGCAGAGGTGGGCGTCACGAGCATGATCGTGGCCACCGCGGCCACCAGAGACAGAATTGAGGCTCTTCGAAGCTTCATTCGGTTCTCACTATTCCGGTCGGGGGCGTCGCGCCGATCGGTGCGGACAACGATCAGTCGCCCAGGAACGGACCTTCGTTACTGGCGTTTCCCACCGGCCGTCCCAACGCTCTCACCCGCTCGGAGCAACCCGCTCGCGTGTCCCAGGTGCACAACACGCGTCTTCGGTCAGCAGTTCGATCACCACGCTCGTTCCCAAGCTGTGACAAAACGGCGGCTAGCTCGCGCCGTCACCGCGGAGCGCGGGAAGCAGATTCGCCTCCTCGTAGGCGAAGTGCTCTTCGAGTCCCTTCACGACGCGCTCGAACTCCTCTCGCAGCACGGCGCGTTCGATCTTCCCCTTACCCTGCAGCAGTTGATCGAGATCGCGCAGTGCGCGGGACACGGTTTCGTGCTCCTGACGCAGCCGCTTCAGCGCCGGCGCGAGCCTGGGGTGGGCCTTCTCGATCGCGGTGAACGCGCCGTCCTCGCGAAGATGATGCATGCGCAGGTCGTTGCAGAAGGTCACGCAATGGCCGAGCAGCTCGCGCCGCGGATTCCGCCGGTCCGCGATCGGCGCGCCGTCGAGTTCGGCCCGCGCGGCCGCCAGCGTCTTGCGGAGCTCCCCGTGGTGGACGAGCAACTGGTCGGCGATCGCCCGGCCGCGGGCGGCATCGACTTCCAAGAGATGCAGCGTGAAACCCCGCTCCCCGCCTTCGAGCGGCACGGCACGCGCGGCATGCGGCACGCCGTCGATCTCGAGTGTCGCTTGTGGACTGACCAGAAGGTCGCGATACCAAGGCGAATCGCCGTCGGGCGCGAACGCCAGATACCGGCTCCCGGACGGGCGGCAGTCGACACGCGTGGTGCGGGGACGCCCCGTTTCGGCGTCCGCGGTGGTCATCAGCACCGGTACTCCCCAGGTAGCATCATCGTGAAAGCTATTTTGCTTTGCAAGCAAAGCCTCTTTGCCTGCAAAGGTATCCAGGAGGGTGCCCGGTGTCAACCGAGGACATGGAAGTCGACGACGCCGTGCGGGCTTTGCTGCTGCTCATGCCGCGGATGGTCGGACGCGCGAAGCGGATCAAGATCCCCGAAGAACTCCAGTCACTGTCGCTGGCTCCGCGTCATCTGTCGCTGTTGTCGTACCTGCTCTTCGACGGGCCCATGACGGTGAACGAGCTGGCCGAACGGCTGGAGGTCGCCCCGACCACGGTGAGCCTGATGGTCGGCGAACTGACCAAGAAGGACGTGCTCGACCGGCGTGAGGACGAAACGGACCGGCGGCGGCGGATCGTCGCCATCGCCGAGCCGATGCGGCCCGCGATCGACGGCTGGCTCGCGCAGGGCGCCCGCGCCTGGCAGAAGGCGCTCACGCCGTTGACCCCGGCCGAACGGCGCGTGTTCATCGATACCCTGCGCGCCTACGAAGACGGACTGACCGACTAGGAGGAGCGGTGCGTTACCTGCTCATGCTCTGCGGGACCGACGGCGATCCGGCCGTGAGCACCGACATCACCGAGTCCTGCCGCGCGTGGGGCGAAGAGATGACGCGGCGCGGTCTGCGTGTCAACGGGATGGGACTGCACGCGCCGGACTCGGCGACGACCGTCCGCGTCCGCGGCGGCGAGGCACTGCTCACGGACGGGCCGTTCGCCGAGACGAAGGAACAGATCGGCGGTATCAACATCCTCGAATGCGACAGCCGCGAACAAGCCGTCGAGGCGGCGAAGACCCACCCGTGGGCCGCGATCGGCACGATCGAGGTCCGCGAACTGCTTTAGGCGATCCGGACGGTGACCTGGTTGTCGGCGTAGGTGTAGGCCACGTATTCGAATTCGACGCCGGTGCGTTCGACGTACTCCAGCCACGCCTTGTGCTCGTGCCGCTGCCAGCCGGGGTAGTTGAAGAATTCGTCGAAGTGCACGATGCTGCCGGACCGCAGACGCGGGCCCACCAGATCGAGTACGGTTTTCGCGGAGCTGTACAGATCGCCGTCCACGTGAAGGAAATCGACGACGCCTTCGTGCCGCGCGAGAAAACCGGGAAGCGTGTCGGCGAAAAGTCCGACGACGAGTTCGGCGCCGGGGACGTCCGGCAGGTCGTCGCGCGCGAACGAACCGGCGGGCATCCCGTTGAGCCAGTTCTCCGGGAGTCCCTGGAACCAGTCGAATCCGTAGGTCTCGACACCACCGCGGGCCTTGGCGATCGCGCGCAGCGTGTTCCCGCTCGCGACACCGAATTCGAGAGCCATTCCCCCGGACGGAGCAAGGGAAAGCGCGTACGCGAGAGTCTCTTGCGGACGCGCGAAATGCTTGGTCCCGGTCAGATGCTCACGGGCGAAACGATTGCTGTCCCTGGCCGCGTCCTGGTCGCCGGCGTAGATGATGTCGCGACGGCTCCGGATTTCGAACTCGACGATCCGATCGAAACAGCGATCCCCTTGGCGGACGATCTCCTCCCGCAGTTCCGCGGCGACCCGTTCCAGTTCCTCGGTATAAGGATCATGGAATCGGCGGGCGAGCCGGTGCAGGCCCCGGCCGAGCGTGCCGCGAGCCGACCGGCTCAGGGTTTTCAGGGCTGAATGGGGTACCAGGTGACGCATCCCGGGACGATACACCAGCACCATCCGGGTGAACGGCTCCAGAACGCGCGGGGCCGGTTTCGTTGCGGTAACCGAGGGGGCCGCTCCTAGCATCGCGATCGCCGCCGGTACTCGGGTGCCGGCACCGGAAAAGGGAGCACGATGAGCAGGATCGTCATCTTCGGGGCGGGTGGACGCGGCGGGCGCCGCGCCGTCGCCGAAGCCGTGAGCCGCGGGCACCAGGTCACCGCCGCCGTGCGGGATCCCGGCCGCCACCCGGATCTCGCCGGGGACAACGTCACCCTGATCGCCGCCGACGTCACCGTCGCGGACGACGTCGCGAAGGCCGCCGCCGGGCACGACGCCGCGATCAGTTCCATCTACCGCGCGGACCTCCCGTCACGCGAGTACTACCCGGCCGCCGCGCACGCGCTGATCGACGGCCTCGGCCGGGCCGGTGTCGCGAGGCTGGTCGTCGTCGGCGTCGGGTCGGCGCTGGAGGTCGCTCCGGGCGTCGCCTTCCACGACCAGCCGGGCTGGCCGCCCGAGCACCGCGAGTTCTCGCTCGGGCACACGGCGGAACTGGAGGTCTTCCGTGCGTCCGGCGGCGCGCTCGACTGGGTGGTCATCGCGCCGCCGCCGGCGATGATCGACGAACACGCCGAGCGCACGGGCTCGTACCGCAGCGGGGACCACCGGGTACTGCCGCGCGCGGCGGACGCGGGGCCGTTCTCCTACGCGGATCTCGCGGTCGCGCTGGTCGACGAGATCGAGCGGCCGAAGCATTCCCGGGTGATGGTCGCCATCGACCACTGACCGGCGTCGTGAGTGGCGATGTCGCGTGATCCGGCGGACGACACGCGTGACTGGATGGACGACACGCACGTGGCCAGGGGGCCGCCGTGTGTCGTCCGCCCGAACACGCGAGTCGTCCGTCCAGTCACGCGAAACCGTCGCCCGCCAACCGGCAGAACGCACGTAAGCGAGCGTGACAGCCCCAGAGGTGGTGAAGGGGGCCTTCATGTACTTACAGACCAACGCTACTGGAGCCTTCAGCGCTCCGGGGTCTCCCCGCCGTTCTGCTCGGCCAGGAACCGCTCGAACTGGTTGCCCAGTTCCTCGGCGGTCGGCATGTGCTCGACCGACTCCGCGAGCAGGCTCTCCTTGCCGGACGCCTCCATGAACGTGTCGTACTGCTGCTCCAGCGCGCGTACGACGTCGGCGACCTTCTCCGATCCGGCGACCTGGCGGGCGATCTCGGCCTCCGCCTCGTGCGAGGCCTCCCGCAGGTCCCCGTCCGGCAGGTTCAGCCCGGTCGCCGCGGCGACGGCGCCGAGCAGGTTCAGCGCGGCGCTCGGGTACGTCGAGTCCGCCAGGTAGTGCGGCACGTGCGCCGCGAACCCGGACGCGTCGTGCCCCCACTCGCCGAAACGGAACTCCAGCAGCCCGGCGATACTGCCCGGCACCTGCATCCGGTTCGGCAGCGGACGGTGTTCGCCGACGAGTTCGTTCCGCGTCGCGTGCGCGGTCACGCCGAGCGGACGGGTATGCGGCGCGCCCATCGGGATGCCGTGGAAACCGGTGGTGAGCCGGACGTCCCAGCGTTCGACCAGCCCGCGCACGGCCGCGCAGAACCGCTCCCAGTCGTGGTCCGGTTCCGGCCCGGTGAGCAGCAGGAACGGCACGCCGTCGGCGTCGTGCAGCAGGTGGACGACCAGTTCGGGGGCGTCGTAGGCCTCCCAGTGGTCGATCGAATAGGTCATCGCCGGGCGGCGCGAGCGGTAGTCGATGAGGCGGTCGACGTCGAAGCGCGCGATCACCCGGTGCTCGGAGGAGTTCAGCAGCTGCTCGGCGACGAGCTTGCCCGCCGAACCCGCGTCCATGAAGCCGTCGAAGTAGTGCAGGAGCACGGCCCCGCCGAGGTCAGGGACGTCCGAGTCCACCTCGTACAGGTCTTCCGGGTCCAGCGCCACCAGATCCTCCAGGTTTCGTGGGTACGACCGTCTAGCAGGTGGCAACGCCCCGATAGGGGGTATCCATTCCGCCGACGGTGGCTTGGATTCTATCGGTCCGTGACAGCTGTCGTGGGCGGTCCACACGGACGTGGTGCAGGCTGGAGAGGTGACAGAAGAGACGCTCGGCCTGCGCCCGCCCGCCAATCGGGTGAGCAGGCGCGCCATCGGCTACTGGACGGTGTGGGCCGCGGTCGGCTGGGTGATCCTCATCGGCGCGCAGGCGGTGTTCGTGATCACGAGCGACGACGCGCCGACGTGGCTCACGGTGACCTTGACGATCTCCTGCGTGGTCGCGCCGCTGCATCTGCTGGTCATGCCGCAGTGGCGCTACCGGATCCACCGCTGGGAGGTCACCGGCGAGGCCGTGTACACCCAGGAAGGCTGGCTCAGCCAGGACTGGCGGATCGCGCCGATCTCGCGGATCCAGACCGTCGACATCGAACGCGACCCGGTCGAGCAGTTGTTCCGGTTGGCGAAGATCACCGTGACGACGGCGTCGGCCGCGGGTCCGGTCAAGATCGCCGGTCTCGACCACGCCGAAGCGCTGAAGCTCGCCGCGGAACTCACGAAGACCACGCAGGCCACTCCCGGTGACGCGACATGAGCACCGAGGCACCACCGGACGCCGCCGTCGGCCGGTGGCGCCGGCTCGATCGCCGGATGCTGCTGATCAGGCCGGTGCTCGACGTCGTGAAATCACTGCCGGTGCTGATCGGGACGGTGATCCTCGGCCGGGGCAACGGCTGGGAATGGTTCGGGCTCGGCGTCACCGCGCTGACCGTGCTCGTCGGTGTCTCGCACGTGCTCACTTCCCGGTACCGCATCGCCGACGGCCAGGTGGAATGGACCACGGGGCTGTTGCTGCGCAAGCATCGCGCGATCCCGCTGGACCGGGTGCGCACGGTCGACGTCACCTCGGAACCCAAGCACCGGTTGTTCTCCCTCAGCGCCGTGCGCATCGGCACCGGACGGCATTCGCCCGCACAGGGCGCGAACGGCGATCAACTGGTGCTCGACGCCGTCAGCCAGGCCGAGGCCCACCGGCTGCGCACGGTTCTCTTGCACCGCAAGGAGACCACTGAGACCGCCCCGCCTCCCGAGCAGGTCGTGGCCGAAGTCGACCGCAAATGGGTGCGATACGCGCCGTTCACCCTGTCCGGGCTCGCCGTGGTGGGCGCGATCTTCGCCGCGGTCTGGCATTTCGCGCACCAGCTGAACATCGCCCCGGAGAACGTGGGCCCGCTGCGGGATCTCATGGACGATCTGGCGAACACGGCGGTGTGGCTGATCGTGGTCGTCGCGGCGGTCGCCCTGCTCGTGGTCGTCTCCCTGCTCTCCGTCGGCGGCTACGTGCTGTCGTTCTGGAACTTCAAGCTCACCCGGGAGACGGAAGGCACCCTGCACGTCCGGCGCGGGCTGATCACCACGCGTTCGGTGTCCATCGAAGAAGACCGGCTTCGCGGCGTCGAGGTGAAGGAGCCCCTGCCGCTGCGGATCGCCGGCGGGGCGCGGCTCACCGCGATCGTGGGCGGGCTGCGTGAGGGCAAAGGCGGGGACAAGGGCGGCGGGCTTCTGCTGCCGCCCGCGCCCGTCGGCCGGGTCCACGAGGTCGCGGCCGAAGTGCTGCGGGAGAACTTCGACCCGGCCACCGTCCCGCTGAACCGGCATCCGCGGCGGGCGCTGACCAGGCGGCTCACCCGCGCGGTGGGCGGCGTGCTGATCCTGGCCGCCGCCCTGTTCGGCTTGGCGTGGATCGATTTCCTGCCGTCGTGGATGTGGCAGGTCGCGCTCGGCCTGGTCCCGCTCGCCGCGCTGGTGGGCTGGGACCGCTACCGCAACCTCGGCCACGCGATCGTCGGGCGGTACCTGGTCAGCCGATCGGGTTCCCTGGCGCGGGCGACGGTGGCGATCCGGCGCGAGGGGGTCACCGGCGTCGTCGTCAGCCGTTCGTTCTTCCAGCGCCGTGCCGGATTGATCACCGTGACGGCCCCGATCGCGGCGGGCAAGGGCGGTTATCAGGTGGTCGACGTCGGCGAATCGGCCGGGCTGGCGATGGCGGAGCAGGCCGCACCCGGTCTGCTCACGCCGTTCCTGCGCCGGGAGGTTCAGCGGTAGCCGGTGACGTCCGCGGGCAGACCGGGGTCCTGGACCTCGACGAGATAGCGCCAGCAATCGGGACGGCTGCCGTCGAGGTCGGTGAATCCGTATTCCTTCGCCAATTCGCCGCTGGACACCGATTTCCCGTTCCAGCGGGCGACTTCCGCGTCACCGGCCAGCGCGGCGACCGCCCGGCCGACGAACGCCGGGCTTTCAGAAATGGCGAAATGCGGCTGCACCTTCGTCGCGTCCCGCCAATTCTCTTCGGTCACCCGATAAGCGTCGAGCATCGCTTCGGAACGCAACCAGCCCGGCGTGACGGCCACCGCGGTACCGCCATGCGGTTCCAACTCGTGCCCGAGCGCGAACGCCATCCGGTTCACCGCGGTCTTGGCGAGGTCGTAGAAGAACGAAACCCGGTAGTTCTCCGAGTTGTACCCGGCGGTCCCGTCGTTGACCTCGACGACCAGCGCGCCCGGATTCCTGATCATGAGCGGGAGCGCGAAATGGCTGGTGATGGCATGGGTGTCGACGGCGAGCCGCAGCGTCCGCAGTCCGACGTCCAAAGTGGACTCCCAGACCGTCTTGCCCCATTCGATGGGCGCCCCGTAGATATCGTTGACCAGCACGTGCAACGCGCCCTGTTCGGCGTCGATCCGTTCCACCAGTTCGCGGACCTGGTCCGCCGCCAAATGGTCCACACCGATCGCGATCCCACGCCCGCCCGCTTCGTCGACGAGCGCCGCGGTCTCCTCGATCGTCTCCGGGCGATTCATTTCCGATCGCCGGGAACCGGTACTGCGACCGGTCGCGTAAACGGTCGCGCCCGCGGCGCCCAGCTGGACCGCTATTCCCCGCCCGGCCCCGCGAGTCGCCCCGGCGACCAACGCGATCTTGCCTGCCAAGGGCTTTTCCATGGGCCGAACCTAGCAAGAAGTCCGCTTGTTCGTGGACCAAAGACCCTGGTCGGCGATTCACACAATGTGCTAGTTTCTTGACTCTTCGTGATTCTCCGGCGAGAGGTCGAGATGACGCCTGCCGCACGATCCCTGGACACCACCGCCCCGCCGAAACGCACCCCCGGCGCCAGCAGCTCGCGCAAAGTACTGCAGCTGCTGCTCTCCTTTTCCGAACGCCGCTGGGACGCGAGCGTCGCCGAACTCGCGGCGAGGATCGGCACCCCGGTCGCCACGACCTATCGCTATGTCGCGCTGCTGAAGGAACTCCAGCTCCTGGAGGAGGGCAGGACGGGGCGCTACCACGTGACGAGCCAGGTGATGCCGCTCGCGCGGGCCGCGCAACTGGCCAACGACCTCGCCCGGCTGGCCCGTCCGGCGATGGAGGAGGCGGCCCGCGACCTCGGCGAGACAGTGCTGCTGTTCCAGCATTTCGGCGAATCCGCGGTCTGCGCGGACCGGGTCGAATGCGAACGCGCGATGCGCTTCACCTTCCAGCCGGGGCATTCAGTCCCGCTCGGCACCGGCGCGTCGGGCAAGATGCTGCTCGCCATGCTGCCGGAGGGCGAACGCGAAAGGCGCCTTTCGTCGATCGTCCAGCGCCGCGGCCCGAGCGTGCGGGAAGAGGTCAAACGCGCCGGGGCGAACCGGTTCGCGGTCAGCTGGGGCGAGCTGGACGACGGCGTCTGGTCGTGTTCCGTGCCGATCCCGAGCACCGGGCACCGGCCCGCGGTGCTGACCCTGGCCGCCCCCGCCACCCGGATCGGCGACGACGCGAAGCGGGCCGCGATCGTCGCGCTCCAGTCGTACGCGAGCAGGATCCACCGCGCCGTCTCATCGTTCGCCCTCTGATCACGCGAGATCGCTCCCCAATCACGCGAGTTCGCCCCCCAATCACGCGTGTCCCCCGCCGAAGCCCCTAATTCACGCGCCTCCACGCGCCGCGGCGGGGTAGAACTCGATCCGTGATCCGACTCGCCACCTCCGAAGACCTTCCCGTACTCCAGGACATCGAACGCGCCGCGGGCGAACCGTTCCGCGCGCTCGGCATGGCCGCGATCGCCGACGACGACCCGCCGTCGATCGCGGACCTCACGGCCTTCCAGCGCGCGGGCCGGGCCTGGGTGTGGGACACGGGCGACGGGCCGGTGGCGTACCTGCTCGCCGAGGTCGTCGACGGCCACGGCCACATCGAGCAGGTGTCCGTCCATCCGGCTCACGCGCGCCGGGGCCTCGGGCGGCGGCTGATCGAGCACGCCGCGGAGTGGGCTTCGCGCGAAGGGCTCGCCGGGCTGACGCTGACGACGTACGCCGAGGTGCCGTGGAACGCGCCGTACTACGCCCAGCTCGGCTTCGCGACGCTAGACGAGGAGACCCTCACAGGGGGCCTGCGCGCCGTCCGGGACCACGAAATCGCCCGTGGCCTGGACGCGTGGCCGCGGGTGACCATGCGGCGATGACCCTCCCGGGGGGCTGGATTGGCGACCAGTGTCGAACATGTGTTCTACTGTCGGCGCCGGCCCCGGAGGGGGAAGCTCCGCGGGCCGGCACCGGACTTCAGGGAGGCACGGATGGCGGTCAAGATCACCCATCTCACCAACGGGCAGCAGGTGCGCTTCGCCAACGCGGACGGCGCTCGTCGCTACGCCGAGATCATCGGCGGCGGGGTCGACAAATGGCGGTTCACCGTGGTCAGCGGGCATGACCGCCCGGAATTGTCGGGGCGGGTCGTTAATGTGCCGGTATGGCGTATGACTTCCAGGTGACCGTGGACTCCGCTCATCCGCACGACCTCGCCGACTGGTGGGCCGAGATGCTCGGGTGGCGGGTCGAGGAGAGCAACGAGGAGTTCATCCGCGAGATGATCGCCAAGGGGTATGCCTCCGAGGAAGCGACGACCACGCACAACGGTGTCCTGGTGTGGAAGGACGGCGCGGCGATCGTCCACCCGGAGACCGGACAGCGGTTCCTCTTCCAGCTGGTACCCGAGGGGAAGACGGTCAAGAACCGGCTGCACCTCGACATCCGGATGGGGGCGGGCAAGATCGAGGCCGAACTCGAGCGGCTGACCGCGCGCGGTGCGACGTTCCTGCACCGCGGCAAGCAAGGGCCCGCGGAGTGGATCACCATCGCGGACCCGGAGGGCAACGAACTCTGCCTCTCCTGAGGCGGGCCCGCGAGGGCCCGCCACTGGGGGTGTCATGAAGGGACCTGGTCCCGTCGGCTGTGCCCTTCATGACCGAGCGCGCGGCCCTCGTGCGCGGCTCGTGAGTGGTAAGGACGGTTAGAACCGTCCTTACCACTCATGAGGCTTTGACTAGACGAGCTTGTCCAGCGCACGCGGCAAAGCCGTCGCGAGCAGGTCGAGTTCGGTCTCACCGGCGATCAGCGGCGGTGACACCGCGATCCCCTTGGCCAGGTTCCGCACGAGGACGCCTTCGTCCCGCGCCAGCCGCTGCAGCCGGTTCGCCGCGCCGGGGTTCGCCTCGATGACTTCGGCCTTCAGCTCGACAGCGCCGAGGAAGCCCAGCCCGGCCCGGACCTCCGCCACCAACGGATGCGAAGCCAGCCCGGAAAGCGCGTCCGCCAGCGGCTTCTCCAGCTCCCGTCCGCGCAGGATGAGCCCGTCGCGCTCGTAGATGTCCAGCGTCGCGTTCCCCGCGGCGCACGCGACCGGATGCCCGGCGTAGGTCGCGCCGTGCCGCAGCACCGGCGCACCCGGCGCGCCGGTGAAGAACGGTTCGGCCACCGTCGGCGCGACGATCAGCGCGCCGAGCGGGATCGTGCCGCCGGTGATGCCCTTCGCGGTCGTGATCATGTCCGGTTTCACGGCCCACCGGTCGATCCCGAACCAGGTTCCGAGCCGCCCGAACGCGGCGATCACACAGTCCGCGACGAACAGCACGTCGTGTCTGCGGCAGATCTCGGCGACCGTCTCGATGTATCCGTCCGGGGGAAGCAGGACGCCGCCCGCACCGATCACCGGTTCGCAGAAGAAAGCCGCGACCCGCTCCGGGCCGACCCGCAGGATCTCCGCTTCGAGCGCTTCGGCACTGTCATAGGGCACATGCGAGATGTCACCCGGCAGCGGCCCGAAACCCGCCGCGTTGGCCGCGATGCCGCCGACGGCCGTGCCGAAACCGTGTGTGCCGTGGTACCCCTGCACTCGGCCGATGACGTGCACCTTCTCCGGCCGCCCGAGGTGCGCGAAATACGAACGGGCGATCTTGACCGCGGTGTCGATGACGTCACCGCCGCCCGATCCGAAGAAGACCTTCGAGCCCGGTTCGGGTGCGAGCGCGGAAACGCGCTCGGCGAGCTTCAGCGCGGGCTCGTTGGCGTTGTAACCGAACAGGTTGTACGAATCGAGCGTCCGCAATTGGTCCGCGACGGCCTGCGTGATCTCCTCGCGCCCGTGCCCGAAGTTCGCGTACCAGAGTGACGCCGTCGCGTCGAAATACCGCTTGCCCTCGTCGTCCCAGACGTAGGAACCCTCACCGCGGGTGATGACGAGCCGGTCGCCGTCGACCGCTCCCATGTCCGCGAAGGGGTGCCACAGCGGATTGCGCGCGGACGCCGACGAAACCATGATCTTCCTCCTCGTGCTCGTGCCCCCATCCTCACCCGGATCCGGCCGGGACGCGAACACTCCATCGTGCACAGTTCGCGCTCCGGACCTGTCCGGCAACCTCCGGTTAATTTCCAACACCATCCCTTCGGCTGCTTGACCTGCGGCGATCGATCCTGTTGCTTAGTGATTGAGTTTGTTCAAAGTTGAGCACTCTGGAGGAACTTATGCGTCGTCTCGCTGGCGCTCTCGTCACCGCCTGCACGCTCACCGCCCTCTGCGCCGTTCCGGTGGCGGCCGCCGAGAGCCCGCCACCGGCCGTCTCGACCCCTCCGTTGGGGTGGAACAGCTGGAACAAGTTCAACTGCGACATCACCGAGCAGCTGATCCGGGAGACCGCCGACGCCATGGTGTCGTCCGGGATGAAGGCCGCGGGCTACCAGTACGTCAACATCGACGACTGCTGGGCCGAGAAGAACCGCACCCCCGACGGGAAGTACGCACCACACCGGACCCGTTTCCCCAGCGGCATCAAGGCTTTGGCCGATTACGTGCACGGAAAGGGCCTGAAACTCGGCATCTACACCAGCGCCGGCACGGAAACCTGCGCGCGGACCATGCCCGGTTCGCTCGACCACGAGGAGGTCGACGCGCGGACGTTCGCGGAGTGGGGAGTCGACTACCTCAAGTACGACAACTGCCACAACCAGGGCCGCCCCGCGCTGGAGCGGTACACGAAAATGGGCGAGGCACTGAAGAAGACCGGCCGTCCGATCGTCTACGCCCTGTGCGAATGGGGCGAGAACAAGCCTTGGGAGTGGGGCAAGAGCGCGGGGGCCCAGTTGTGGCGCACCACCGGCGACATCAGCGACACCTGGTCGAGTATGACCGGCCTCCTCGACCAGCAGGTCGGCCTGGAAGGCTATGCCGGGCCGGGCGGTTGGAACGATCCGGACATGCTCGAAGTGGGCAACGGCGGCATGACCGACACGGAATACCGCTCCCACTTCGCGCTCTGGTCGTTGCTCAACGCCCCGCTGCTGGCGGGCAACGATCTGCGCTCGATGTCCGAAGCGACCAAGAAGATCCTGCTGAACAAGGATCTTCTCGCGGTCAACCAGGACTGGGGCGGCAAGCAGGGCCACAAGGTCCGCGACGACGGCGACACCGAAGTGTGGGCCAAGCCGATGTCCGACGGCTCGAACGCCGTCGTGCTCTTCAATCGCGGCGGCGCCCCGGCGACCCTGTCAGCCACCGCAGGCGAGATCGGCGCGCCCGCCGCGTCCGGCTACCGGGTCCGGGATCTGTGGACCGGCGCGGAGACCGAATCCGCCGGCACCTTGCGAGCCGGGCTGCCGAGCCACGGATCCGCGGTGTTCCGCGTCTGGCCGTCGCACCAGCCGAATGCCGCGCCGCATACGACGCTTTCCTTGACCTCGCCCGAATACGCGGCCGTCGACAAGCCGTTCACCACGACACTGCGGGTGTTCAACGACGGCCGGGCGCCGGTCCGGTCGGGCGTGGTGAAGCTGGCGGTCGGCGCGGGATGGAAGCCCGACGGTGACACCGAAGCACGCATTCCCGCTGTCGCGCCGGGGAAGTCGTGGGAACGGACCTGGTCCATGCGGCCGTCGTCCCCCGGTGGCGACCGGGTCGAGGTCTCCGGCCGGTTCGGCTACCGGACGTCCTGGGGTGCGCGGTCGTTGTCCGTGGACGGAAGCGCTCCCCTCGTGAGACCGCCCGCCGCCGGGACGAACGCGCTGTCCAAGGCGGTGTTCATGACGGCGGACAACGGCTATGGCCCGGTGGAACGCGGGACCAGCAATGGTGAATCGGAAGCAGGCGACGGACGCCGGATGAGCATCGGCGGGGTGACCTACGACGACGGGCTGGGCGTCCACGCGCCGTCGAAGGTCCGGCTCTACCTCGGCGGTGGCTGCGCGTCGTTCACCTCGTCCGTCGGAGTCGACGACGAGAAGGCCGGAGGCAGTGTGGCTTTCGAGGTCGTCGGCGACGGCAAGCGGCTGGCGAACACCGGTGTGCTCAAGCGCGGCCAGGCGGCCGAGAAGCTTTCCGTGCCGCTCAGCGGGGTTCAGGTGCTCGATCTGGTCGTCACGGACGGCGGTGACGGAGCCGACTCCGACCACGCGGACTGGGCGGACGCCACGCTGCGCTGCTAAAGCTCTTGAGTGGTAAGGACGGTTCTAACCGTCCTTACCACTCACGAGTCCCGGCGGCCGTAAGCGGCCAGAAGCTGCTTCTCCGCATCCCGCAGGTACTGCTCCAGCGCCGTCTCAGCCGGTCCGAAGCGCCCCCGCTCCAGATCCCGCAGGATCCGCTCGTGCCGCTCCAAAAACGGCTCGAAGAACGCCCGCGTGTTCTCCGCCAGCACGAAGAACAGCCGCGTCTCCGCCAGGACCTGGCGCATCGTAGTGCTGACCCGCTCGCTGTCCGCCAGGTCGCCCACCGCCTGGTGGAACGCGATACTCGCGGTCCCGACGGCCTGCCAATCGCCTTCGTCGGCCGCGGCACGGCCCTCCCGGACCGCGGCCTCGATCGCCGACAGATCCACAGTGGACAGCTCGGCCGCGCGCCGCAGCGCACCGCATTCGGTGACCCTCCTCATCACGTAGAGATCCGAGATATCCTGCGCGGTCAGTTCGCGGACGAATACGCCGCGGTTGAGTTCGTGCACCGCGAGCCGTTCGTGCGCCAGGAGCTGGAAGGACTCGCGCAGCGTGTTGCGCGAGACGCCCAGTGCGGCGCTGATCGACGGTTCCGAAAGCCTCGACCCGGGCGGAAAGACGCCTTCGGTGATGCGCTGGCGCAGGATCTCGGCGACCCGTTCCGCTGTGCCGCTCCGTTCGAGCAAGGGTCTGTCGCGGGCCAGTGTCTCCTCGGCGGCAGGAGTGGACATGGCTTTACCTGACACCGAGTTCGAAGTCGAGGCTGTACCGGTTGCCCGGCATGGCGCCGGCGGCCTTGGCGCCGTCGATCGGGAGGGCGACCCCGTTGACGAACCGCGATTCGTCGCTGGCCAGGAAGACCACCGCTTTCGCGACCTCCCACGCCTCGCCGACCCGCGCCGCCGGTGTGCTCGCGGTCAGCTGGTGTCGCTTGGCTTCGAAGTCCTCCGGCGACGCGAGCGTGCCGCGCAGCATGTCCGTGTCGATCGCGCCCGGGTTGACCGTGTTCGCCCGGATCCCCTGGTGCGCGTGCGCGACGGCGATCGACTTCGTCATGCCGACCAGCGCGTGCTTGGTGGCGTTGTACACCGGGTCGCCGGGGCGGCCCATCACGCCGCCGTTGGACGACGTCGTGACGATGCTGCCCGCCTTGTTCGCGATCATGTGCGGCAGTACCGCCCGCGTGCCGAGGAAGGCCGCGCGCACGTTCAGCGCGAAGATGTTGTCGAATTCCACCAGTGTGGTGTCCACCAGTGGTTTTCCGAGGTGGATACCGACGTTGTTGAACAGTACGTCGATCCGTCCGGTTTCGGCGATCACACCGCGCACGAACTCGTCGACCTGGCCTTCGTCAGTGGCGTCCACAAGGGACTGACGGGCGCCTTCGACGGCTTCCGCGGGCTCGCGGATGTCGCTGGAGAACACGGTCGCGCCCTCGGCGACGAACTCCTTCACGGTGGCGAGACCGATGCCCCTCGCTCCCCCGAAGACCACCGCGACCTTGCCAGCCAGCCGGCCCATGCTCATTTCCTCCCTCTCGACGAAACCGCTTTGTAGTCCTCCGGAAGACGCACCAGCGCCTCGGGATCTCCGTGATAGGTGACCTCGACGCCGTACAGTTCGCGCGCCGCTTCCACCGAGACGTACCCGTCGACGACGTCGGCGAGCACGGCCTCCGGATCGCGCTCGCGTGGGTCGCCGTAACCGCCGCCTCCCGGGAGGATCACGTTCACCACGTCGTCGGGGCGCAGGTTCACCCGGCTCTTCGACGGCGAGGGGCCGCGGGCCAGCTCGAACCGGCCCACCGCGCCGTCGTGTCCCGAGTCCACACCGGACGCCGGACGGCGCACCCGGTCGACGTTCCCGTTGACGCTCCACGAGATCTCGCCGCGGGCGGCCATGGCGGTGCACTGGCCGAGGCCGCCGCGCCATCTCCCGGCGCCGCCGGAATCCGTGCGCAGCACGCGTTCACGCTGGATCAACGGCGCCATCGTCTCGATGACCTCGGTCGGCGTGGACCGCAGGCCGCTCGGGAACCCGGTGGTGTTGAGACCGTCCTTGGCCGCCCGTGCGCCGATCCCGCCGGTCTGGAACACGTTGAGCATGAATTCGCGGCCCTCGGCGTCGGTCCCGCGCCAGATCGTCATCCACAACGCGTCCGCGCTGTGCGCCAAGGCGTTGCCGGGCAAGGCTTCGTGCAGGGCGGTGATCAGCAGTGAAGGCAGGAAGTGCCCGATCAGGTGCCGCGACGCGACCGGCGCGGGCGGCGTGCAGTTGAGCACCGAGCCCTCCGGCGCGGTGACGTGCACCGGCCGGAACGAACCCGCGTTGTGCGGCACCTCCGGCGAGATGGCGGCCTTGATTGCAAACGACGCGTACGCCCTGGTGTAGTTCAGGACGACGTTGATCCCGCGGCGGCTCTGCGGCGACGAGCCGGCGAAATCGAGGTGGATGTCCTCGCCGTCGATGGTCACGGCGACCTTGAGGACGACCTCTTCGTCGTCGAACCCGTCGGTCACCAGCTCGCTGGTGTACGTGCCGTCCGGCAGTTTCGCCAGCGCGTCCCGCAGCGCCCGCTCGGAGCGGTTCATGATCTCCGCGGCGACGTCGTCCAGCGAATCGAGGCCGAATTCCTCCAGCAGCCGCACCAGGCCGGCGGCGCCGACCTCGTTCCCGGTGACCTGCGCGTACAGGTCGCCGATGGTCTCCTCCGGGGTGCGGACGTTCGCGCGGATCAGCAATTCGAGATCCGCGTTGACCTCGCCCGCGCGGAGGAACTTCATGATCGGCAGGCGCAGGCCCTCTTCGAAGACCTCGCTGGCCTCGGCGGAGACCAGGCGCCCGCCGATGTCCGGGGCGTGACAACAGGAGGCGAACCACGCGACCAGCCGTCCCCGCAGGAACACCGGCGTCGCGACGGTGATGTCGTTGATCTGTCCTGCCGTCTGCCACGGGTCGTTGGTGAGCAGGACGTCGCCGGGTTCCAGTGTCTCCGGCGGGTACGCGGCGACGAAATGGCGCATCCCGGTCGCCATCGCGTTGATGTGGCCGGGCGTCCCGCCGACGGACTGGCCGATCATCTCGCCGCGGGAGTCGAACACCGCGCAGGCGAGGTCGAGCGATTCCCGCACCACGGACGAGAACGCCGTGTTGACGAGCGCGTTCTGCTGTTCGGCCAGGATGGAATGCAGCCGGTTTCCCAGTACCCCGACCAGAATCGGGTCGACGCTCATACCGTCACCACCAGGCTGGCATCCTCGCCGACGACACAGCGAGCCCCCGGCGGAACGACCACGGTGGACTCTCGTTCCTCCACAATGGCCGGTCCTTCGACGCGATCACCCGGCTTGAGCCGGTACCTGTCGAACACCGCCGTGTCGGCAAAGCCACCTTCGGCGGGGAAGTACGCGGGACGGGTCCCCTTGCGCGCGTCGCCCTCGGCCTCGGCGCCCGCGAGTTTCAGTGTGACCTCGGGCGCCGGGCCGCTGGAGACGACGCGCCAGTTCAGCACCTCGATCGTGACGTCCGGCCCGGTCCGCCGGTACAGCGTCCGGTAGGTCTCGGTGAACGCGTCGATCAACGACCCCGGCCAGTCCCCGCCCTCGACCGGCACCCGGATCTCGTAGCCCTGCCCGGAATACCGCATCTCGGCGATCCGGCGGTGCGTCACGTCCGCACCGTCCACACCGGATTTCTCCAGCAGCTCCGCGCCCTCGGCCTCCATCTCTCCGAACAGCGCGTCGACTTGTTCCCGGGAAAGGTCGAGTACCGCGGAACGCGCCGAACGCACGAAGTCGAAAGCCAGTGGCGCGGTGAGGAAGCCCGCCGCGCTGAGCACCCCGGCGGCGGGCGGCGCGACCACCTCGGGCGCTCCGAGCGCCCGCGCCACCCCGACGCCGTGCACCGGTCCGGCTCCGCCGAAGGTGAACATCGGCAGCTTCGCCGGATCCTTGCCGCGTTCGACGGCGTGGACCCGAGCGGCATTGGCCATGTCCTCGTTGACACTGGTGTGGATGCCCCAGGCGGCCTCTTCGACGCTGACGCCGAGCGGCCCGGCTATCTTCGAGCGGATCGCCTCACGCGCGCCTTCGAGGTCTAAAGTCATTCCGCCGCCGAGAAAATATCCCGGATCGAGATAGCCGAGCACGAGGTCGGCGTCCGTCACGGTCGGCTCGGTGCCACCTCGGCCGTAACAGACCGGGCCGGGCTCGGATCCCGCCGAATCGGGCCCGACGGTGAGCAGGCCGAGCGCGTCGATCCGCGCGATCGAGCCGCCGCCGACCCCGATCTCGATCATGTCCGTGACCGGTACCTTGACCGGCAACCCGGAGCCCGGCAGCAGCCGGTACTTCCGGTCCACTTCGAACTCGTGCGTCACCAGCGGCGCGCCACCGGAGATCATGCACAGTTTCGCCGTCGTGCCGCCCATGTCGAAGGCCAGCAGACCCTCGACGCCGGCGGCCGCCCCGATCGCGGACGCGGCCAGCGCCCCGCCCGCCGGCCCGGATTCGAGGAGGCGGATCGGGTAGCGCGCGGCGGTGTCGACGGTCGCGATGCCCCCGTTGGACAGCATGATGTGCGGTGACGGCCGCACCCCGGCCTCGTGGAGGCGTCTCTCCAGGTCACGCAGGTAACGTTCGGTGAGGTCCTGGACGTAGACGCATCCGACCGTGGTCGACATGCGTTCGAACTCGCGGATCTCGGGGACGACCTCGCTGGAGAGCGCGACCCGTAACCGGGGCGCGGCCTCCCGCAGCACCTCGGCCGCCCGCCTTTCGTGCGCGGGATTCGTGAAGGCATGCAGGAAACAGATCGCGACCGCGTCGATCCCCCTGGCGTCGAGCTCCCGGCCGAGTCGCGCGACATACTCCTCGTCCAGTCCTGTGTGGACGGTCCCGTCGGCGAGGATCCGCTCGGGGACGTCGAACCGCAGGTGCCGTGGCACCAGCGGGGCCGGCAATTCGATGAGCAGGTCGTACAATTCGTACCGGTGCTCGCGCCGCATCTCCAGCACGTCACGGAAACCGGCCGTCGCCAGGAGGGCGGTACGCGCTCCCTTGCGTTCGATCAGCGCGTTCGTGACCAGTGTCGTGCCGTGCACGAACTGCTCGACGTCGCCCGCGTCCAGCCCGGCGTCCGCGAGTGTCCTCTTGAGACCTTCCTCGACCGCGCGAGCGGGTTCGTCGTGCGTCGTCAGCACCTTGCCGACGGCGACGACGCCGGACTCGCCGAGAACGCAGAGATCGGTGAACGTGCCGCCGATGTCCACGCCGACGCGGAGCCCGGTCACGGGGATTCCTTGCGGTACCAGCGCGGCGAGGTGTTGAGCGGCGGAGCCATCTTCGCGCGAACGACCAGCACGTTGGGCTCGTCGGACTCGACGAACTCACCGAGCAGCCGCCGGAACGCACGCCCGAATCCGGAAACGCGGTCCGCGTGCACCCCGAAAGACCGCGCCAGGCCGACGAAATCGGGACTGTCCCAGTCGACGCCCCGGCGCGGCAGCCCGGCGCGATCCTGGTCGTAGCGGAGCATCCCGTAGCCGCCGTCGTCGACGAGGATCACCGTGACCGGCAGCTGTTCCTGCGCCAGTGTGTGCAGATCGCCGCAGCCGAAAAGGAACCCGCCGTCACCGCTGACGCAGATCGCGCGGCCGACGCCCGCGGCACCCGCGCCGAGCGCGGCGGGGAAGCCGTAGCCGAGGGTGCCCCAGCCCATCGGATACGCGAGCTTGCGCGGCGCGCGGACGCGATGGAATCCGCCGATCCAGTACCCGGCCACGCACATGTCCGCGACCACGACCGCGTCCTGCGGCAGCACCTCGTCCAAAGTGGACAGAAGGTCCGCGGCCTGCGGCTCCTCCTCCTTGATCCGCCGCCGGACCCGGGCGGAGACCTTGGCGAGCCTGCCGACGAGTGCCGCGATACCGGGCCGTTCCTCGACTTTCAGCGCCTCGACGAGCACCCGGGCGTCACCGACCAGCGTGATGTCCGGCCGGTAGTTCTTGGCCGCGTCGTCCGGGTCGACGTTGATCGCGATGAGCTTCTTCGGCTGCGGCATCAGCCAGTTCTGCGTCATCAGCCCGTCGAAGTCGGTGCCGATCGCGAGGACGACGTCGGCCTCGTCCCACAGCGCGCCGACCTCGGGCGCGTGCACCGGATTCGGGGCGAGGCAGGGATGATCGACCGGCAGGAGCCCGCGAGCGCCGAACGTGGTGAGCACCGGCGCGGCCAGCCGTTCGGCGAGTTTCCCGATCGCCTCGCCCGCGTCGGCGCGCAGGGCGCCGCCGCCCGCCCAGATCAGCGGCCGGTCGGCGGCGGCCAGGAGCGT
Organism: Amycolatopsis coloradensis; assembly: GCF_037997115.1. Classification (NCBI taxonomy): domain Bacteria; kingdom Bacillati; phylum Actinomycetota; class Actinomycetes; order Pseudonocardiales; family Pseudonocardiaceae; genus Amycolatopsis; species Amycolatopsis coloradensis. Next base: position 7,662,599 of record NZ_CP150484.1, read on the forward strand.
CTCGGCCTCGGCGAGTTCCGGGATCTCGAACGGCCGGGCGTGCGACCGCGGCGGGCGGCGCGCGGGCGTCCGCTCCGACAGGAAGTCGGCGGGGATGCCGAGGTAGACCGGCCCGCTCTGCGGCTGAAGCGCGAGCCGGGCCGCGCGATGGAGGGTGGCGGCGACCTGGTCGGCACTCGTCACGGTGAACCCGGCCTTGGTGACCGGCGCGAACATCGCCTGCTGGTCCGACGACTCGTGCAGCACGCCGCGGACCACGCCCGGCCGCCGGAGCGTGGACGGGATGTCGGTCGCGATGATCAGCACCGGCGCGGCCGACGCCATGGCCTCGCCGACGGCGGCGAGCGTGTTCGCGGCGCCGGGCCCCGTGGTCACCAGCGCGACGCCGAGCTTCCCCGTGGCGCGGGCGTACCCGTCGGCGGCGTACCCCGCCGTCTGCTCGTGCCGGACCCCGACGAGCCGGATGTCCGTATCGGCCAGCGCCTCCCATAACGGCAGGTTGTGCACGCCGGGGAGACCGAAGACGACTTCGGTCCCCAGAGCGGTCAGCGCGTCGGCGAGATGCTGGGCTCCGGTGGGTGCAGGCACCTCGCCGATAGTGCCAGATCGTTCAACGATCCAGCAACCACCGCGCGGCGCCTCGTGAGTGGTAAGGACGGTCAGGGCCGAGGGGGCCCTAGGTATCTACGTGGCTTCCGGCTGAGGGTCGGTCCCGGTCCGGTCCAAGTGCCGAGTGGGCGACCCGCATGACCAGGACCGAAGGTTCCCATCGCTGCATCAGACGCGGTGAAGGGAGCCTCCACCCCACCACCGACCCCACCCACGAGCTCAGTACAGGCCGGCCGAGTAGGCGGCGGGGGCGTAGTACGCCTCGAGGTCGGCGAGGGAATCCTCCGGCCGCTCGAAGGTCTTCGCGATCGCCGCCCGCGACGGCAGCGCGCCGGGCGTCCAGCTCTCCGGCGACCACAGCTTCGACCGCAGGAACGCCTTCTGGCAGTGGTGGAAGATCTCGTCGATGTCGACGACCAGCGCGAGCTTCGGCCGGTTGCCCTTCACGATCATGTCGTCGAAGAACGGCGCCTCCCGCACGAGTCGCGCGCGGCCGTTGATCCGCAGCGTGTCGCCGCGGCCAGGGATCAGGTAGATCAGCCCGACATGCGGATTCGACAGCACGTTGTGGAACCCGTCGGCACGCCGGTTGCCCGGCCGCTCCGGGATGGCGATCCGCGTGTCGTCCAGCACCAGCGTGAACCCGGCCGGGTCGCCCTTCGGCGAGACGTCGCAGGTGCCGTCGGCCGCCGACGTCGCGATCAGCACGAACGGCGACTCCGCGAGCCACTGGCGGTCCAGCTCGTCCAGCTTCGGGCGCGCCTTGTTCGCGGTCCGTTCCAGCGGCGGCGGCAGGATCTCGCGCAGCTCGGCCTCGGTGGTCACTTCGACGAACTCAGACAATGTTGTGCTCCCTCGTCACGGCCCGGTCGCCGGCGAACCGGCGGACGTCGAGCCCGGTGATGTCGATGGCCGGGACCCGCCCCAGGTAGAGGTCCCGCACGAGCTCCCCCACGGCCGGGCCCATCTGGAACCCGTGTCCCGAAAAGCCGGTCGCGTAGAAGAACCTCGACAGGTGGACGCTTTCCCCCACGATCTGGTTGCGGTCGGGGGTGACCTCGTACAGTCCGGCCCAGCCGCCGCGGATCCCCGCGTCGAGCACCGCGGGCACCCGGCGCGCGGCGATCTCGGCGAGTTCCGGCAGCCAGTCGCCCGGCTGGTAGCGGGTGTCGAAGCCGGGGTCGCCGTCACCGTCGCAGAAGGACATCGCCAGGCCGGGGCCCTCACGGTGGAAATAGAAGGCGGACGGCATCTCGATGGTCAGCGGCACGGACCCGGGCAGATCCGCGACCGGGCCGGTGAACACGACCTGCCGCCGAAAGGGCCGCACCGGGAGGTCGACACCGGCCAGTTCGCCGATCCGGCCCGACCACGCGCCCGCCGCGCAGACCACGGCTTCCGTCCGCACGAAACCATCGCCGGTCCGGACGCCGGTGATCTCGTCGCCGTCGCGTTCGATCCCGACGACCTCGACGCCGGTCCTGAGCACCGCGCCGTGCCCGCGGGCCGCCCGCGCGTAGCCCTGGACGGCGGAGTCCGGGGTCGCCTTGGCGTCGTCCGGCGACCACAGTGCCGCGACGACACCCTCGGTGTCGATCAGCGGGGAGAACCGCCGCGCTTCGGCGGGCTCGATGAGGCGGCTGCGGACACCGTAGGAGTTCTGCAGTTCGGCGCAGCGCTCGAATTCGGGCAGGTCCGCGGGGTCGGTGACCAGGTACAGGTAGCCGTCGCGGCGGAAGTCGATCTCGGTCCCGTACGTCTCGGCGAAGGAGGCGTACTCGGCCAGCCCTCGCAGCCCGATCTCGATGTTGACCCGGGTGGTGAACGACGACCGGATCCCGCCCGCCGCCTTCGCCGTCGAGCCCGCGCCCAGGATGTCGCGTTCGAGCAGCAGGACCGAGACCCCGGCGGCGGCGAGCCGGTACGCGCAGCCGACCCCGATGATGCCGCCGCCGATCACGACGACGTCGGTGCGCTCAGGAAGTGGCTCCATCCGTGTCCCCGATCCGTTCGTCCTCGGGCGGCGGTCCCGGCGGCGTGCCGTCGCCGAACGGGCGCCCGCCCAGTTGCTCCCGGTGGTGCGGCGTCGTCCAGCCGGACAGGTCCGGTCCCAAGGGGACGATCCGGGTCGGGTTCACCTGCTCGTGCACCGCGTAGTAGTGCCGCTTGATGTGGTCGAAGTCGACGGTGTCACCGAAGCCCGGTGTTTGGAAAAGGTCGCGGGCGTAGGCCCACAGCACCGGCATTTCGGTCAGTTTGTCCCGGTTGCATTTGAAGTGCCCGTGGTAGACGGCGTCGAAGCGGACGAGGGTGGTGAACAACCGGATGTCCGCTTCGGTGATCGTGTCACCGACGAGGTAGCGCTGCTTTTCGAGCCGATCGGAAAGCGCGTCCAGCATGGCGAAGAGACGGGTATAGGCGTCCTCGTACGCGGCCTGCTTGGTCGCGAAACCGGCTTGGTACACGGCGGCGTTGACGTCGGCGTAGACCCCCGCGTTGACGTCGTCGATCTCGCCACGAAGTCGCTCTGGGTAAAGGTCGGGCGCGCCGGGCCGGTGGAGGCTGGTCCATTCGGTGGACAGATCGAGGGTGATCTGCGGATAGTCGTTACTCACCAGCCGTTTGCTCGGAATGTCCACAATGGCCGGAACGCTGATCCCGCCCATGTAGTGCGGATCGGCCGCGTGATAGGCCTCGGCCAGGTACTTGATGCCGAGCACGGGATCCCGGTCGCCGGGATCGAGGGTGAACCGCCAGCTCTTCTCGTCCTGGATCGGGTCGGCCACGGCCACGCTGAGCGCGGACTCGAGGCCGAGCAACCGCCGGACGACCAGGCCACGGCCGGCCCAGGGACAGGCCCGGCTGACCACCAGCCGGTATCTCCCCGCCTCCACCGGCCAGCCGTCGCGGCCGTCGGCGGTGACACGAGCGTCGAAATGGTTGGCGGACCGGCGGAACTCACCCGTCTGCGGATCGGTCGGGATCGTCATGTGAGCCACCCTAAAGCGTGAGATGGTGGTTTCGGTGTGCGTAGACTCTGGCACCCGGCGTGTTCGCACGCCGCCGCGCGGAAGGTGGTCCGACGATGCCGTTCATGCCCGTGACCGACTCGATGTTCCTTCTCGTGGAAACGCGCGAACATCCGATGCACGTCGGCGGACTGCAACTGTTCAAGAAACCCGAGGGCGCCGGCCCCGACTATCTGCGTGACGTCCGCAAGAGTCTGCTCGAGTCCGACAACATGCGCTCGGTGTTCCGGCGCCGTCCCGCCCGGCCGGTCAACACCGCCGGGCATATCGCCTGGGCGACCGACACCGATCTCGAACTCGACTACCACTTCCGCCATTCGGCGCTGCCCCGGCCCGGCCGGATCCGCGAACTGCTGGAACTCACCGGACGGTGGCACAGCACCCTGCTCGACCGGCACCGCCCCCTGTGGGAGATCCACCTGGTCGAGGGTCTCCAGGACGGCCGGTTCGCGATCTACAGCAAGATCCACCACGCGCTGATGGACGGCGTCTCGGCACTGCGGCACCTCCAGGGCACGCTGTCGGACGACCCGTTCGACCTCGACTGCCCGCCGCCGTGGGGGCGCCGCGCCAAACCGGACGGCGGCCGCAACGGCAAGGCGTCGCCCTCGGTGTTCAGCACCTTCGGCAAGACGGTCAACCAGCTCGCCGGCATCGCGCCCGCCGCGATGAAGGTGGCGCGGGAGGCGTTCCAGGAGCACACGCTCACGCTGCCGTCGCAGGCGCCGAAGACGATGCTGAACGTGCCGATCGGCGGGGCCCGCCGCTTCGCCGCGCAGTCGTGGTCGCTGGACCGGGTGCGCAAGGTGGCGACCGCCGCCGGAGTGTCACGCAACGACGTCGTCCTCGCGATGTGCTCGGGCGCGCTGCGGGACTACCTGATGGAGCAGAACGCGCTCCCCGACGCGCCACTGACCGCGATGGTCCCGGTTTCCTTGCGGCGCAAGGACAGCGGTGACGCGGCGGGGAACAACATCGGCGCGCTGCTGTGCAACCTCGCCACCCATCTGACCGATCCGGCCGCCCGGCTGGCGACGATCAACGCGTCCATGCGGAACGGGAAGAAGCTCTTCTCGGAGCTGACCCCGCTGCAGACGCTGCTGCTGTCGGGGATCAACGTGGCCCAGCTCGGCGTGTCGCCGATCCCCGGCTTCGTGAACAACACGAAACCGCCGTTCAACCTGGTGATCTCCAACGTGCCGGGGCCGCGCAAGCAGATGTACTGGAACGGCGCGGCGCTCGACGGCATCTACCCGGCGTCGGTGCTGCTGGACGGGCAGGCGCTGAACATCACGCTGACCAGCAACGGGGACAACCTGGACTTCGGTGTCACCGGCTGCCGCCGGAGCGTGCCACATCTGCAGCGCATCCTGACCCACCTGGACACCGCGCTCGCCGAACTCGAACACGCCGTCTCCGTCGGGCACGACTGGCCCCGTCTTTAGGCCATTCGGCCCGTCAGCCTCCCGCCGGATGGCCGCTACCGGATCGCGGCTGTTACGTTCCGGCCTCCGGAGGAGGCGCGATCAACCTTGACCGACGTCAAGCCCTCACCAGCCTGGCACTCGCCGCGGGCGCGGGCGTCCTGTCGGGGCGGCCTGCCAACGCCGAGTTCTGGGGACAGGTGGCGCCGACCGGCTGTCCGACATCGATCCTTGCTATCGCGACGAAAGCTTCCTCCGGACGACATCCGTTCCCGCGTCCACTCCGGAACCATGGACATCGCCCCACTGCTCACCCTGCCGGCCGCCCTCGGCCTCCACGAGGCCATCGGCTTCGCCAACGAACAGGCCCGCCTGCGTTACCCGCGCGACCGCTGGGTCCACCAAGTCCGCCATCTCGACGACATCAAGATCCTCATCCCGGAAGATCCAGCCCTGTACGGAGCCATCACCGCGTTCCGCGTCAAGGGCCGCACCACCAAGGACGACAACGAGGCCATCGCCCAGTACTTAATGGACAGACACCCGCGTCTTCACCGTCCCCAAGGCGGAACGGCCGCGGGCTACTGCCGGCCAGGTCGACCAGCTCGCCGAAGCACTTCCTGACGTGGCCATCGGATTCCGAAGGTAACCTCGCGATCCGGTTCCTTTCGGCGCGAGCGATTTCCTACCGAACGCCAAGCAGAGCAAGGTACCGCCATCCGGCAGTCATCCATCCGCCGGATGGTGACCGCAAGATCATCGCTGCTACGTTCCCGTGCCTGTGAGAAGCACATCGGTCATTTCACGTCGCACTCGTTGGCGGGTCGCGCTTGCGGTCACCGTGCTGCTGTCTTTCGTCTTCCTGTACCTGACTCCCTGCGGAATGTCGCATTCCCACCACCACAACGAAACGGCGGAACAAGCGACAACCTCCGCAGCCGATACCGAGACCGTCCACGTGTCCTCGCGGGACGGTGATACACCGGACCATCACCACACCTGCCACGGTGCAGGTGAAATGTTCTGCGCGGCGACACGTACGGCGAATGGTTTCGCCTGGCTTACCATGCTGCTGGCGGCGGTCGCCACACTCGTCATCATGGCGGACGGCCATGGCGCGACCGGTTCACTCCGATGGCGCGTGGACAGAGATCTCGGCCGCTCCGGACGGCTCGTTCTCCTGCAACTCTGCGTCACGCGGATCTGATCGGTCTCATCCCCCAGACCACAAGTCAGAATTCTTGCGCCGTATTCCCGGCGTCCGCGTGAAGTGAGAACTCGATGCCCTCCATCCTGTCGAACAACGCAGTCGTGAGCTCGTCTCGGTCCTCTACAGCACAACTGATCAGCAGCGCGCCGCGCTGCCACAATCCCGCCACCACCGCGGGCAACACCCCGGTGCTCTGGATAGATCAGCCCTTCGCCCCGCCCGGGCGCGGATTCTGGGCCAAACTCGAAGGATTCAACCCCGGTGGCGTGAAAGACCGCCCCGCTCTGCACATGATCGCCGCAGCCAAGGAGCGCGGTGAGCTGCGCCCCGGCGCCAGGATCGTCGAGTCCACCAGCGGCTCCTTCGGCCTCGGGCTCGCCCTCGCGGGCACCGTGCACCGGCACCCGGTGACGCTGGTGACCGATCCCGAGCTGGAGCCGAACATCCACCGCATGCTGACCGCCTACGGCGCCCGCGTGGAGACCGTGTCCGAACCCGACCCCAGCGGCGGCTGGCAACAAGCCCGCCGCGAACGCGTTCAGGAAATCCTCGACGCGACCCCTGACGCCTATTGCCCGGACCAATACCACAATCCCGACAACATCACGGCCTACGCTCCCTTGGCGCTGGAACTGGTTTCCCAACTCGGCCGCGTCGACATCCTCGTGTGTTCAGTAGGCACCGGGGGCCACTCGGCCGGCATCTCTCAGGTACTGCGGGAGTTCTTCCCCCACCTGACCCTGATCGGCGTCGATACCATCGGGTCCACGATCTTCGGCCAGCCTGCCCAAAGTCGCTTGATGCGCGGACTCGGGTCCAGCATCTACCCCCGCAACGTCGACTACGCCGCCTTCGACGAGGTCCACTGGGTCGCTCCCGCCGAAGCGGTATGGGCCTGCCGGGCACTCGCGACCACACACCACGCCAGCGGCGGATGGAGCACGGGAGCAGTCGCGCTTGTCGCCGGCTGGGCGGCCCGAACCTGCGACCTCGACACCAGGATCGCCGCGGTGTTCCCGGATGGACCGCACCGGTACTTCGACACCGTCTACAACGACGATTACTGCGCCCACCACGATCTGCTCACCGTGTCACCACCGTCCACACCGGACACCATCGCCCGCTCCGCCGACCGGATCGTCTCGCGCTGGACCCGCTGCGGCAACGTCGTCGACCCGATCCAGGCAACGGAAATCATGCGACCGCGGATGAGGATTCTCCCGTGAAGCAGATCCTGACCCGGTTCCGCTCCTTCGACCACCCGGTCCGACTGCTGCTGAACCAGTTCACCATCAACGCCGGCTTCTACATGCTGATGCCCTACCTCGCCGCGCGCCTGTCCGGCGACCTCGAACTGGCGGACTGGACCGCCGGCCTGATCCTCGGCGTCCGGAACTTCTCCCAGCAGGGCATGTTCCTCATCGGCGGAACACTCGCCGACCGCTTCGGCTACAAGCCCCTCATCGTCGCCGGCTGTGCCCTGCGCACCGGCGGGTTCGCACTGCTCGGCCTCGCCACTCCGTCCCGGCACTGCTGATGGCGTCCGCCGCAACCGGTTTCGCCGGGGCGTTGTTCAATCCGGCCGTACGCGCCTACGTGGCACAGGACGCCGGAGAACGCCGCGTGGAAGCGTTCGCATTGTTCAACGTCTTCTACCAAACCGGCATCCTGCTCGGACCCGTCATCGGGCTCGCGTTGACCGGCCTTGCCTTCCAGGTCACCTGCCTGACCGCCGCCGCGGTGTTCGCCGTGCTCACCGGGCTACAAGTCGCGGTTGGTGACACTGGTCTTCGCGATATCCGGACAGCTGCGCATCACCGCGTGGTGCCGGACGAGGTGGAGTGCGGGCGGCCGCCTTCATACCCCGGCTTGGCCTCCGATGGCTTCCACTGCTCATCTCCGCCGCGCTGCTGGCGCCGGGCACGATCGTGGTGTTTCCCTTCGAGATGGACACCATCGTCGGACTGTCCGGCGACAAGCTCGTCGCCACGCATTAGGGACTTTACAACACCGTCGTCGGGTCGGCACCTGGCCGCCGTTCCGGTGCGATAGCCGGCGGTAGCGTCCCGCCAGGTTCGAGATCACGCGTGCCCGCGACGCGCACCGAGCTGTGACGTCTTCACATTGCCCTGTGCCGCAAGAGAGCCGCCATGAAGTCGCGGAGCCATGCCGCTGGCTCCTTGCGGCCGCTTGTCCAGGACCGTCATGCTATCGACGTGACATCCGAACCGCCGCATGCCAGGAATGCCTCGCGCCGTCACCTTTGGCGCGACCAAGCAGGTTCTCTCACCTTATCTGTCCACATTGGATGAATTGATGGTGCCGGGAAGGCCACCTGACCGGACAGCGCCGAGTGAGCTCGGGTGCCTGCCGGGCGGAGGACGTCGATGACGCCTTGCAGTGCCAATCGACTGCCGGGGTATCCGGCGGAGCCACCCGTGGATTCTGCTCGATACGGTCGATGCGCGCGACCTGAACCGTGACGGGCTTCGTCGGCGAATTACCTACGTGCCGCAAGAAGAACCGCTGTTCGGCGAGACCGTGCGCGAGGAGCACTCCGCACCTTGGGGACCGCCCTCGCCGTCACTCACCGCGAAGGCGGATCGGATCGTGTTGATCGACGAAGGCGGGCTCGTGCCATAGGCAGTACACGGCGCCGCTGAGAGCCGGCCCCACCTATCGTGAACTTGCTTTCAGTCCCGGGCGATCCGAGCCCGGTGGATCTTAGGAGATGATGCGATGTTCGGCCGGTTTCGCGCGTTCGCCAGTCTGGCAATGGCCGTCGGACTGGCGATGGTGCTCGGGGGCACCGCCTGCGCGATCGAGGGTGGCGCCGAGGTGCCCCCTGGCACCTATCCATGGCTGGTGAGGGTCGGGAACCCGGCGGAGGGCTACTGCTCGGGTTCGCTGGTGTCGCCCCGGCACGTCGTGTCGGCAGCGCATTGCTTCGCCAAGAAGCCCGACAAGCCCGAGGGCATGTTCGCCTACTTTCGCACCGAGACCCGGGCCTACACGGTCAAGGTGGTCCGCGCGGAACGCCACCCGTGGGGTGCGGGTGATGCCCGTACCGCCGACGTCGCGGTGGTGACGCTCGAGCATCCGGTGCGGACCACGCCGATCAAGCTCATCGCCCCCGGCGACTTCTATCCGACCTGGCCCGGCATGAAGCTCACGGTCGCCGGCTACGGCAGTACCGGTCATCAGCGGCCGGAGCATGCCCACGAGTTGCCTTTCACCGCGACCTACCGGTGCGCCAAGCCTGGCCCGCAATGGTTCTGCGCCGACGCACCCCGCCCGGGGACCGGTGTGCGCCCGGAGGACAGCGGTGGCCCCGCCTTCAGGAAGGCCAGAGGCGGCGGGGGCCGCCACGTGCTGGTGGGCACGGTCAGTAACCATCGCGATCACCACACCTGGTTCACCAACTTGGCGCAGCCGCCGCTGAACGAATGGATCCGGTTCAAGATCTTCGGAGGCTGGTCCGCGTCTCGTGACCGTGGCGCGGCGAGTGTGGCCGGGGAGCCGCAGCCCTGATGGCGGGCGTGTCAGCTGCCGTCGGAGACGTACAGACCGCCCGGCGTGATCGTGTACAGCTGCCCGTCCGGTCCGGCGACCGCGTCACGCGTGCGGCCGAGGTTGGTCCAGAGCTTGCCGCCGTTGCCGTTCAGGTCGAGCTTGTACGTGCCGCCCTTGAGCGACGCCATGTACAGCGAACCCTTGTAGGCCGCGAGCCCGCTCGGCGTCGCCGAGGACGTCGGCCAGGACTTGACCGGGTTGGTCATCCCCGCCGTGTTGCACGGGCCTTCGCACGTCGGCCAGCCGTAGTTCTTGCCCGGTTCGATCTTGTTCAGTTCGTCGAGCTTGTTCGCGCCGATGTCGGAGACGTACAGCTGCCCGTTCGCCCAGGTCAGACCCTGGACGTTGCGGTGGCCGTAGGAGTAGACGCGGCTGTTGAACGGGTTGCCCGGCGCGGCCGCCCCGTCCGTGGTGACACGCAGGACCTTGCCGCCGAGGGAGTTCTTGTTCTGCGCGTTGGCGCCGTTCTGGCCGTCGCCGGTACCCGCGTAGAGGTAGCCGTCCGGGCCGAACCTGATCCGCCCGCCGTGGTGATACTGCGAACCACGCGGGATGCCGGTGACGATCGGCGTCGGCGTCTGGCCCAGCTTCAGCTTGGCGATCCGGTTGTCGGAACTGGTCGTGTAGTAGATGAAGACCGTCTGGTCGGTGGCGTAATTCGGCGAGACGGCGATGCCGAGCAGACCGGCCTCCGCGGTGACGCTCACCCCGGGGACGGTCTGGACCGTGGTGACCTTGCCCGCCTTGTCGATCTTGCTGATCGTCCTGGCGTCCTTCTGCGTGAAGACGCCGGTGCCGTCGGGCAGGAAGTCGATCGACCAGGCCTGGTTGAGGCCGCTCGCGAGCTGTCTGATCGCCTGGATCGACGGCGCTTCGGCGGCTGTGGCCGGGACGGCCGCGATCGACACGGCCGTCGCCGCGGCGAACGCGGCGGCGAGAGTACGACGTAAGGACATGGGACGCCTCCTTCAGCTACACCCCTGGAGCTCGGATGGCGGCGGTAGGCGGGTGGTCGGGGCGCACCCGTCGAGTTGGATAGAAACACACCACGGGACGAAACGGACACCACTGGACGGGCTATCGGCGGCACCGGTCGTTAACCGTTGTATGCGCCGAGCGTGACGACCGGCCCAGCCCGATCGGCCATAGGTAGGAAACTTTACAAAATGCCGCCGGAAGTCGGCTCTTACGTCTGGTCAGAATCGGCGACGCGCTTCTAGGGTGACGGTGGCTCGGCCCTGTTCGATCCCATGTGGACGTTAGGAGCAGAAATGATCGAGGTATGGACCACCCCCGACTTCGTCGAGTACGAAACCCCCATGGAGGTCACCGCTTACGCGGCCCGCATGGAGGACTGAAATCGCATCCGGTGGTGGGGGCCGTCCCCCACCACCGCCGCCGTCCCGATCAGCGAGCACCCGGAGGCAGCACGGTGTCCCTCATGTCGTCGTCGGAGTTCATCGCGGCGTTGCGCGGGCTTTCGCACCGCTACTGGGGCACCCACCCGTTCCACGTGCGGATGCACGACGGCGGCCTGTCCGAGCACGAGCTGAAGATCTGGGCCGCGAACCGCTGGTACTACCAGTGCGTTCTCCCGCAGAAGGACGCGGCGATCATCAGCAACTGCCCGTTGCCGGAGATCCGCCGGGAATGGCTCGACCGCATCGTCTACCACGACGGGGCGAAGGCCGGCGACGGCGGAATCGAGCGATGGCTCCGTTTGTGTGCCGCGGTCGGGCTCGACCGCGAAGAGGTTCTCGATCAGCGGCACGTTGCCCCCGGCGTCCGGTTCGCCGTCGATGCCTACGTGAATTTCGCCCGCACGAGACCTTGGCTCGAAGCGGTCGCCTCGGGGCTGACCGAAATGTTCGCCGGCCATCTCATGCAGCGGCGGGTCGCCGACATGCTGGCGCACTATTCGTGGATCGCGCCGGAGGACCTCGCCTATTTCACCAATCGCATCGACAAGGTCTCCGGTGAGGGCAAGGGGACGCTCGACATCGTCGTCCGGCACGCCGTCACCCGCGAGCAGCAGGACAAGGCGATCGCCGCGCTGTCGTTCAAGACCGACGTGCTCTGGTCGATGCTCGACGCCATCGAGCACGCGGCCGCCAAGGAGTAGTGATGACCACTCTCGAACCGGGCTCGGTGCCGCGGCTGCGGCGCGGAGTCCGGCTGAGCTATGACCAGACCAGGGAAACACACGTCCTGCTGTTCCCCGAAGGTGTGCTCGTCCCGAATCCGACCGCCGCGGCCGTGCTTTCCCTCTGCGACGGCGTCGCGGATGTCGCGGGCATCGCTTCGGCGTTGCGCGAACGCTACACCGGTGTGCGCGAGGAAGAGATCCTGGACGTCCTGTCCCGGCTGGGAGAACGGCGGATCGTCGAATGGACCTGAAAACCGCGCAGCCGCCACTGGGCTTGCTGGCCGAGCTGACCCACCGCTGCCCGCTCCACTGCCCGTATTGCTCGAATCCGGTCGAGCTGATCGCCCGCGACGGCGAACTGTCCACGGAGGAATGGCTTTCCGTGCTCACCCAGGCGCGGGAACTCGGCGTGCTCCAGGTGCACATGTCCGGCGGTGAGCCGCTCGCCAGACCGGATCTGCCCATCCTGGTCGAACACGCCACGAAACTGGGGTGCTACGTCAACCTGGTGACGTCCGGGCTCGGGCTGACGGAGTCCAGATTGGACGATCTCGCCAAGCGTGGCATCGCGCATGTCCAGCTGTCCGTCCAAGGCGCGACCGCCGACCGTGCGGACCGGCTCGCCGGAGCACGGGCACACGACCGGAAGCTGGTCTCCGCCGAACTGATCAGGAAGGCCGGGCTGCCACTTTCGGTGAACGTCGTCCTGCACCGGCAGAACCACGATCAGCTCGCCGGGATCATCGGCCTCGCCGAGGAGATGGGCGCGGACCGGCTCGAACTGGCCAACACGCAGTACTACGGCTGGGCTCTGCGCAACCGCGACGCCCTGATGCCGACCCGGCGGCAACTCGAGGAGGCCGAGCCGATCGTGCGCGCGGCCACCGAACGGCTGCGTGGCCGCATGGAGATCATCTATGTCGTCGCCGATTACTACGAGAAGTACCCGAAGCCGTGCATGTACGGCTGGGGCGCGCGGCAATTGACCGTGGCGCCGGACGGGAACGTGCTGCCGTGCCCCGCGTCGACGGCGATCGAGACGCTGGAATTCGACAACGTGCGGGACAAGCGGCTGGCCTGGATCTGGTACCAATCCGCTTCCTTCAACGCCTATCGCGGCGAGGACTGGATGCCCGACACCTGCCGCACCTGTGATCGGCGCGCGATCGACTTCGGCGGCTGCCGGTGCCAAGCGTTCCAACTCACCGGTGACGCCTCGGCGACCGATCCGGTGTGCTCGCGTTCGCCGCATCGGGAGGTCGTCGACCTCATCCTCGCCACGCAGGCGAAAACGGACGAACTCGTGATGCGGGCGGCACGATGAGGGTGATCCTGCTCGGCACCGCGGCGGGCGGAGGATTCCCGCAGTGGAACTGCGCCTGCGCGCTGTGCGTTTCGGACGCGCCGCCGCGGACACAGGACTGTGTGGCGGTGAGCGCGGACGGCGAAGGCTGGTACCTGCTCAACGTTTCGCCGGACATCCGCGCGCAGCTCCTCGCCACACCACCGCTGCGCGCCGGGCCGGGGCCGAGGGAGATCCCGTTGCGCGGGGTGCTGCTGACCGACGCCGAACTCGATCATTCACTCGGCTTGCTTCTCCTGCGGGAAGCGGGCGGTCTGCCCGTGTGGGCACCGGACGCCGTGCTCGGCGCCTTGTCCGAGCACTTCCCCGCGCGGTCGATCATCGACGGGTACGGAGGCTGGGACTGGCTGCCGTCGTCGAGGGTCGCCATCGACGGGCTGCGGGTGAGCATGCTTCCCGTGAGCGACAAGCGGCCGAAGTACGCGCGTTCGTCCACCGAGGACGGTCCTTGGGTGGTGGCGTATCGGATCGAAGACGTCGTGACCGGCGGCGTTTTCGTGTACGCGCCTTGCCTTAAGAGCTGGCCGGACGGATTCGACGACTTCACCCGCGATGCAGGGCTGGTACTGCTGGACGGGACCTTCTACGCGCCGGACGAGATGTCGGGCGCCACCGCGGCCGAGATCGGCGACGGCGCCCAGCTGGCGATGGGGCATCTGCCGATCACCGGCAGTCTCGCGAAGCTCCGGCCCGGCCCGCGGTGGGCGTACACACACCTGAACAACACGAACCCGGTGATCGATCCCGCGTCGCCCGAACACGCCGCCGTACTGGACGGCGGCGCCTCGCTTCCCCTGGACGGTACCGAATTCAAGCTTTAGGCGACCCCTTCGGGGCTCGCGCCGGACACGGAAACGGCGTCGGCGGTGAGCCGATCGATCTCCGCGAGATCGTCCACGGTCAGGTCGATGCCGCCGGCGGCGAGACTGGCCTCGATGTTGGCCGCCTTCCGCGCGCCCACGATCGCGACGTGCACGCCCGGCTGGGCGAGCGTCCAGGCGATCGCGAGCTGACTGACGGAGATTTCTTTGTCCGCCGCGAATTCCTTGAGCCGGGCGACGACGGCGAGATTGCGCCGGAAGGTCTCGCCGGTGAACGCCGACGACCGTGAACGCCAGTCGGTCTTCTCGAACGTCGTCTCCGGCGTGAAGGATCCGGTAAGCAGTCCGCTGCCCAGCGGGCTGTACACGAGCACGCCGATGTCGTTCTCGCGCGCGTACGGGAGAGGGTCGGTTTCGATGTCGCGGCGGAACAGGTGATACGGCGGCTGCAGGGTTTCCACGGGCCGGGTCTTGTCGAAGGCGGCCAGCCCCGCGGCGTCGTAGTTCGAGACACCGACGTGCCGGATCTTCCCGGCGTCGACGAACTCCTGCAGAATGCCCGCCGTCTCCTCGGCGGGAGCGTCGGGATCGGGCCAGTGGATCTGGTAGAGGTCGATGTGGTCGACGTCGAGGAAGCGGAGGCTGTCCTCGATGCCCTGCGTCAGCCACTCGCGCCGCGAGTCACGCGGCCGTTCGGAACGCGGCTTGATACCGCCCTTCGTGGCGATGACGAGGTTGTCGCGGTCGCGCTTGAGTTCCTCACGCAGCGCCTTTCCCAGCATCGCTTCGGACTTCCCAAAACCGTAGGCCTGCGCGGTGTCGAAGAAGTTCACCCCGAGTTCGCGGGCGTGGTGGATCGCCGCGATCGCCGCGTCCTCGTCGAACGAACCCCAGTCCCCGCCGAGTTGCCAGGTGCCGAAAGCGATCCTCGACACCTCGAGACCGCTCCTGCCCAATGTCGTCGTACGCATGTCTCCAGCAGAGCACAGACGTCGGATCACCGCACCGGATCTCCCGGCCAACGAGACCCCCAAATAACTGTTTGACGGTTCGCGTCCCGGCAGTCGATACTCGTCCCATGTCCGAGTCCCCCGGCCTCGACGGCTTGCGTGTCCTCGCCCATCCCGTGCGGCTGCGCATTCTGTCGCTTTTGACCGGTGTCGCGATGAGCGCGGCCGAAGCCGCCCGCGAACTCGGTGAGACACAAGCGAATGTCAGCTATCACCTGCGGCGGTTGCACGAGGCCGGCCTCCTGGACGTCGCCGAGGAGGTGCGGATCCGGGGCGGTCTGGCGAAACGCTACCGGCACGATCCGGAGTCCGGATCGCGGTTCACGTCGGCGAATCCGCGGGAAGAACAGCTTCTCATCGCGACGATGGCCGAAGAACTCAAGCGCCGCAGCGAATTCCGTGTTCCCGGCAAGCAGGGGTCGACGAGCGACGCGGAGATGTGGGTCGACCGCGAGACCTGGGAGAAGGCACTCGAACACGCTCGCGAACTGAGCGACCTTCTGCACTCCGCCGCGAAGCCGCCCCGGACCCGGGGCACGATCCCGGTCAGCGCGACGGTCTCACTGTTCGAAATGAGGCGACGGTGACGTCCCTGCGCGAACCACTGCGCCAGCACAACTTCCGCTGGCTGATCGCCGGCCGCACGTTCGGGGAGTTCGGCAACGCCGTCGCCCCGCTCGCGCTCGCCTTCGCGGTGATCGACCTGACCGGTTCGGCCGTCGACATCGGCATCGTCGTCGGCGCGCGGTCCGTGGCGAGCGTCGTCTTGCTGCTGTTCGGCGGCGTGCTGGCCGACCGGCTACCGCGGTCGGTGATCCTGCAAGGCACCGAAGTCGCCGCCACCCTGACCCAGGCGGTCATCGCGGCGAGTGTCCTTTGTGGATTCGCGTCGATCCCCCTGCTGGTCGGCCTGAGCGTGGTCAACGGCGCGGTGGCCGCGATCTCCGCCCCCGCGTCGGCGTCGCTCACCCCGCTGACGGTGCCCGCCATCCTCCTCGCGCAGGCCAACGCGCTGGCCAGATTGCTGTCGAACTCCGGCCGGATCGCCGGCGCCGGGCTCGGCGGCATCCTGGTCACCGCGGTCGGCCCCGGCTGGGCGCTCGCCGGGAACGCGCTGCTGTTCCTGGGCTCCGCCCTGTCCTACCGGTGCATCCGCCTCAGCCGCCGGGAACGGGTCCCCGGCAGCCGTCCGCTGGCGGAACTCGTCGAAGGCTGGCACGAGTTCCGGTCGCGCACCTGGGTGTGGGTGGTGGTCGTGCAGTTCATGGTGGTGAACGCCGTCATCGCCGGCGGGATCGCGGTGCTCGGCCCCGTCGTCGCCGACAGCACCTTCGGGCGCTCCGGCTGGGGATTCGCCCTCGCCGCGCAGACGATCGGCTCGCTCGTCGGCGGGATCCTCGTGGCCCGATGGCAGCCGCGGCGCGCGCTGTTCGTCGGCGTCGCGGTGATCCTCTTCGAAGCGCCACCACTGATCCTGCTCGGCCAGGCACCCTTGCTTCCGCTGCTGCTGGCGGCCATGTTCGTCTCCGGGCTGGCGATCGAGCAGTTCGTGGTCGCGTGGGACGTCTCGCTGCAGGAGAACGTGCCCGAGGACAAACTCGCGCGCGTCTACTCCTACGACATGCTCGGTTCCTTCATCGCCCTGCCCCTCGGGCAGATGGCGGCCGGGCCCGCCGCGCAGCACTTCGGGGTCAGCACGACTCTGCTCGCGTGCGCCGCGCTGGTCGTGGCCGCCACCGGTCTCGCGCTGTGCAGCGGCCAGGTGCGCGGGCTCGTCCGGAAGTCGCACGCCACCCAGCCCTGACGCCCAAGTGGCAGCAAAGGTCCCTTGCTCCCTTTCCGCAGGTCACGGCCAGGGACGGACCTCCTCGAGGAGCTTCGCGACCGCGAGCACCAGGTCGTCGGAGTGCCGCGGGCCGACGATCTGCAGGCCGACAGGGAGACCGCTGGAGGTGCGGCCCGCCGGCACGCTGATCGCGGGCTGCTGGGTCATGTTGAACGGGTAGGTGAACGGCGTCCAGTCCGGCCAGCCGCTCAGCCCGCTGCCCGGGGGGACCTCGTGCCCGGCTTCGAAGGCGGGAATCGGGAGGGTCGGCGTGATCAGCACGTCGTAGCGCGTGTGGAACTCGCCCATCAGGATGCCCAGCGCGGCCCGCTCGGCGTTGGCGCCGAGGTAGTCGCTCGCCGAGAAGGTCTTGCCGAGTTCCCACACCTTCCGCAGGCCGGGATCGACCTTCGTCTCCGAACCGGCGGGGAAGGTGTCCAGCCACTTGGCCGCCCCTGTCGACCACAGGATGTCGAAGGCCGGTTTGGGGTCGGTGAAACCGGGATCGGTCTCTTCGATGTGCAGGCCCGCGTCGCCCAGCGACCGGACCGCCGACTTGACGATCTCCGCGACCTCCGGGTCGACGTCGACGTAGCCGAGCGTCGGCGAGTAGGCGGCGATCAGCCCGCGCACGTCCCGGCGGACGGCCTCGCGATAGGTCGAAACCGGCGGGGCGAGCGCGGCCGGGTCTCGATGATCGGGCAGGGCGAGGACGTCGAGGAGCAGCGCCGTGTCGTCGACCGAACGCGCCATCGGTCCGGCGTGCGAGAGCGGGCCGAACGGGCTCGCCGGGAACAGCGGGATCCGGCCGTGTGTCGGTTTGAGCCCGACGATTCCGCAGAACGAAGCCGGGATCCGGATCGAGCCGCCGCCATCGGTGCCGACGGAGAGCTCACCCATCCCCGCCGCGACGGCCGCGGCACTGCCCCCGCTGGACCCTCCCGCCGTCGTCGACGGGTCGATCGGGTTGCGGGTGATCCCGGTCAGCGTGTTGTCGGTGACGCCCTTCCACGCCAGTTCCGGCGTCGTGGTCTTTCCCAGCAGTACCAAGCCGTTCTCACGCAGCCGCGCGGTGACCGGGCTGTCGACGTCCCACGGCTGTTCGGGGTCGATGCACCGCGAACCGCGCAGCGTCGGCCAGCCCTGGGTCAGGAACATGTCCTTGATCGAGGCCGGGACACCGTCGAGCCAGCCGATCGGATTGCCGTCCCGCCAGCGGATCTCGGCCGCCTTCGCCTGTTCGAGCGCGCCGTCGGCGTCGACCAGGCAGAAAGCGTTGGTCTCGCCGTCGCGTTCTTCGATGACACGCAACGCGTTCTGAGTGGCCTCGACCGGCGACAGCTCTCCGGTGGCGTACGCGGCGACGAGCTCGCTCGCGGTCAACTTGGTGTCGTTCAATCCGGCCCCTAACCTTGGCGAAGCGTCTCCGACGGCACGTACCCGAGCCGCTTGTCCACGACGTTGCGCAGTGGCTCCCCCGCGCGCCAGCGACGGAAGTTGTCCGCGAACACCTCTACCAGAGTATTACGCCAGCCGACGAAGTCGCCCGACATATGCGGCGAGATCAGAACGTTCTCCATAGTCCACAAAGGACTGTCGGACGGCAGCGGCTCGGTGTCGAAGACGTCGAGCGCCGCGCCGCCGAGCCGCCCGTCCCGCAGTGCGCCGATCAGGTCCGAAGTGACGACCAGCTCGCCGCGGCCGACGTTGACGAACCGCGCTCCCGGTTTCATCGCGGCGAAGGTCTCGGCGTCGAACATGCCCTTCGTCTGCTCGGTCAGTGGCGCGACCGCGACGACGTAGTCCGCCCCGGGAAGATGACGGGCGAGGTCCGAAGACGCGTACACGTCCCCGAAGTCGGCATCGCCCTCACGAGGACGGCGTCCGACGCCCGCCACCGACATCCCGGCCGCCCGCAGCATCCGCGCGATCGACCGGCCGATCGGCCCGGTTCCGACCACGAGGACCTGGCGGCCGGAGATCCGTTCACTCTCCCGGTGCTTCCACTGCTTCTGCCGCTGCAGGTCCCACGAGCGGACGAAATCCTTGGCGAACGCGAGGACGACTCCGAGGACGTACTCGGCTATGGCCCCGTCGAAAACCCCTCGGGAGTTGGTGAGCACGACGTCGCTCGCCTGCAGCGCCGGGAAGAGGACGGGGTCGACGCCCGCGCTGGCGATATGCAGCCAGCGCAGCTTGTCGGCCGCGTGCCAGGCACCCGGAACCGCGGTCGAAAGGAAGTCGTAGACGAAGAACGCGTCGGCGCCGGACAACGCGTCGGCCAACCCGGCCTCGCCGGTGTAACGAACCACCGCTCGGTCTTCGATAGCGCGCATGTCCGGTGGGCGCGTGTCTCCGCAGAGCACCGCCAGCACAGGGGTCTCCGAGGCGATCACGTTGACACCGTAAAAGTGACTCGTATGATTGTCAACAATCCGAGGAACGACCCCCGGAGCACCGGACTGTGACAGCAGACGTTTCCGGAGGCTGAGACTTGGATTTCGACTTACTGGAGTTCGAAGGCCCGTTGGCGCAGCGCGGCATAGGCGTGATCGCCCCCTTCGACCTGGCCCTGGAACGTGAGCTGTGGCGCTGGGTGCCCATGGAGGTCTCCCTCCATCTGGCACGGACGCCGTACGAGCCCGTGCCCGTCAGCATGGAGATGGCCCAGCTCGTCAGCGACAGCAGGCATCTCGCCGCCGCCACGCGGGACGTGCTCCACGTCGAGCCCGAAGTCGTCGCCTATCTGTGCACCTCCGGCAGTTTCGTCAACGGTGTGGACTACGAACGCTCGCTGACCAAGGCGATCTGCGACGCGGGCGCGACGGACGCCGTCACCACGTCCGGAGCGCTGGCGGAGGTCCTGCACCAGCTCGACCTCCACCGGGTCTCGGTGCTCACGCCCTACGACGGCGACCTGACCGGGAAGCTGCACGACTTCCTGTCCGAACTCGGGGTCCGCACCGTCTCGAGCGACCATCTCGGCCTGGGTGGCGGCATCTGGAAGGTCAGCTACCGGACCATCGCCGAACGCATCCTCGCCGCCGACCACGCCGACGCCGAAGCCATCTTCGTCAGCTGCACCAACCTCCCCACCTACGATCTGATCGAGCCACTCGAAAGCGCGCTCGGCAAACCGGTCCTCACCGCGAATCAGCTCACCATGTGGGCCTGCCTCCGGCGGATGAACCTGCCGATCGTCGGGCCCGGCGAGTGGCTCCGGGAGGTCGACTGACCTCTTCGCCTACGATTGTCGACAATCTGCCCTCCGGAGGTTCCGTGCCCATCACGCCGTTCGCCCCGCCCGAGCCGCCGTCCGAGACGACCACCATCGGGTTCATCTACCCCGATCACGCGGCCGAAGACGACTACCCGCTCGCGGAACAGCTCCTCGGCGGGGACATGGCCGGGATCAAGCTGCCGGTCGAGCACATCTACGGAACCGATCTGCACGCCGTGCCGGAGCTCTTGGACCTCGGCAGCGAAGGCCGGCTCGCCGACGGCGCCGCGCTCCTGGCCAAACACGAACCCGACGCGGTGGTGTGGGCGTGCACCAGCGGCAGCTTCGTCTACGGCTGGGATGGCGCCCGCGAACAGGCCGACCGGCTGGCCGCCGTCGCCGGTGTCCCGGCGTCGAGCACCTCCTTCGCCTTCGTCAACGCCGCGAGGGCCCTCGGCGTCCGGCGGGTCGCGGTCGCCGCCAGCTATCCGGACGACGTCGCCCGGCTGTTCGTCGAGTTCCTCGGCACGGGCGGGGTCGAAGTGGTGTCGATGGGCAGCGCGGACATCGACACCGCGGCCGAGGTCGGCGAACTCAGTCCGGAAGCCGTCGTCGAGCTCGCGGTGAGCCGGGACCACCCGGCCGCCGACGCGCTGCTCGTCCCCGACACCGCCATGCGGACGCTCGGTGAGATCAACACGCTCGAAACCAGGCTCGGCAAGCCGGTGCTGACCGCCAATCAGGTCACCGTCTGGGAAGGTCTGCGGCTCACCGGGAAGTCCCCGCTCGTCCGCACCTTGGGCGCGCTGTTCGGAAAGAGGGGCAACTGAACCATGTCCTTGCCGGATATCGAGCCGGTCAGCCGGGAGTCGACCGCCGGGATCATCGCGCGGCAGTTGCGGGACGCGATCATGACAGGCGCCCTTCCTCCCGGCACCCAGCTCGGTGAAACGGATCTGGCCTCCCGGTTCCAGGTTTCGCGGGGGCCGCTGCGCGAGGCGATGCAGCACCTTGTTTCCGAAGGGCTCCTGCGCAGCGAGCGCCACCGCGGCCTGTTCGTGATCGACCTCGAGCCCGGCGACGTCTACGACATCTACTCGGCGCGCTCGGCCATCGAGCGCGCCGCGATGCTGCGAGCGCTGCGCGGGGACCGTGAACGGGTCGCCACCGAGCTCGAAGAGGCCGTACGCGCCATGGCCACCGCCGCGGACGACGACGACCCGACCGCGCTCTCCTGGGCGGACCTCCGTTTCCACGAGGCGCTGATCGCCGCTTCCGGCAGCAAACGGCTCGTGCGCATGGCCCGGACCCTGCTGATCGAGACCCGGATGTGCCTCACCGCGCTGCAGGCGACCTATCAGCAGGTCGAGGAACGGGTCACCGAGCACACCAGGATCATCGAAGCCCTGCGGGCCGGCGACGAAGAGACCGCGCTGTCGCTGCTGGAAGCGCACATGGAGGACGCCGTCCAACGGCTCGCCCCGGGAACCAGCCTGCGGGAAGGCGAAGCTCCCACGGTGCCTTAGGGATTCAGCCACGGCCCCGCACCCCCAGCACTGGCTGACCGCCCGTCCCGCCGCGGAAATCCCTGTCCCATGGCCACTTGCCGTGCTCGTCCTCGTAGACCAGTTGCAGCGCACGGAATTCTTCGCCGTACAGGAGAACGGCGGTGAGCAGATGTGCCGGCGGCGAACTGAGCGGAACGATCTCGAACGACGGCCATCCCACTGCGGCGGGCAGCACCTCACCCGCCTCCGGCGGCCCCGATCTGACCACCTGCTGGGCGAAATAGTTCAGCAGCTGGCCGGATCTTCGTTCTCTCAAGCCGGTGACGACGAGTTCGGGCAGCCCGGCGTCGGTGAGCCCGACCGTGTACGCGAAGCCCGGGTGGACACTTCCGCGCTCGACCGTCTGCACCATCCAGCCGTACTTCCGGATCAGCGGACGGACCTCCTCGACGAGGTAGTCGTCGCGGGTCTTCCCGGGGTTGTCGCAATGCCAGCACATCGGCACTCCTCCAGTCGTCGAATCCGATGACCGGCACTGTGCACCGGGTCACCGACAAAAACTCGCGACCCCGGGTGCCGGACCGGCCGCGAAAGGTCCTTCGATGGCGAATTTCGCTCCTGGATTCCCTTCAGGGCAACATTTTCGCCTTTGCTCGAGAAAATTCGCCAAGAGCATGGCCAGGTTGCGCGATGGACTGTCAGGGCCTTTGCCCCGGGGATCCCAAGCGGCATGTGCTCGGCATGGAATGCTCGCAGGGAGCTGAGTTCACAGGCCCGGCGTCCCGATGTGGCATTGGGGACACTCAACGACTCCGATGCCACATCGGGAGCGCGAACGAGTCACCCGACATGCTTACGCGACACGGCAGCTGAGATCTCTGCGTATCTGGCTGCCCCAGGGGCACCAGTGGCGAATCAAGAGCCGGCCAGGTTCCCAATGTCGCATTGGGAACCTGACGCCACTACAGACTTACGTCCCTTGAGTACATGAAGGCCCCTTCCT
>NZ_CP150484.1:7685349-7833835 GCF_037997115.1 Amycolatopsis coloradensis
CAAGGAAGGGGCCTTCATGTACTCAAAAGTCGTGAATGGACCGTTCATGACTTCCGGTACTTGACACACCACCATGCGGATGGTTCAAGATAGAGAGGCGACCACCGCGGACCCGAGTTCGGCGGTGGTGGACTTCCCGCCGAGGTCGGGGGTTCGCACGGCCCCCTCCTCGAGAACCTTTTCCACCGCCGCTCGTACATCTTGTGCCGCGACGGTTTCCCCGAGATGGTCGAGCAGCATCGCTCCCGCCAGAATCTGCGCCACCGGATTCGCGATGCCCTGTCCGGCGATGTCGGGAGCGCTGCCGTGCACCGCCTCGAACATGGAAGGGAGCTCACCGGTCGGATTGATGTTGCCCGAAGGCGCCATTCCGAGCCCGCCCGTCACGGCCGCCGCCAGGTCGCTCAGGATGTCACCGAACAGATTGGAAGCCACCACGACGTCGAGCCGGTCCGGCGCCTGCACCATCCGCGCGGCGAGCGCGTCGACATGGCACTGCTCGGCATGCACGTCCGGGTACTCCGCTGAGATTTCGGCGAAGATCTCGTCCCAGAACGGCATCGAGTGAATCAGCCCGTTGGACTTGGTCGCCGAACAGACCCGCCCTGTGCGCGTCTTCGCCAGCTCGAAGGCGTAGCGGATGATCCGCTCCACCCCGACCCGCGTGAACACGGCTTCCTGTAAGACGAACTCGTTTCCCAGCCCACGATTGTGCCTGCCGCCGATCTCCGAGTACTCGCCCTCGGAGTTCTCCCGGACGATCACCATCTCCAGTTCGTCGGCACCGCGGCCCGCCAGAGCCGACGTCGTCCCCGGCAGCAGCCGGACCGGCCGGAGGTTGACGTACTGGCTGAACGCGCGCCGGACCGGAATGAGGAGACCCCACAACGACACATGGTCCGGCACGCCGGGAAAGCCGACGGCGCCGAGAAAGATCCCGTCGAAAGCGGAAAGCCGCTCGATCCCGTCGGCGGGCATCATCGAGCCGGTTTTGGTGTACCGCTCACAACTCCAGTCGAACTCCTTCCAGGACAAGGAGAAACCATGCGATGCCGCCGCGCGGTCGAGGACCTTGCGGGCCTCGACCGT
The DNA here is from genome assembly GCF_037997115.1 of Amycolatopsis coloradensis. Lineage (NCBI taxonomy): Bacteria > Bacillati > Actinomycetota > Actinomycetes > Pseudonocardiales > Pseudonocardiaceae > Amycolatopsis > Amycolatopsis coloradensis. The sequence goes on from NZ_CP150484.1 coordinate 7,686,439, forward strand.
CACGTCCACGCCGATCCCGTCGCCGGGAATGCTCGCGATCCGATAGGAAGTCACAGAGCCACCGCGATGTACTTGGTCTCGAGGAACTCGTCGATGCCGACGCTGCCGCCCTCACGGCCGAGCCCAGACTGCTTGATCCCGCCGAACGGCGCCGCCGGGTTCGAAACCAGTCCCTGGTTGAGGCCGATCATGCCGGCTTCCAGCCGTTCCGACACCCGCAGTGCCCGCTTGAGATCGGAGGTGTACACATAGGACACGAGACCGAATTCGGTGTCGTTCGCCGCCTCGATGGCCTCGTCCTCGCTGTCGAATGGAGTGATCGGGGCGACCGGTCCGAAGATCTCTTCCGAAGCGAGCCTGGCGTCCTTGGGCACGTCGGTCAGCACCGTGGCCTGGTAGAAGTTACCCGGACCGTCCACAGTGGATCCTCCGGTGAGGACGCGCGCTCCTCGCTCGGTGGCATCGGAGACCAGGCCACTGACCTTCTCGACGGCGGCTTTGTCGATGAGGGGGCCGACGACGACACCCTCCTCGGTGCCGCGCCCCATCGGCAAGGCCTCCATGCGCTCGGTGAGGCGCCGGGAGAACTCGTCGACGATGCCGCGCTGGACATAGAAGCGGTTCGCGGCCGTGCAGGCTTCGCCGATGTTGCGCATCTTCGCGGTCATCGCGCCTTCGATCGCCGCGTCGAGGTCGGCATCTTCGAAGACGAGGAAGGGGGCGTTGCCGCCGAGTTCCATCGAAGTGCGGAGCACCTTGTCCGCGCACTGTTCCAGCAGCTTCCGCCCGACGCCGGTCGAGCCGGTGAAGGACAGCTTCCGCGCGCGGCCGTCGCGGATCAACGGCTCCATCACGCCGCCGGAGTCCGACGTCGTGAGCACGTTCAGCACACCTTCCGGCAGCCCCGCTTCGGCGAGGATCGCCGCGAGTGCCAACATCGAAAGAGGGGTTTGAGCAGCGGGTTTGATGACCATCGTGCAGCCTGCCGCGACCGCGGGTCCGATCTTGCGGGTGCCCATCGCCATGGGGAAGTTCCAGGGCGTGATCAGCAGACACGGCCCGACGGGCTGCTTCGTCACGAGGAACCGGCCCGACCCGTTGGGGGCGACGGCGTAACCACCGTCGATCCGGACGGCTTCCTCCGCGAACCAGCGGAAGAACTCGGCCGCGTAGGTGATCTCGCCCTTCGACTCCGCGAGCGGTTTGCCCATCTCGAGGGTCATCAGCAGCGCGAGTTCGTCGGCGCGCTTGATCAGCAGCTCGTAGGCGCGGCGCAGGATTTCTCCGCGTTCGCGCGGGGCGACGTTCGCCCAGTCGGCCTGTGCGGCGACGGCCGCGTCGAGTGCGCTGACGCCGTCCGCCGGTGACGCGTCGGCCACCTCGCACAGGGCTTCGCCTGTCGAGGGGTCGAGAACGGGGAAGGTCTTCCCGTCCGTGGCGGGCACCCACTTGCCGCCGATGAACAGTTCCTTGCCGACCGACGTGACGACGCCGGCCTCACTGATCGAGCTCATCCCAACGCTCCTCCATGTTGTCCCGAACGCCATGCTATGGATATTGTCAACAATCGACAACAGCTCAGCCGACCTAGGAGCGCAGCCCATGGCCCAGCTATCACCGCTGCTCAAACAGGCAACGCCGGTCGTGGTCGACCACGGTGAGGGGGTTTACCTCTACGGCACCGATGGCAAACGTCACCTGGATTTCACCGCCGGTATCGGCGTGACCAGCACCGGCCACTGTCACCCGCACGTGGTGAGCGCGGCGCGGGAACAGATCGGCAAACTCGTCCACGGGCAGTACACGACGGTCATGCACAAGCCGATGCTGGAGCTGACCGAGAAACTGGGCGGTGTCCTCCCGGAAGGCCTGGATTCCCTCTTCTACGCGAACTCGGGCAGCGAGGCGGTCGAGGCGGCACTGCGGTTGTCGCGGCAGGCCACGAAGCGGCCCAACGTCATCGTCTTCCAGGGCGGGTTCCACGGCCGGACCGTCGCGGCGGCGACGATGACGACGTCGGGCACCCGGTTCAGTGCCGGGATCTCGCCGCTCATGTCCGGCGTGCACGTCGCGCCCTTCCCCTACGCGTTCCACTACGGCTGGGACGAGGAGACGGCGACGAAGTTCGCGCTGCGCGAGCTCGACTACCTCTTCGCGACGGTCTGCGCGCCGAACGAAACGGCCGCGTTCTTCATCGAGCCGGTGCTCGGCGAGGGCGGGTACGTCCCGGCGAACACCGAGTTCCTGGCCGGACTGCGGGAACGCGCGGACAAGCACGGGATCCTGCTGGTGATGGACGAGATCCAGACCGGCTTCGGCCGGACGGGCCGGTTCTGGGGACACGAGCACTTCGGGGTGCGCCCGGACATCGTGCTCATCGCGAAGGGGCTCGCGAGCGGGTTCCCGATCTCGGGTATCGCCGCGTCGGAGGAGCTGATGGCGAAGGCGCTCCCCGGCTCCCAGGGCGGGACCTACGGCGGCAACGCGGTGGCCTGCGCGGCGGCGATCGCCACGCTCGAGGTGATCCAGCAGGAGGGCCTGGTCGAGAACGCCGCCGAACGAGGACGCCAGCTCCTGGAGGGCGTGCGGGTGATCGCGGACAAATCAGCGTCGATCGGTGACGTCCGAGGGCTGGGGCTGCTGGTCGGTTCCGAGTTCACCACGCCGGACGGCGAGCCGGACACCGCGAAGGCCCAGGCGGCCCAGAAAGCCGCGTCCTCCAACGGCTTGCTGCTGCTGACTTGCGGGGCGTACATGAACGTCGTCCGGATGGTGCCGCCGCTGATCGTCGACTCCGCACAGGTCGACGAGGCACTGCGCATCTGGGGCGACGTGGTGGCGGGGGTCGAGTGATGGCCCGCTACATCACGATCACGCTCGACAAGCGCGGAGTGTCCTGCCGGGCCCGGCTGCTCGACGCCGAAGCCCCGCGGACCTGCCGCGCCGTCTGGGACGCGTTGCCGCAGAGCGGTTCGGCGTACCACGCGAAGTACGCGCGCAACGAGGTCTACACGCTCGTGCCGCCCTTCGCCGAACCGAAGCCGGGCCGCGAAAACCCCACGGTGACCCCGATTCCGGGGGATGTCGTGTACTTCGGGTTCGAGGCGTGGGAGATCGGCAACCCGGCGTACGGCTACGACGAGGGAAGTGAGGCGCACAGCGACCAGGGCGCGACGGACCTCGCGATCTTCTACGGCCGCAACAATCTGCTGATCAACGGCGACGCGGGCTGGGTACCCGGCAACGTGTTCGCGACGATCGAAGAGGGACTGGCGGAAATGGCCGAAGCCGCCCAGGACCTTTGGCTGCGAGGTGTCGAGGGCGAGACGCTTTCGTTCGCACGCGCGTAGGAAACCCGTGGGCGGTGCGGGCTCCCACCCTCACCGCCCACGGGCCGGCACCCCGCCCTGGCTTACTGTCGCGCTTCGGTGAGCCGGTACTCGACGCCACCGACCTCTTCACCACGCTGGTCGACCTGGGTCACGTGGACGGTGTACTGCCCGCCGGCAGCTTCGGCGCCGGCGGTGAAGCTCAGCTTGGCGCCCACCTGTTCGCCCGATTTGAAGATCAGGCCGCTGATCCGCGCTCGCTGCGGGTTCACGATGGCCAGCTCGGTCTCACCGACCCGTTCGACGCCCTCGCCCTTCGCACCGGCCGCCCGCCAGCGTGCGGCGAGGTCGGGGCCTAGGTCGATGGTGATCCGTCCCGGGCCGGTGAACGGCCTGCCCGGCTGGGTGAAGACGATGTCGCCGACCGCCGTGGGGTCGGGACCGTCCCAGCCGAACACGATCGGCCGGAACTCCGGGATCTTGATCCTGAACGGCAACGCGTTCACGTTGTGCCAGGCGATGTTGTTGTTGTTCCGCGCGTTCGCCGACGTGCTCAGGCCCTCGGTCGGCAGGTCGGTCGGCGAAAGCCACCGCGCCAGCAGGCAGAAGTGCGAACCGAGCGGGACCTTCCACGGGATGACGACCCGTTTGGTGCCGTAGGGAACGCTCACGCTGGTGGCTGAACCGATGTAGGTCCACTGGCTCGACCACTGGGCCACGGTGCCTTGCTTCGTGTAGTAAACCTGCAACGTTCCCTTCTCGAGCGCGTCCCCGTACGGGCCGGGGTTGTTCAGCGTGACGTGGATGTAGGCGGTGCTCCCCTGGACGATCGGGTCGTCCGTGGCGCAGAGGATCGTCGCCGAGAAACAGACCCGGATGTCGGGACTCGAGTAGAGCGAACCGGCCGAGGGTTCGAACCCGACGTCGGACGTGTTGTCCCGGATGAAGACGTCGCTCCGGGCCTCCGGCGCGGCCTGCACCGCGGGTGCGACACCCGCGAACAGCGTCGCGGCGGCCAAGACGGCCGAGGCGAGCAGTGTTCGGCGGCGTCGCGGATTCCTGCTGATCATGTTCCCCTCCTTGGGCGAAACATTCGACTCGTTGACCGTCCGTCAGACCGGTTGTGGCGGGGTTGTCGAGATCGTGTGCCCTAATTGGCCGATTTCGGTGGGACTTCGCGCGGATACGCTCACCGGGGTCACATGCCGGAGGGAGCAGGGTGCCCGGGTCAGGGGAGCTGCGGGTGCTGGGCCCGGTCGAAGCGATCGGCCCCACCGGGCGGGCGGAGTTGCACGGCGCCCGCCAGCGAGCCGTGCTCGGCGTTCTCGCCCTGCACGCGGGTTCGGTCGTCCCGATCCCCCGCCTGGTCGACGTCCTCTGGGGTGAAGATCCGCCGCGCACCGCGGTGAAGACCCTGCACAGTCATGTCGCCCGGATCCGGCAGGCACTGGAGGACTGCGGTTTTCCGCCGGTCCTGCTGACCCGCAAGCCCGGATACGTCCTGACGGTCGCTCCGTCCTCTGTCGACGCTCTCCGGTTCGAAGAAGAACTTCGTGCCGCCAAGCGGAGTAATCCGGGTCAGGCGGTGGCGGCGTTGCGTGAGGCGTTGCGGCTCTGGCGCGGCGGAGCCTTCGCGGACGCCGAACTCGACGGTTGGGGACTGCGCGAGGTCGAACGGCTCCACGAGCTACGGCTGTCCGCCTGGGAAGAACTTTGGGACGCCGAGCTCAGGCTCGGCGATCACGAGGAGGTACTCCGGGAACTTCCGCGGCTCCGGGCCGAGCAGCCCTACCGCGAACGGCTCGCCGCGCTGCACATGCTCGCCCTGCACCGCTGCGGGAGACATGCCGAGGCACTGGAGACGTTCCAGGCCGTGCGCCGGGGGCTGGCCGACGAGTTCGGCGTCGATCCCGGCCCGGAACTGGTCGAGCTGCACACGTCGATCCTCCGCCGGGCGCCCGAACTCGACGCGCCCGCACGGGGCACCGCGCCCGCGCAACTCCCCGCCCGCGTCGGGCACTTCACGGGACGGCAGCAGGAGCTCGCTTCGCTCGACGGTCTCCTCGACGAAGCCGAGCCGCCGGTCGTGGTCATCTCCGGGGCGGCGGGGATGGGTAAATCGGCGCTGGCCGTGCAGTGGGCGCATCGCATCGCGGACCGCTTCCCCGACGGCCAGCTCTTCCTCGACCTCACCGGGCACGATCCGGTCGAAGCCGTCTCGCCGGGCGAGGCCCTCGCCCATCTGTCGCGCGGGCTCGGCCTCCCCGACGACCGGCTGCCCGACGCGACGGCCGAACGCGCGGCGCTCTACCGCTCATTGCTGCACGGGAAGCGGTGCGTGATCGTCGCCGACAACGCGGGCGGTGTCGACCAGATCCTTCCGCTCGTCCCCGGCACGGCGAAGGCGATGTTGATCGTCACCAGCAGGCAGACCCTCGCCGCGCTCGGCAGCAGGCACGCCGTCCGCGTGTTCGCCCTCGACGCGCTGGCCGACCCGGAGTCGATGACACTGCTCACGCGGGTACTGGGCGCCGACCGGGTCGCGCGTGAACCCGCTCAGGCCGCGCGCCTGGCCGGGCTGTGCGACGGGATGCCACTGGCGCTGCGGATCGCCGCCGCCCGGCTGACCGGTGAGCCGGGCCGTCCGATCGCGGACCTCACCGCGGAGCTCACCGGTGCCGGGCGACTGGAAACGCTTGCGGTACAAGGAGATTCACGAACGGTCAAAACCGTCCTCGCGAGCGCCTACCTGCCGTTGGACCAGGCTCCTGCTCAGCTGTTCCGGCTTTCCGGGCTGATCCCGGGTACGTCATTCAGTTCGTCACTCGGCAGCGCGCTGTGCGGGGTGTCCGCCGAAGCGGGCCGGGCCGCGACCGCCGAGCTGTCCGCGGCGCACCTGATCACCCCGGCGGGCCCGGACCGCTATCGGCTCCACGATCTGATCCGCGAATTCGCCGCCGCGTGCGCCCACGCCGACGAAACGGCGCCGGGCCGTGCCGAGGCCGCGGACCGGCTGATCGACTGGTACCTGCACGTCGCCGCCGAAGCGAACCGGATCATCGACCCGAACCGCGATCTGGTCACCCCGGCGTTGCGCCACCCGGCACCCACGTCGCCGTTCCCGGCGGAAAGGCGTGCGGCGCTGGCGTTCCTGGGGGCCGAGCGCGCGAATCTGCTGCCCGTGGTGCGGTTCGCGCGCGAACACGGGCGCAACACCGCCGCCTGGCAGCTCACGTACCTGCTCACCAGTTTCTACGACACCATGGGCGGCTGGAACGAGCGGATCGGGCTCTGCCGCGAGGGGGCCGCGGCGGCCGCCGAACTCGACGATCCGTTGGCGGAGGCGGAAATGCTGCGCGCGCTGGGCGCGGCCTACTTCATGACCCGCAGGCTGACGGACGCGCTCGAAACCAACGCCCGCGCGTTGAAGGCCGCCCGCGCGGCGGGCGATCTCGAAGGCGAAGGGCACATCTACAACAACACCGCGAACGCCTACGCCGCGCTGCGCCGGTTCGACGAGGCGATCACCGCGTACCGGCTGGCGGTGGAGCGGTGCACTTCGGCGGGTAACCGGCTCGGGCGTGCGCTGTCCCAGCGCAACCTCGGCCACGCCTACATCCGCCGGGGCCAGCCGATGGACGGACTCGGCCCACTGACGGCCGCGCTGGAGACGTTCCGCGAACTCGGCAACGCCCGGCTGGAAGCGGCCACCCTGGACACGCTCGGCGAGGCCTACGAGGAACTCGGCGATCACGACGTCGCGCTGGACCATCTCCGCAAGGCGCTGGCCGCGTCCAGGGCGATCGGAGACCGGTGGCAGGAGTGGGAGTCGCTGCTGCACGCCGGGCAGGTCCACCTCGCCCGCCGGGACTTCCGGGCCGCGCGGGCCGATTTCGACCAGGCGTTGCTGATCAGCCGGGACGTCGGGAACCGGCACAGCGAGGCGGCCGCGCTCGACCGGCTCGGCCGTGCCCACCTGGGACTCGGTGACCTGGCCGCGGCGCGGGAGAACCTCGAACGCGGCATCGCGGTCCGGGCGAGCGTCCCGGATCCGTACGAGGAGGCTCATCTGCACCGCGACCTCGGCGATCTGGAAGCGCGGTGCGGCGACACGGCCGCCGCGGCCACCCACTGGGCTCGGGCGATCGAGCTGTACCGGCGGGCGAACGCGACGGCCGACGCCGACCTCGTCACCCGGCGGGGCTGATCACCACGGTCGAGGTCGCGTACACGAGCCGGCCCTGCGACGGCTCGAAGAACTCGACCCGTGCCTTCCCCGTTTGCCCGGGCAGGATCGTGAGTTCGGCGTATCCCCTGGTCTCACCGCGCTGGAAGGTGACGACACCGTCCTTCACCGGCTCATGGGCGGAGCCTTCGGTGCGGTAGCGGATCGTGAGCGGTCCGGAGAGCCACGGCCGGGAAAGCACGACCGGCACCTTGCAGGTGGTGGTGCTTGTGTCCGGCGCGAAGCTGGGCGGGATCGACCAGCAGATCTCGCCTTCCTGGGTGGTCGCCAGCGGCGCGGTCTTGACCTTGTCGTCGTCGGCGACCCAAGCGACGCCGACGCTGTGCCCGATCCTCACGCCTTTCTCGCCGTACAGGCGCAGGGAGAACATTTCGTCGTTCTCCACCAGGGAATCGGCCCGGACCTTGACCGCGACCGTATACGCGTCCGCCCTCCCGGCCCAGGTCAGCGTGCCCGCACGCGGCAGGTAGTCGACACTCTCCTTCGCGATGAACGCCGGATCGACCGGCGAGCCGTTGCCGTCGATCGTCCGGTATTCGACCGAGCCCTGCGGCGCACAGCCGCCGTCGGTGAGCGAAACGGTGAAGACAAGGGTGGTGTACCCGGCGCTCGTTCCCTCGGCCTGGCTGACTCCGCTGACGTTCGCCACGGGCGCGGTGCAGCCCGCTTGCCCGCCTTCGGCCGCCGGTACCGCGAGCCCGAACGTGACCGCCAGCGCCGCCCCCAGCGCCGCGATCCGTCTCATCCTGGATCCCATCGAGCGTCCACCCCTTCCGGCGGACCACCGCGGCCCGCTGCGACATGGGTAACCGAGCGAGGTTGTCACGAGGTTGTGGATGCCGAGGAAGACAAACATGAAAAGTATTCATGGCCATCCTCGTCCACGACGTACTACGCTTCGATAACCAGGCAAAGAGGCGTGAGGAAGGGCAGTCGATGGGCGATGTTGCGGCACGGTTCGCCGAGATCGTCGGGGACACGAACTTGCTCTCGGGCGAGGCGATCCCCGAGGACTACGCACACGACGAGGCTTTGACCACCACCGCGCGGCGGCCCGCCCACCTGGCGAAACCGGGAAGCGCCGAGGAGGTCGCGGAGCTGCTCAAGGCGGCGACCGAACACGGCGTGCCGGTCACCGCGCGAGGGTCGGGCACGGGGCTTTCGGGTGGCGCCACGCCACGCGAAGACAGCCTGGTGATCTCTTTCGAACGAATGAACGCGGTACTGGAGATCGACACGGAGAACCACGTCGCCGTCGTCCAGCCGGGTGTCACGCTGTCCGATTTGGACGAAAAGACCACAGCGGCCGGACTCGGCTACACCGTCTACCCCGGCGAGCTGAGCGCGAGCGTCGGCGGCAACGTCGGGACGAACGCGGGCGGCATGCGCGCTGTCAAGTACGGCGTCACGCGGCACAACGTCGTGGGCCTGCAGGCCGTGCTGCCGACCGGCGAGATCATCCGGACCGGCGGCAAGACCTCGAAGGTCTCGACCGGGTACGACCTGACCCAGCTGATCATCGGCTCCGAAGGCACCCTCGCGATCGCGACCGAGGTCATCGTGAAGCTGTATCCGCGCCTGCCGCACGGCGCCACGGTGTTCGCCCCGTTCGAGACCTTCGACGAGGTGATGACCGTCGTCCCGAAGATCGTCGCCAGCGGCCTCGCGCCGCACATCCTCGAGTACATCGACAACCTCACGCTCGCGGCGATCAGCTACAACGAGAAGCTCAGCCTCGGTGTCCCGGACGCCATCCGTGACAAGGCGCAGGCGTATCTGGTGGTGGCACTGGAAAACCGCGACAACGACCGGCTGCACGCCGACATCGAGGAACTCGGCGGACTGCTGGGCGACGTCGGCGCGATGGACGTGTACGTGCTCGAGGGCGCTTCGGCGCGCAAGCTCATCGAGGCGCGCGAGAAGGCGTTCTGGACGGCCAAGGCGGCCGGTGCCGACGACGTCATCGACGTGGTGGTCCCGCGGTCCGCCATGCCCGAGTTCCTGCGCAAGGCCAGGGAAATGGCGTTGTCGCGCGAGGCGGGCGCGCTCGGCTGCGGGCACGCCGGCGATGGCAACGTCCACCTGGCCATCTTCTGCAAGGACCCGGAGAAGCGGAAGCAGCTGCTGACCGACATCTTCGCGCTCGGCATGGAACTCGGCGGCGCGATCTCCGGCGAGCACGGACTCGGACGGGCCAAATCCGGCTATTTCCTCGATCTGGAGGACCCGGCGAAGATCGCGCTGATGCGCCGGATCAAGGAGAGCTTCGACCCGGCCGGGATTCTCAACCCCGGCGTTCTTTTCGCTGAGAGGGCTTGAAAAGTGAGTGAGATGAACGGCGCCCAGTCCCTGATCCGCACGCTCGTCGACAGCGGTGTCGACGTGTGCTTCTCGAATCCGGGCACCTCGGAGATGCACTTCGTGGCCGCGCTCGACTCCGTACCCGAGATGCGCGGTGTGCTCGGCCTCTTCGAAGGCGTCGTCACCGGTGCCGCGGACGGATACGCGCGGATCGCCGACAAGCCGGCGGCCACGCTGCTACACCTCGGCCCCGGTCTCGGCAACGGGCTGGCGAACCTGCACAACGCGCGCCGCGCGCACACCCCGATCGTCAACGTGATCGGCGATCACGCGACCTACCACAAGCAGTACGACGCCCCGCTAGAATCGGACATCGAGGCCGTCGCCGGTTCGCTCGAAGGCTGGGTCCGCCGCTCCGAGCACACGAAGGACGTCGGCGCCGACGCCGCCGCGGCGGTCGCGGCCTCCCAGGACGCCCCCGGCCAGGTGGCGACCTTGATCCTCCCCGCCGACGCGTCCTGGGGCGAGGGCGGCGAGACCTGCGCGCCCATCCCGCCACGGATCCCGCAGGTCGTCGACGCGACGACGGTGAAGAACATCGCCGAGGTGCTGGCCAGTGGTGAACCGGTCGCGCTGCTCGTCGGCGGCAGCGGCTGCCGAGAAGCCGGTCTGCGCGCGACCAGCCGGATCGCGGCCGCGACCGGCGTGAAGGCGTTCGTCGAGACCTTCCCCGCCCGGCTCGAACGCGGCGAAGGCCTGCCGACGATCGAGCGGCTGGGCTACCTCGCCGAGCAGGTCGCGTACCAGCTCGACGGGATCAAGCACGTGATCGTCGCCGGGACCAAGGCGCCTGTGTCGTTCTTCGCCTACCCCGGCAAGGCGAGCAACCTGGTTCCCGAAGGCGCGCAGGTCCATGTACTGGCCGAAGTCGCGCAGGACGTGCCGCGAGCGCTGAACGACGTCGCCGACCTGGTCGCCGCCGAGACGGAGCCGGTGCTGCAGGAGGCCTCCCGGCCCGCGCTGCCGTCCGGGCCGTTGACGCCGCAGAACTGGGTCGACGTGATCGGCGCGCTGCTGCCGGAGCGCGCGATCATCGCGGACGAGGCGAACACCTCCGGTCTGCTGCTGCCCGCCGCGACCGCGGGCGCGCCCCGGCACGACGTGCTGACCCTGACCGGCGGCGCGATCGGCTACGGCATGCCCGTCGCGACCGGGGCGGCCGTCGCCGCGCCGGACCGGCCGGTGATCAACCTGCAGTCCGACGGCAGCGCGCTGTACACGATTTCGGCGCTGTGGACGCAGGCTCGGGAGAACCTCAACGTCACCACGGTCCTGCTGAACAACCGGGCGTACGCGATCCTGCGGCTGGAGCTGCAGCGGGTCGGCGCGTACGCCAACGGCCCGAAGGCGAACGAGCTGCTCGACCTCTCCCGCCCCGACATGGACTTCGTCAAGATCGCCGAAGGCATGGGCGTCCCGGCGACCCGGGCGACGACGGCGGAGGAGCTGGCCGAGCAGTTCCAGCGCGCGCTCGCCGAGCCGGGCCCGCACCTGATCGACGCGATCGTTCCGACGCTGTTCTGAGCGGAGCCGCCCCTGCGTGCGATGAGTCCCTTCATCGCACGCAGGGCGCTAGCGGACCGAAACGACCATCGGCTCGGACTGACGTTGCTTCGGGACGAAAACGGTCAAGACGAGTCCCAGGAGCGCCGCGCCGGCGGCGACCACGAAGCTCAGCCGGAACCCCGTCGCGGACGGGACGGAAACCCCGCCGACGGTGATCGCCAGCGACGCGAGCATGGTCGCCATCACCGCGCTGGACGTCGACGTGCCGACGGAGCGCATCAGCGAGTTCAACCCGTTCGCGGACGCGGTTTCGGTGACCGGGACCGAGCCCATGATCAGCGCCGGCATGGCCGCGTAGGCGATGCCCACGCCCCCGCCGATGATGATCGACGCCGTGATCAGCTCGAAGGCGTTGTCCATCAACACGGTCGCGAAGGCGTATCCGGCCGCGATGGTGGTGGCGCCGACCATCAGTGTCGTCCGTGGTCCGTAGCGCTCGATGAGCCTGGCCGAAACCGGCGACAGCATGAACATGACCAGGCCGTTCGGCGCGAGGCACAGCCCGGCCTGCACCATGGTCAGGCCGAGGCCGTAGCCGGTCGACGCGGGCGCCTGCAGCAGCTGCGGGAATGACAACGCCATCGAGTACAGCGCGAACCCGATCATGATCGACGCGAGGTTGGTGAAGAGCACCGGCCGCCGCGCGGAGACCCGCAGGTCCACGAGCGGATCACGCCGCCGCAGCTGGTAGGCGCCCCAGACCAGCAGGATCACCACCGCGCTCCCCGCGAAGACGAGGGTGCGGCCGCTGCCCCAGCCCCATTCGCCGCCCTTGACGATCGGCAACAGCAGGCAGACCAGTCCGATCGTCAGCCCCAGCGCGCCGAGGTAGTCGAACGGCGCCGGTGTCTTCACCGGCGACTCCGGCACCACGAACAGGATCAGCAGGCCGCAGACGAGCCCGAGCCCGGCCGACGCCCAGAACAGGACGTGCCAGTCTGCGTTCTGCGCGACGAGCGCCGATACCGGGAGCCCGATGGCACCGCCGACGCCGAGCGTCGAACTCATCACCGAGATCGCGGCGCCGACCCGTTCCGGCGCGAGTTCGTCGCGCATGATGCTGATGCCCAGCGGGATCGCGCCCATGGCGCAGCCTTGCAGCCCCCGGCCGAGGACCATCAGCGCGAGCGAACTGGTCAGCGCGGACACCACCGAACCGGCGACCAGGAAACCCAGGCTGATCAGCAGCAATCGGCGTTTGCCGTAGAGGTCGCCGAGCCTTCCGCTCACCGGCATCACCACGGCTCCGGCGATCAGGGTCGCCGTGACCACCCACGACGCGTCCGACGGTGTCGCGTTGAGCAGCCGGGGAAACGCGGGAATGAGCGGGACGACGAGCGTCTGCATGAACGACGCCACCAGACCGCAGGTGGCGAGCACGACGACGAAGATCCGGGGCGAAGGTGCCCGTCCGACCGGTTTCACCCTGTGCATCCCATGATCCGACCTTACACAGCACCACCCTTCTCAGTGAATGGTTGACCGACGGGATCACAGCCAGGCGCGAACCCCACCATGGCCGGAACAGGTACCGCGGCGATTCTGGCTGTAGGTATAGGAACCGTCCGTGCAGAGGGCGGTCGCTCCGTCGGCCGTGCCGGGTCCGGCCGACGGCCGATGGACACAGACACCGTCGGTGTTGCGGTAGTAGTCGCTTCCGCACTCCGCCAGGTTCGGCACCTTCGCCGCCTGTGTGGTCTTCGGAGGTGTTTCGTCGGTTTGGGCTCGACCTGCTTCGGCACCTCGACCGCGGCCGTGGTCGTCGGCACGAACTGCTGAGGCGTCGGCGGTGCCCAACTGCTGGTCGGCGTCGACGTTGTGGTCAGCGCTGTCGGGACTGCCGGCGTTGTCTGCACCGGGTCGCTCTGCGGCGTGACCCGCCCGGTGGGCACGGTCTCCACACCGCGGCCTCCGGCGACCAGAAGTCCGATCGCCAGTGCCATGCCCGGCTTCGTCGTTCTCTTCGGCATAACGACCTCCCCAGCACCTGGTGGTGCCGCGTAGCCGGGAGATCGCCCGCCGGTGTTACCGCCGGCGAGAGGGTCAGTCGACCATCGAGCCGCAACTGATGTTCAACGCCGTCGCGGTCATGCTGCGCGCATGGTCCGAGGCGGCGAAGGCAGCCACACGGGCGACGTCTTCGAGCGATGCCGTCCGCTTGAGCATCGTCGCGTCGACCATGTCACGGATGGCGTCGTCGAGGCCGGCGCCCGCCGGAATCGTCTCCGGGATCCCGCCGGTGCGCAGGGTCACGACACGGATGCCCCGCGGCCCGAGTTCGCACGCCAGCCCGCGCCGCAACGCCTCCATCGCGCTGAATGCGACCTGCAGCCCGCCGAGGTGGTACCCCGGCAGCGGGTCACCGTCGCCACCGAACATCAGGATCACCCCGGACCCCTGCCCGATCATGTGCCGGGCGGCGGCCCGTGCGGTGAGGAAGTTCGTCCGCACCGCCGTCCGGACCGGGCTTTCGAGGTCCTCCAACGACATCTCGACCAGTGGAGTGCCCTGGACGTCGTTGTGTGTGATCACGTTCATCGAGATGTCGACGCTGCCCGCCGAGGAAACCACCGAAGCGGCATGCTCGTCGATGGCGGCTTCGTCGAGAGCGTCGAATTCCGCCGTTTCGGCTTTTCCGCCCGCTGCCCGGATTTCGTCGGCCAGCGCGTCGAGTTTCTTCAAGGTGCGGCCGGTGAGGTGGACGGTCGCACCCTCCCTGGCGAATCCGCGGGCCACCGCGCTCCCGATTCCGCCCGCCGCCCCGTAGATGATCGCGTTCCTGCCTTCGAGCAACATCGCTTCCTCCTACTTGCCATCCAAGGTGATGAGTCCTTCGGGTGTTCCCTCCAGCTGGATGTCGACCCACAACGGGCGCCACGAGTGGACCTCGTGGAACCTGCGCAGTTCCGCCAAACCGCTGAGCCAGCCCATCCACATGCCGTACGGCGGCTTCGCGTCCGAGAATCCACTTTGGACGAATGTCAGCTTCGTACCGCCGCCGGAGTCCTCGAGCTCCCAAGTGGCGACGACACCGTCCTGGTACGCGAGCGACATCTTCGAGTCGGGCACCAGGTCGACGATCTTCGCCGGGTCCGGATCCTTTTCCAGTGAACCCATCGCCCAACGTCCGCCGACGTGGGTCTCCGCCTCGATCCGGGCACCGAACCAGCGCGTGAACACGGCGGGATCGGCGATCGAGGAGTAGACCTCACCTCGCGGCGCGTCGATCCGCACTTCTTCGCTCATCAGCGGGGAAGTGAGGTCGCAGCGGGCGGTGAGCGGCCGTCCTTCGACGTGGTCGACGAGGTTCGCTACGGAAAGTGCCCAGAACGTGTGCATCATGCCGAGTGACGAGTCCGGATCGGCCAGCATCGCGGCGTAGTCCGGCAGACCGGTCTGACTGAACGACAAGGACGTCCCGTCCTCGTCCTCCGCCAGCGCGATCTCGACGACGGTCTCCGTCCCGTCGACGGTCCAGGCGAACCGCAGGACATTGTTCTCGGCCAGTAGCAGCCGCTGGCGCGGACGATCACCCTCCGGCGTGTAACGGCCCCAGAACTCGTACCGGGACGGCAGGCCGACTTCCGCGTACTCGGAAAGCCACACGCGCAGTGCCCCGGGATCGGTCAGCGCGTGCCAGACCTCGTCGATCGGCGCGCGCACGCGCACCTGGAACCTCGTCGGTTCAGTCACGGGCATCTCCCTTCGGGTAACAGGCCACGGCGAGTTTGAAGGCGTCGCCTTCCGCTCCTCCGTAGCGGGTGAACAGATCCTGCAAAGTCGTCTTCAGCTCGTCGAGGAACTCCTGCCGCCGCTCGGGCTCCACCCGGATCTCGCCGGAAACGCCGATCGACGGCAGCTCCGGTGCGGTCCTGTCGAGCACGGCGACGTCCGCCTGGACCTCCTCCATGAGGTCCACCAAGTAGCCAAGGCTCAGCTCGTCCCGCGCCGCCCGCGGGCCCAGCCGTCCGACCAGTCCGGGTGACAACCAGTACGAACGGGCTGTCGCCTGATACACGCCCTCACTGACGGCGCGCACCTTCCGCTCCGACACCTGCTTCACGAGACCGGCTTCCACCAGTCGTTTCACGTGGTAGTAGACCCGCTGCGGAGTCTGATCCAGCACCGTCGCCACCTCGGTGCACGACCGCGGCTCCGCCAGCTGCCGCAGGACGTCCACCCGCTGCGGTTTCAGCAACGCCTCCGCCTGCTCCAACCGATCGAGGTACTCCACGTCTCTCACAGCACCACGCCTTTGATCACAAAAATCAGTTTGAACGTAAAAATTCATTTTGTCAATCGCCCCGGTTCGCGCTACTCTCGTCGTGTGGCGATCCCGCGGCGGTACACGGCGGACATCGCGGTCACCGCGGCGGTGATCGCGGGTTCCGCCGTGGTCTCGCTCGGGGACGACGCGGAAGCACCGCGCAACGCGGTCATCGGCTGGGCCTGCGTGGCACTCGCCTGCGCCGCGCTGTTCCTGCGCCACCGGTATCCACTCCCCGTCGCGATCTTCACCGCGGCCTGCTGCGCGATCTACTATCCGCAGACCGACCCCGACGGATTCGTGCTGCTCGCGTTCGCCTTCGCGCTGTACAACAACGCCTCGACCGGGCGGATCCGCAGCGCGGCGGTCGTCGCGGCGGCCTCGATGGGCGGCGTCGCGATCGGCGAGGCACAGGCCGGCGCCGCACGGCAGGTGGACGACTTCGCGTTCCTGCTGATGACGGGCTGGTTCATCGCGCTCGTCGCGGTCGGCGCGGTGACGTACTACCGCCGCGAAGCCGAACGCACCAAGGAGACCGAGGCACGGCGGAGGGCCACGGACGAGCGGCTCCGGATAGCGCGCGAACTGCACGACGTCCTCGGCCACAACCTGGCGCTCATCAACGTCCAGGCGGGCGCGGCCCTGCACGGCAAGGATCCGGCGAAATCAGAGGAGGCACTGACCACGATCAAACAGACCAGCAAGGAGGCGTTGCGTGAACTCCGCGCCACATTGGGCATGCTGCGACAGGTGGACACGCCCAGCCTGGCCAGGGTCGCCGAGCTCGCCGAATCGGCGGGCGCGCACGGGCTGACCGTCCGGACCGAGATCGACGGCACCGCCACGGAACTGCCGCCCGACGTCGAACACGCCGCCTTCCGTGTCGTCCAGGAGGCGCTGACCAACGTCGCGCGCCACGCCGCCGCGAACACCGTCGTGGTGCGAATCGGCTACACGCCCCATGATGTGTCCGTGCAGGTCGACGACGACGGCCGGGGCGGCACGGCGAAACCCGGCAACGGGATCCGCGGCATGACCGAACGGGCCGAGGCACTCGGCGGCGAGCTCACCGCGGCCGCACGCGAGGACGGTGGCTTCCGGGTGCGCGCCCGGCTTCCCCTGCGGGTGAAGAAATGATCCGGGTCCTGCTCGTCGACGACCAGCGGCTGGTACGGGCCGGATTCAAGTCCATATTGGACAGTGAAGACGACATCACCGTGGTCGCCGAAGCGGCCGACGGCCGTGAATCCCTCCAAGCCGCGCACGAACACAGACCCGACGTCGTCCTGATGGACATCAGGATGCCCGGGATGGACGGGCTCACCGCGACCCGGCACCTGCTCGAAGACCCCGCGCTGACCGGGATCAAGGTCGTCATCCTCACCACCTTCGACCTGGACGAAGACGTCTACGGCGCGTTGCGCGCGGGTGCCAGCGGGTTCCTGGTCAAGGACACCGAACCGGAGGAGCTGATCCACGGCGTCCGCGTGGTCGCCAGGGGCGACGCGCTGCTCGCACCGTCGATCACCCGCCGCCTGATCTCCGAATTCGCCTGCCGGGTGGACCGGCCCGCCCCCTCGCCCACCCTGAACCGGCTCACCGAACGGGAACGCGAGGTGATGAGCCTCGTCGCGGCCGGTCTGTCCAACGACGAGATCGCGAAGGAACTCGTGCTCAGCCCGGCGACGGCGAAGACGCACGTCAGCCGGATCATGACCAAAGTGGACGTCCGTGATCGCGCGCAACTCGTCGTGCTCGCCTACGAATCAGGCATGGTCACCCCTCGCTGGTTGACCCCGTGACCACAACCCCGGTAGTACGGGAGGAGCCTTAGGGGTATCCGGAAGTTGCGGCCGGAGTGCCCGCCGGAGCCCGACGATATGCGGCCGGGGAAAGCCGATGCTTTCCGCCATGGACACCATCACTCTTTCCCGGAGACCGCCGCGTGGGGGCGCGCTCTCGAAGCTGGCGGGCTGGTCTCAGCGTCATCGCTGGCTCGCCGTTTCGCTCTGGCTGCTCACCCTCGTCGGTGTCACGCTGGGCTCACAGCTGGCGGGCAGCGCGTACCACGACGACCATTCCCTGCCGGGCACCGAATCCCAGCAGATCATGGACCTGTTCAAGGCACAGGCTCCGGCGCGGGCCGGCGCGACGGCCGAGATCGTCTTCAAGACCGAAAGCGGGCTCGCGACCGCACGCGAGCCGATCGACCGGATGCTCGCCGAAGTCCGGAACCAGCCGCACGTGAAGGCGGTGACGAGTCCTTTCGACACCCCGTCGGCCATCTCGCGTGAGGGCACGATCGGTTACGCCGCGGTCGCCTTCGACCTCGAGTCGAAGGATCTGCCGTACGACGACATCGTGCGCGTCGTCGACACCGCGAAGAAGGCGGAGTCCGCCGAGCTCCAAGTCGAGCTGGGCGGCGACCCGATCAAGCGGACGAGTGAAAGCGGCGGCCCGTCGGAGGGCGTCGGGTTGCTGGCCGCGCTCGTGGTCCTCGTCTTCTTGTTCCGGTCGATCCTCGCCGCCGGGCTCCCGGTGATCACGGCGATCTTCGCCGTTGGCAGCACTCTCGGCGTGATCGTGCTCGTGAGCAGGTTCGTCGACATCGCGAGCTACACGGCACCGCTGATGATGCTGGTCGGGTTCGGCGTCGGCGTGGACTACGCGCTGCTCATTTTTTCCCGCTATCGCGGCGAAATCCTGGCCGGTCTCGACCGTGAGCAGGCGGCACGGCGGGCGCTGGACACCGCGGGCCGATCAGTGCTGTTCGCCGGCGGCACGGTGATCATCGCGCTGCTCGGCCTGCTCGCGCTCGGCCTCGGTTCGCTGCGAGGGGTCGCCCTGGCCGTGGCGCTGACCGTGCTCGTGACGATGCTCGCGTCGATCACCCTGCTGCCCGCGCTGCTCTCCCTGTTCGGCCGCCGCCTGGAGAAGGGCATTCGCAAACACGCCACGAAACGGGAACACGGCAAGGCCTGGGGCAAGCTCGGAGACGCGGTACAACGACGGCCGATGGTGCCGCTCGCGATCGGGCTGCTCGTCCTCGTCGGCCTTTCCCTGCCAGCGCTCGGCATGCGCCTCGGGTTCGCCGACTCGGGCACGGATCCGGAGACGTCGACCACCCGGCAGGCCTACGACCTGATGGCGGAGGGTTTCGGCCCCGGGTTCGGCGAGCCGTTGATCGTGGTCACCGAGAACGGCGATGGTGCCGCACTGCAACGGAAACTCGAAGCCACGCCGGGGATCGCGGAGGCGACACCGCCGATGGGACAAGGCGTCACGACGGTTCTCGCCTTCCCCACGTCTTCACCACAGGACGAAGCGACCGCCGATCTGGTGGAACGGTTGCGGACGGAGGTGCTGCCGGGCCTGCCGGGCAAGTACCTGGTCGGCGGGAGTGTCGCGGCAGCGGTGGACTTCGCGGACGCCGTCGGTGACCGGTTGCCGCTGTTCGTGCTGGTGGTCGTCGGGCTGTCGGCGTTGCTGCTGATGGTCGTGTTCCGCTCGATCCTCATCCCGCTGAAGGCGGCCCTGCTGAACCTGCTGAGCATCGGCGCCGCGCTCGGGGTGATGACGGCGGTGTTCGGCGACGGCCTGTTCGGGGCGCAACCCGGGCCGATCGAGGCATTCGTGCCGGTGCTGATCTTCGCGATCGTGTTCGGCCTTTCCATGGATTACGAGGTGTTCCTGGTGTCCCGGATGCACGAGGAATGGCGGCGGACCGGCGACGCGCGCCACGCCGTCCGCGAAGGACTCGCCTCCACCGGCGGGGTGATCACGGCCGCGGCGGGGATCATGATCCTCGTGTTCGGTGCGTTCCTGCTCAACCCCGACCGGATGCTGGCGCAGTTCGGTCTCGGGCTGGCGGTGGCGGTGCTGGTGGACGCGTTCGTGATCCGCTGTCTCGTGGTGCCAGCGGTGATGCGGTTGCTCGGGGAACGCGCCTGGTGGCTGCCGCGGTGGCTGGACCGGCGCTTGCCGCATGTGGCGCTGGAACCGTCGTCCCGCTGAAATCGCGCTGCGCCGGCAGAGCGGAGCCGGCGCAGCGCGCATCCACGACGAACTCGGGAGTGGAAGCGATAGACTACTGCCGCTCGGAGCCCGCCAACGGCCGATGAACTGGGGTCACATGCCAAAGCGGACGATTGGATTCGTCTACGTCCTGCGCAACCCGCGGGATCCGGACTTGGCGAAAATCGGCTTCACCACGAGACTCGCGGAAGACCGCGCGAAGGAACTGTCCGGCTCCAGCGTCCCCGCACAGTTCGAAGTTGTATTCAGCGCGCCGACTTCTCATCCTCGCGAACTGGAGCGATACGCTCATCAGAAGCTCGCAGACTTCAGATTCAACGACAAACGCGAGTTCTTCGAGGTAACCCCGGAAATCGCCATAGAAACGATCATGGCCGGACGAATCCAAGTCGACGGCATCGGCGCATGGCAATCGGATCGGGTGCACTACATCGGTTCGGGCGATCGGCTGATGCTCAGCGCGAACGCCACCGACTTCTTCGTGTTACTCGCCATGGAGGACCCCCTGATGTCGAGCGGGTTCGATCCGCTCGACTTTTGGCAGGCGCACTCGGATGGCGACACTCTGGAGTTGATGGGAACGGACAACCCCGGAGCCGTCGCGGGCTTGAGCGACAATGACGAAAACGGGACAACGGACCCGATTCCGTTCATTGACAGAGAAGGGAAATCCCCCTCCGACACCATCAACGGGCTGGAACGCCTCGTACCCGGAGACAGACTCATGTGGATAGCCGTCAACGAATCGGAGGAGACCGTCCAGACCTCCATATTCGAGATGCGGACGCACTGCCAAGTGGTCGGCCGGACGCGAGCCATGAAGTTCAGCCCGGATGGTTATCCGCTACTCATGAACGTCCCGACTTTTCAGAAGCTTCCGGAGTTGTCCCTCGAGCCGATCCGCAAGGCGATGGCCATGCCACCTCCTCGCAGCTGGGCCCCGAGGAATCCCGACCCGGAACATTGGGCACCCATCGGCACAGACCCCCAGCCTCCCGGGTATTGGCTCCCTCAGCTGAACCGCAAGAAGAAGTAGCAAGAGCGTCGCAGTACGAAAACGGCCCGTTCCTGGCGAATTTCGCAAGGAACAGGCCGTTCACGAAGCGGCTTATTCGTAGATCTCGCCCTTCGCGGCCTTCTCGACCAGAGAAGCGGGCGGGGTGAAGTGGTCGCCGTAGCGCTCCGCCAGCTCACGAGCCCGGTCGACGAAGCCCTGCAGGCCACCCTCGTACTGGTTGATGTACTGGATGACACCACCGGTCCACGCCGGGAAACCGATACCGAAGATCGAGCCGATGTTGGCGTCGGCGACGGTGGTGAGCACGCCCTCGTCGAAGCACTTCACGGTCTCGAGCGCCTCGGCGAACAGCATCCGCTCCTTGAGGTCCTCGAACGGGACCTCGGCGCTGCCCGACTTGAACGCGTCGCGCAGGCCCGGCCAGAGACCGGTCCGCTTGCCCGACTCGTCGTAGTCGTAGAAGCCCGAGCCGGTGGAACGGCCCTTGCGGTCGAACTCCTCCACCATCCGGTCGATGACGCCCTCGGACGCGTGCGCGTTCCAGGTGCCGCCGGCGGCCTCGATCGCTTCGCGGGTCTCCTTGCGGATCTTGCGCGGCAGCGTCAGGGTCAGCTCGTCCATCAGCTGCAGCGGCGGAGCCGGGTATCCGGCCTGCGAACCGGCCTGCTCGATCGACGCCGGCTCGACACCCTCGCCCAGCGCGGCCACGGCCTCGTTGAGGAACGTGCCGATGACGCGCGAGGTGAAGAAGCCGCGGCTGTCGTTGACGACGATCGGGGTCTTCTTGATCTGCAGCGTGTAGTCGAAGACCTTCGCCAGCGTGGCGGGCGAGGTCTTCTCACCGCAGATGATCTCGACCAGCGGCATCTTGTCCACCGGCGAGAAGAAGTGGATCCCGATGAAGTCCTCGCTCCGCTGGACACCTTCGGCGAGCGCGGTGATCGGCAGCGTGGAGGTGTTGGAACCGAGCACGGCGTCGGGGTTGACGATGCCCTCGATCTCCTGGAACACCTTGTGCTTCAGCTCGACGCTCTCGAAGACGGCCTCGATCACGAAGTCGACGCCGGCGAAGTCCTCCGCCTTGTCGGTCGGCTTGATCTTGGCGAGCAGCGCGTCGGACTTCTCCTGCGTGGTCTTGCCGCGGGAGAGCGCCTTCTCTTCCAGCTTGACCGCGTAGCCCTTGCCCTTTTCGGCGCCTTCGAGGGTGACGTCCTTGAGCACGACGTCGATACCGGCCTTCGCCGAGACGTACGCGATCGCGGCACCCATCATGCCCGCGCCGACGACGCCGACCTTCTTGGCGGTGTACTTCTCGAAGCCTTCCGGCCGCGAACCGCCGGAGTTGATGCTCTGCAGGTCGAAGAAGAACGCCTTCGTCATGTTCTTCGAGACCTGGCCGGTGGCGAGGTGCACGAAGTAGCGGGTCTCGACGGTGATCGCGGTGTCGAAGTCGACCTGCGAACCCTCGATGGCCGCGGCCAGGATCGCCCGCGGGGCAGGCATGTTCGCGCCCTTGATCTGCTTGCGCAGGTTCGCCGGGAACGCGGGCAGGTTCGCCGCGAAGCTCGGGTTCGACGGGGTGCCGCCCGGGATCTTGTAGCCCTTGACGTCCCACGGCTGCACGCCGCCTTCGGGGTTGGCCTTGATCCACGCCTTCGCGGCCGGGACCAGCTCCTCGACGGTGCCGACGAGCTCGTGCACGAGGCCGAGCTCCTTCGCCTTGGCGGGGCGGTGCCGCTGGCCCTGCAGCAGCACGTTCAGCAGCGCGCTCTGGATGCCCAGCAGGCGCACGGTGCGGACGATGCCGCCGCCGCCGGGGAGCAGGCCGAGGGTGACCTCGGGCAGGCCGATCTGGCTGCCCTTGACGTCGGCCGCGATGCGGTGGTGCGTCGCGAGCGCGAGTTCGAGGCCGCCGCCGAGCGCGGCGCCGTTGATGGCGGCCACGACCGGCTTGCCCAGCTGCTCGAGCCGTCGCATTTGGCCCTTCATCAGGGCGCTGCTCTCGGTGATCTCGGCGGCGTGCTCCGGCTTGGCCTGGATCAGGTCGTTGAGATCCCCGCCGGCGAAGAAGGTCTTCTTGGCCGAGGTGAGGACGACACCGGTGATGCTGTCCTTCTCCGCCTCCAGGCGGTCCACGACCACGCCGAGCGACTCGCGGAAGTCGGCGTTCATCGTGTTGGCGGACTGCTTCGGGTCGTCCAGGGTGAGCACGACGATGCCGTCGGCGTCCTGCTCCCAGCGGATGGTCTTCGCTTCAGTCATTGTCTCTTCCTCAGACCCGCTCGATGATGGTCGCGACGCCCATGCCGCCGCCGATGCACAGGGTGACCAGGGCGCGGCGCGCCTGACGACGCTCCAGCTCGTCGACGACGGTGCCGACCAGCATCGCGCCGGTGGCGCCCAGCGGGTGACCCATCGCGATGGCGCCGCCGTTGACGTTGACCTTCTCCTCGTCGAGGCGCAGGTCCTTGATCCACTTGAGGACGACCGAGGCGAAGGCCTCGTTCAGCTCCCACAGGTCGATGTCGTCCGGGGTGAGTCCGGCGATCTTGAGGACCTTCTCGGTGGCCGGGGTCGGGCCGGTGAGCATGATCGTGGGCTCGGAGCCGACGGTCGCGGTCGCCACGATGCGGGCGCGCGGGGTCAGGCCGAAGTCCTTGCCGATCTGCTCGTTGCCGACCAGGACCAGCGCGGCGCCGTCGACGATGCCGGACGAGTTGCCGCCGGTGTGGACGTGGTCGATCTTCTCGACCGAGTGGTACTTCTGCAGCGCGACGGCGTCGAAGCCGCCCAGCTCGCCGATACCGGCGAAGGCGGGCTTGAGCTTGCCGAGGCCCTCGATGGTGCTACCCGGGCGACGGTGCTCGTCGTGGTCGAGGATCGTGACGCCGTTGATGTCCTTCACCGGGACGACGGACTTCGCGAAGTAGCCGCCGGACCAGGCCGCTTCGGCCTTCTCCTGCGAACGCACGGCCCACGCGTCGACGTCCTCGCGGGAGAAGCCCTCGATGGTCGCGATCAGGTCGGCGCCGGTGCCCTGCGGGACGATGTAGTTGTCGTACGCGGTGGCGGGGTCCATGAACAGCGCGCCGCCGTCGGAGCCCATCGGCACCCGCGACATCGACTCGACGCCACCGGCGATGATCAGCTGGTCCCAGCCGGAGCGCACCTTCTGCGCGGCGGTGTTGGTGGCTTCGAGGCCGGAGGCGCAGAAGCGGTTCAGCTGTACACCGGCGACGGACTCGGGGAGGCCGGCGTTCAGCGCGGCGGTGCGCGCGATCACGGCGCCCTGCTCGCCGACCGGGGACACGACGCCGAGGACGATGTCGTCGATCACGGCGGGGTCGAGGTTCGGGTGCCGGACCTTCAGTTCTTCGATGAGGCCGACCACGAGATCGACCGGCTTGGTGCCGTGGAGGGCACCGCCCTTGTTCTTGCCGCGAGGCGTACGGATCGCCTCGTAGATGTAGGCCTCGCTACTCACAGAAAAACTCCTCCGCGTACGGCGCTGTATCAGGGTAAAACGTACCGGCCAGTAGTCATGCTAATGCCGATTAACATAAACCGCGATAACCCCATGGTGTCAATGGGTTGCGATGCACGCAACCGGCGCTATCGTGGGTTCACCTATGGATCACCCGACCGAGCGTTCCCCTCGACCGCGCGACCGCAAGGCCCAGCTGGCCGGCCTCGCCGCGGAGCTCTTTCGCGCCCGCGGGTTCCACGGCGTCGGCATCAACGACATCGCCGCCGCGGCGGGGATCACCGGGCCCGCGCTGTACCGGCACTTCGCGGACAAGCAGGCCGTGCTGTCCTACGTCGTGCTGTCCGGCATCGACGACATGGAGGCGGCCACCACCGAGACGCTCGCCGACGGTCTTCCCGTTCCCGCCCAGGTCAACGCCCTGTTGGGCACCCTCGCGGCGCAAGCGGTGGAGCGGCGCGAGGTCGCCGCGCTGTGGCGCTGGGAGGGCAGGCATCTGCCCCGGGAGGAACGGCGCGAGATCCGCCGCCGGTCCGGCGCGGTACTCGAAGCGTGGTCCAAGGCGCTGCGCGCGTTGCGTCCGGAACTGACCGCCGACGACGCCGAACTGCTGTGCTGGGCGGGGCTGAGCGTGTTCGGCAGTGTCTCCGTGCATCACACGTCCGTGGCGAAGAAACGCTTCGCGCAGATCCTGGTGCAGCTGGCGGAGTCGGTGCTGCATGTCACACTCCCCGAACCCGAGGAGACGCCGGAGGAGACGCCGTCGATGGCGCTCGGCGAGCCGTCCCGCCGCGAGCAGATCCTCGGTGCCGCGACCGAGCTGTTCGGGCAACGCGGCTTCCGCTCGGTGAGCATGGAGGAGATCGGCGCGGCAGCCGGGATCGCCGGGCCGAGCGTGTACCGGCACTTCCCCAGCAAGGCCGCGCTGATGGTGGCGATCGGGCATCGAGCGGCCGACCGGCTGGCGCTCGCCGCGGAACGCGCGTTGCGGACCGACGACGAACGCGACGCGCTGCGCAGGCTCGCGGCGTCCTATGTGCACACCTTGCTGCACACGCCCGAACTGCTGGTGTCGTTCTCCGGCAGCCCCATGGAACTGCCGGAACGCGACAAGGCGGACCTGATCCGGGTCCAGCGGGACTACGTCGCGCGCTGGATCGCGCTGGCGTCGGAGGTCCGGCCGGAACTGAGCCTGCGCGAAGTGAAGATCACCGTGCACGCGGCGCTGACCATCGCGAACGACCTCGCGCGCACCCGGCGGGTCAACGGCCGCCCGAACATCGAGGCCGAGCTGACGACGTTGATGCACGCGGTGCTCGGGGTATGAAAGTCAGCTTTTGAGCGAACTCGCGTGTCCTGCAAAGGAGTGAAGGGCACGATGTGCGCGTGCCCACGAAACGCGGCCTGCATCTGGTGACCCGGGAAGAAGACCACAAGGTCACCACGCTGGAGCTCTTCTTCGACCTGGTCTTCGTCTACGCCATCACCCAGACCACGCAGCTGATGGCCGATCACCTCACCCCGCTCGGCATCGGGCAGGGCGTCGCGATGATCGCCGTGCTGTGGTGGTGCTGGTGCGCCTACGCCTGGCTGGCCAACACCTTGCACGTCGACCGCGGCATCGCCCAGCTGGCGATGTTCGCCGCGATGGGGACGATGTTCCTGGTCTCGCTGACCATTCCGGAGGCGTTCACCGACCTGCCCGGCGGCCTGTACGCGCCGCTGATGTTCGTCGGCTGCTACTTCCTCGTCCGGCTGCTGCACCTGACCGCGTACTTCGGCGCCGCGCGGACCGACCCCGAGCTGCGCAGGACCGTCTTGAAGATGTTCGTCGGCCTGCTGCCGAGCGTCGCGCTGCTGATCGCCGCCGCGTTCTTCTCCGGCTGGGTGCAACTCGGCATCTGGGCCGTCGCGATGCTGGCCGACTACCTCAACGTCTTCCGGACCCGTTCCTCGGACTGGCGGCTGCACCAGCCCGGCCACTTCGCCGAGCGGTTCGGGCTGATCGTGATCATCGCGCTCGGCGAATCGATCGTGGCGATCGGCATCGGGATCAGCTCGTACCCGATGTCCTGGCCGATCACGTTGGCCGCCGTCTTCGGGCTCACGCTCGCTTCGGCGATGTGGTGGATGTACTTCGCCGTCGTCGCACACGTGTCCGAGCACAACCTGAAGCGCGCGGAGGGCGTGGAGCGAGTGCGGATCGGGACGGACACGTACACCTTCCTGCACCTCCCGCTCATCGCCGGGATCGTGCTCGTGGCGCTGGGGCTGAAGAAGTCGCTGCTGTACGTGTCCGACACCGAGCACCACAGCCTCGCCGACGGCCTCCACGGCACCCCGATCTGGGCGCTCACCGGCGGGCTCGCGCTGTACCTCATCGCGTTGAGCGGGCTGCGGCGGCGAAACCTGGGCTCATGGAACGTGCGGCGGCTGGTGCTCGCGGTGGTCCTGCTGGCCGCGACTCCGCTGCTGGAGCTGGTGCCGGCGATCGTGCTCGTCGGCATCGTCGCACTGGCGGCGGTGGGCCTCGTGGTCATCGAGAGACGCAAGATCGTGAGTAATCCTGGCCTGCCCGGCCTCCCGGATCACTCACCGGCGTGACGTTCGCCTCCCCCGTGGTGGCGCATCCGCCCGAGGAGAGTTAACCTACTCACGAGTAGGTAAGCGAGGCAGGGAGACTCACCGTGGGTGCGCCTAGGAAACGAGACGCGATGGGCCTTGGCCTGTCCGCGCTCACCCGGCTGGCCGGGAGCAAGGTCATTGAACGGGCCGGACTTCGGAAGCCCGTGCAGAACCTGGTCAGTGCCGGGACGCGCAACGGCTTCCGGGTCGCGGGCGCGGCGGGACGGACCTTCAAATCCGCCCAAAAGCTCGGCAAGCCCGCGCGGCTCGCGCCTGCCGAGGACACCGGGCTGTTCGACCTCACCCCGAGTGAGGACCAGCAGCTCATCGTCGAGACCGTGACGGAGTTCGCGGCCGAACAGCTGCGGCCCGCCGCGGCCGACGCCGACGCGAAGCTTCAGGCGCCCGAGGGCCTGTTGAGCCGTGCCGCCGAACTCGGCATCACGCTCGTCGGCATCCCCGAGGAGCTGGGCGGGGTCGGCACCGAACGATCGGTCGTCACGAACGCGCTGGTCGCCGAGGCCCTCGCGCACGGCGACCTGGGTCTCGCGGTCGCGGTGCTCGCGCCGTCCGCGGTCAGCACCGCGCTGGTGTCCTACGGCGACGAGCAGCAGCAGGCGGACTACCTGCCCGCGTTCGTCGGCGAGAACGTCCCGGCCGCGGCGCTCGCGCTGCAGGAGCGCACCGCGCTGTTCGACCCGTTCAAGCCCGCGACCAAGGCCCGCCGCACGCCGAAGGGCTACCAGCTCGACGGTGTGAAGTCGCTGGTCCCGAGGGCCGCCGACGCCGAGCTGTTCATCGTGTCGGCCGACCTGGAAGGCCGCGGCCCGGCGCTGTTCCTCGTCGAGTCGTCGAACTCCGGTGTCACCATCGAAAACGAACCGGCGATGGGCCTGCGCGGCGCGGCGACCGGGAAGCTGCACCTGGAGAAGGTCGCCCTTCCGGCCGGTGCGCTGCTCGGCGGCGGCAAGGCCGAGGTCTTCACCGAGGTCGTCCGGCTCTCGCGGCTCGGCTGGGCCGCACTGGCCGCCGGTACCGCGAAGGCCGTCCTCGACTACGTGGTGCCGTACGTCAACGAGCGCAAGGCGTTCGGCGAACCGGTGAGCCACCGGCAGGCCGTCGCGTTCTCGGTGGCCGACATCGCCATCGAGCTGGAAGGGTTGCGGCTGGTCATGCTCCGCGCCGCTTCCCGCGCCGAACAGGGCAAGCCGTACGCCCGCGAGGTCGCGCTGGCCCGGAAACTGGCCGCCGACAAGGGAATGCAGATCGGCAGCGCCGGGGTGCAGCTCCTCGGCGGGCACGGGTTCGTCAAGGAACACCCGGTCGAACGCTGGTACCGCGACCTCCGTGCGATCGGCGTGATGGAAGGCGCCGTCCTTCTCTAGGACTTTCGAAAGGCAATCATGATCAACCTTGAGGTTCCGAAGAAGGCCGGCACCCTGATCAACCAGGCGTACCAGGCCGCGGCCGAGGTGTTCCGGCCGATCTCGCGCAAGTACGACCGCGCCGAGCACACCTATCCGGCCGAACTCGACATGTTCGCCGCGCTGCTGGACGGGCTGAACTCCTCCGGCGAGGGCGGTGCGGGCGCGGCGGGTGTCCGCCGGTCCGAGAAGAGCGAGAAACCGGGCAACCGCAACGGTTCCAACCTCAACATCGTGCTCGGCACGATCGAGATGTGCTGGGGCGACGTCGGTCTGCTGCTGTCCATGCCGCGCCAGGGGCTCGGCAACGCCGCCATCGGCTCGGTCGCCACGGACGAACAGCTCAAGAAGTTCTCCGGGCTGTGGGCCGCGATGGCGATCACCGAGCCGGACTGCGGCTCGGACTCCGCCGCGATCACCGCGACCGCGCGCCTGGACGGTGACGAGTACGTGATCAACGGGGAGAAGATCTTCGTGACCGCGGGCGAGCGCGCCGACGCAGTCGTCGTCTGGGCCACGCTGGACAAGACGAAGGGCCGCGCGGCGATCAAGTCGTTCGTCGTCGAGAAGGGCACACCCGGCTTCGAGGTGGTGCGCGTCGAGCACAAGCTCGGCATCCGTGCCTCCGACACCGCCGTGCTGCGGTTCGAGAACGTCCGCGTGCCCAAGGAGAACCTCCTCGGCACGCCGGAGATCGACACCGCCAAGGGTTTCGCCGGGGTCATGCAGACCTTCGACAACACCCGCCCGCTGGTCGCCGCCATGGCCATCGGTGTCGCCCGCGCGGCGCTGGAGGAGACCCGGAAGATCCTCACCGACGCCGGGGTGACCATCGACTACGACAAGCCCGTCCACAGCCAGCACGCCGCCGCCGCGACGTTCCTGCGGCTGGAGGCGGACTACGAATCGGCGTACCTGCTGACCATGGAATCGGCGTGGATGGCCGACAACCGCAAGCCGAACTCGCTGCAGGCCTCGATGGCCAAGGCGAAGGCCGGCCGGTCGGTCGTCGAGATCACGCTCAAATGCGTCGAGCTGGCCGGCACCTTCGGCTACACCGAGGAATCGCTGCTGGAGAAGTGGAGCCGGGACGCGAAGATCCTGGACATCTTCGAAGGCACGCAACAGATCCAGCAGCTGATCGTGGCGCGCCGGATCCTGGGCAAGACGTCGGCGGAGCTCAAGTAAGGCGTGGGGCTCGTGAGTGGCAAGGACGGTTAGAACCGTCCTTNAGCGGTAAGGACGGTTAGAACCGTCCTTGCCACTCACGAGCCCGTTTATTTCCACCATTTCGACAACACCTCCGCGGCCGCCGAGCAGAGGTACTCTCGTACTTCCTTGCCCGCCAAGGCCGGAGTCGCGATGAGACCGCTTTCCCCTGCCGCACGCTGGTGTCTCATCGTCCTCGGCGTCACGATCTGCTACTTCGCCACCGCACGGATCGGGATCCAGTGGGCGATCGTGCGGGAACAGATCTCGCCGCTGTGGCCGGCCGCCGGTGTCGCGCTGGCGGTGCCGATGCTCCTGGGGCCCCGGTTCTGGCCGGGTATCTTCCTCGGCGCCCTCCTGACGAACATCGCCCTCGGTCCTTCGCTTGGCACGGTCCTGGCGATCTCCGCGGGCAACACGATCGGCCCGATGCTGGCGTACGTGGTGATGCGGCGGCTGGGTTTCCGCAACGAACTCGACCGGCTTCCCGACGCCGTCCTCCTGGTGGCGGTCGGAGCGATCGGGGGCACGGTCTTCAGCGCCGCACTGGGCACCGGCGTGCTGATCTTCGGCGGCGCGCTGAGCCCCGGCGACTTCTGGGCGACCGCATTGGTGTGGTGGACCGGCGACGCGATGGGCGTCCTGACGATCACGCCGCTGCTGCTTCTCGTGCCGAGGTTCCGCGTGCCAAGGCGGGTCCCGCTCGTCCGCTGGGGTGAGGCGGCGGCGCTCGCGCTCTTCGGTCTCGGCACGGCCGTCCTCGCGTCCACGACGACGGCGAAGCTGTTCCTGGTCTTCCCCGTGCTCGTGTGGGCGGCGCTGCGCTTCCGGCAGGCCGGGGCGCTGCTGTGCTCCTTGTGCGTCTGCACCGTCACGATCTTCGCCGCCATACGCGGGCTCGGCCCTTACAGTTCCTACGAGCTGGCCGCCCGGATGCTGCACGTCCAGGCCTTCGACGCCACCGTCGGCCTCACCGCGCTCGTGTTGTCCACGGTCGTCCTGCAACGCGACCGCGCGACGGCCGAGATCGCCGACGCCTGGCGCCAGATCACCGAGATGGTGGACATGATCGCGCCACGCCAGTCCTTGCGCAGCGCCATCACCCAGCGTACCGAAGACGAGGGTCAAGCGGCCTGTTCGTCGAGGAAACGGTCGAGGTAGCGCCACGTCGTCCCGCGGGCCTTCCGGCCGGTGAGGACGCCCAGGTGGCCGCCGGGCGCGGTCTCGAAGGTCACCGACGGCGAGTTGTCCAGCAGCTCGGTGAGCCGTTCGACGGCGGCGCGCGGGGCGATCGTGTCGTTCTGCCCGGCGATGACCAGCGTCGGCACCTTGACCCCGGACAGCGCGATGATGCGGCCGTTGAGGTCGACCGTGCCCTCGGCGAGGTCGTTGGCGCGGAAGAACCGGTGGTAGATCTGGCCGAACGTCCGCCCGGGGTAGGCGATCATGTTGTCCATGAAGTGGTCGACGGCCTCGATCTGCGCCAGGTAGTCCCGGTCATCGAGATTCTTCAGGATGGCAAGGGGTTTGGTGATCTCCTTGCTGATCCCGGTCGCCCGGAAGACGCGGCTGACCAAATAGGACGGTGCGCCGCCGAGCGCCCGGTAGAACGGGGTCAGCAGGTGGCCGCCGGTGAGGTCCACCAGCGGGCGGAACGGGGCGATCAGCGGGATCGCGGTGAAATCGAACGGCGACGCGATGGTGGCGATCGACTCGATCGGCAGATCGGGCTGGTCGGCGGTGGTCAGCAACGAGAAGATCCCGCCGAGGCACCACGCGACGACGTGCACGCCCTGGCCACCGGAATCCTCGCTGACCTTGCGGATCGCGCGCGGGAGCACCTCCTCGATCCAGTGCTCGATGCCGAGGCGCCGGTCGGAGAAGGCGACGTTCCCGTAGTCGACCAGGTACGTGTTTCGGCCGCCCTCGACCAGGTGCTCGGCGAGGCTGCACCCGCGGCGCAGGTCGAAGCACAGCGCGGGAGCGGCCAGCGGCGGCACCAGGAGCACCGGCGGTCCCGGCTGGGGGCTCTTGCCGTTCGTCAGCCGGTACAGCGAGCGATTCGGACCCTGGTCGATCAGGACGCGCGGCACCGGGCGAAGATCGGCGACACCACCGTGCAGCACCTTCCCGACGACGTTCGACGCGGCGGCGGCGAGCCGTGCCGGGGGTGTGGCCATGGTGTGCCTCCTGGGGAATCAACGCGGTAAGACGTAATCTTGCCGCTTGGGAGCGCACGACTCAACACCCCGGCCACCACAGGCCGTCCATTTCGGACAGTTGCTAGGCCGTACGAGTTAAGAATCGGTGCCCTTTTCCGCCCCTGGGGCACTCCGCGCGGCACGCGATTCGTACTCCGCTCGAGCACTGGAATGCGTTGCGGAGGACAGAATCTTGTCGCCGCCGAGCGCCCGAAGCAGTCCTTCGCCGAGACGGCGCGGAAGCAGCCGTGTGATCCTGCCCATGGCGTCCAGCGAAGCCGGGACGAAGACGTCGAACTTGGGACGGCGTAACGCATCGACAATGGCCTGCGCCACATCTTCCGGCTGCACCGATTTGAAGAACTTCGCCTCGCCGAGCCCGCTGGCCAGTTCCGTGCGCACCACCGCCGGCATCACGCACGACACCAGCACGCCGGTCCCGTGCAATTCCAGGTGCACCGATTCCGACAGGCCGACGACGGCGTGTTTCGTCGCACAGTAGGTCGCGGCGCCGGGGAAGCCCGCCTTTCCCGCCATCGAAGCGATGTTGACGATGTGGCCGGTGCCACGCGGGCGCATCCGCTTCACGGCTTCCCTGGTGCCGTGGACGACCGCGTGCAGGTTGATCTCGAGCAGCCTGCGGGTCGCCGCGTCGTCCTCTTCTTCGAGCGGCGCGAGCGGCATGATGCCCGCGTTGTTGATCAGCACGTCGATCGGGCCGACGCGCCGCTCGACCTCGTCGAGGAATTCGGTGAAGCCCTTCGTGTCGGTGACGTCGAGCGGCAGCGCCTCGGCGCCCAGTTCTGCGGCGGTCTTCTCGGCGAGGACCTGGTCCAGGTCGCCGATGACCACCTTGGCGCCGAGCCGGGACAGCGCCGTCGCGGTACTGGCCCCGATGCCCTGCGCCGCGCCGGTGATCACGACGACCTTGCCCGCCAGGGAACGTTCACGCTTGGCCATGCCGGTCTCCTCTGCGACTTCACTGTCCGGGGCACTGTTGGCGATGTGTCAACTATGGTGCACCCCCAGTCGCGTGGACGCCAGTCCTACGGCCGCTGCTCGAACACCTGCCCGATCCAGCCCTTGACGTCGAAGCGCTCCGTCGGCTTGAAGCCCTGGCTCTCGTAATAACGCTGCAGGTCGCCGTCGCCGCCTGCCCAGCAGTCGACCCGTACCAGCCCGATGCCGCGTTCCCGCGCCTCGGCCAGCGCGAACTCGATGAGCCGCGAGCCGACCCGGTGACCGGTGAACCGGCGTGAGGTCAGCAGCAAACCGATGTAGATCTCCGGTTCGTCGACCGGCGAGACATGCGGGAAACGGTCACCGAGGATGATCGCCCCGGCCGCCTGGCCGTCGATCTCGGCGACGTACAGGCCTGGCCCGTCGGCCATCCCGCGGACCCGCTCGACCCGTTTCGGAATCGTGGACCACGGCTCGCTCCCCCACTGCCCCTCGCTGCCGCGCCCGGCCAGCCATGCGACGACCTCGTCGAACATGTCCAGCAAGGTTTGGAAGTCCCCAGAACCACCCTGACGGATGATGAAATCGCTCATTCCTCCGTTCTACAACATCGTGAGGACGCGCGGACCTTCTGTGGTGATCGCGACGGTGTGCTCGACGTGCGCGGCCCTGGCGCCACGCACGGTGCGCACCGTCCAGCCGTCGTCCTCGATCCGGTAGCCGTCGCGGCCGTCGGCGATGAACATCGGCTCGATCGCCAGCACCAGCCCCGGCTCGAGCCGCATGCCGCGGCCCGGCCTGCCCTCGTTCGGCAGATGCGGGTCCTCGTGCATGCGGCGGCCGATCCCGTGGCCGCCGTGGTGCGCGAGGAGGCCGTAGCCGACTTCGCGCCCGACAGTGCCGACAGCATGGGAAACATCGCCCATCTTGCCGCCCGCCAGCGCGGCGGCGATCCCCGCGGCCAGCGCGCGTTCGGTGGTCGCGATGAGTTCGAGGTCGGCGGGGTCTGCCTCGCCGACGACGTAACTGATCGCCGCGTCGCCGTGCCAGCCGTCGATGTAGGCGCCGGCGTCGATGCCGACCAGGTCACCGTCTCGCAACCGGTAGTCCGACGGGATGCCGTGGACCACGGCGTCGTTGACGCTCGCGCAGATCACGGCGGGAAACGGCGCCGGGGCGGAATGCGGCTGGTAGTGGAGGAACGACGGCTTCGCGCCACCGTCCCGGATCACCTGCGCGGCGATCTCGTCCAGCTCTTTCAGGCTCACGCCGATCGCCGACGCCTCTTTCACGGTGTGCAACGTCTGCGCCACGACACGGCCGGACTCGCGCATGGCGTCCAGCTCGGCGGCGGATTTCAGCTCGACCATGACGATAACTATACCGGTATAGTTATCGTCATGGTCAGGGCCGTCAGGCGACGCCGAGGTGCCGCGCGATCAGCATCCGCTGCACCTCCGAGGTCCCTTCACCGATCTCGAGGATCTTCGCGTCCCGGTAGAAACGGCTCACCGGAAACTCGTTCATGAAGCCGTACCCGCCGAAGATCTGCGTCGCGTCCCGCGAGTTGTCCATGGCGGCGTTCGACGCGACGAGCTTCGCGATCGACGCCTCCTTCTTGAACGGCTCGCCGCGCAGCATCTTCGACGCCGCCGCGTAGTACGCCAGCCGTGCGGTGTGCGTGCGCACCTCCATGTCGGCGATCTTGAACTGGATAGCCTGGTACTCACCGATCTTGTGCCCGAACGCCTCGCGTTCCTTGACGTAGGTCAGGCATTCGTCGACGCAGCCCTGCGCCAGCCCGACGCTCAGCGCGGCGATCGCGACCCGGCCTTCGTCCAAAATAGACAGGAACTGGGCGTAACCGCGGCCGCGTTCGCCGACCAGGTTCTCGGCCGGAACGCGGACGTCGTCGAACGAGAGCTCGTGCGTGTCCGAGCAGTTCCAGCCGACCTTGGAGTACTTCGGCGCGACGGCGAAACCCGGGGTGCCGGACGGGACGATGATCGCCGAGATCTCCTTGCGCCCGTTCTCCTTCACGTCGGTGACGGCGGTGACCGTGACCAGTTTCGTGATGTCGGTGCCGGAGTTGGTGATGAACGACTTGCTGCCGTTGATCACCCAGGTGTCGCCGTCGAGTTTCGCGCGCGTGCGGGTGGCACCGGCGTCCGAGCCGCCGCCGGGCTCGGTGAGCCCGAAGGCGCCGAGCGCGGTCCCGGCGCACAGCTCCGGAAGCCACTTCTGTTTCTGCTCCTCGGTGCCGAACCGGTAGATCGGCATGGCGCCCAGGGAAACACCCGCCTCGACGGTGATCGCGACCGAGGAATCGACGCGCGCCAACTCCTCCAGGGTCAGGCAGAGCGCGAAGTAGTCGCCGCCCATGCCGCCGTATTCCTCGGGGAAGGGCAGGCCGAACAGGCCCATCTCGGCCATCTTCGCGACGATCTCGTACGGGAACTCCTCCCGCTCGTAGAGGTCGCCGATGACCGGGGCGACCTCGGAGCGCGCGAATTCCTCGACCGTCTTGCGCAGCGCCTCGTACTCGTCATCCAGCCGAAAGTCGATCATCGCTCATCCTTTTGGGGTGTCACCACGGCTACCGTCTCGTCCAGCGCGACCTGTTGGCCGGCCCGGACGGGGAGTTCGCTGACCACGCCGTCGATCGGCGCGGTGATCGTGTGCTCCATCTTCATCGCCTCGACGACCACGAGCGGCGTCCCGGCACTCACGACGTCACCGGCGGCGGCCTTGACCACCAGCACGGTTCCGGGCATCGGGCTGGTGACCGGTCCGGCGCCGCCCGCGGCACCCGCCGCCGAGCGCAGCCTCTCGCGCTCGCCGATCGCGAAGCTGTGACCGGCACGCGCGAGCCACACCGTCCGCCCGCTCCCGGCCGCGCGCCGATAGCGGTGGAAACCGGTGGGATGCCGGACTTCCAGCAGATCACCCTCGCGTCGCGCGGAAACCCGGACCGGCTCGGCGCCGTCGACGCTCACGAGCGCGTTCGCCGGAGTGCCCTGCACCCGCACGACGACTTCGGAACTTCCCGACTTCAACGCGAAGTCGATCCCGCCGGACCCGCCGAGCCGCCAGCCGTCCGGCACGTCCCACGGATCGATGACGGCTCCCTGCGGTTGCAGGGAAAGCAGCCTGTCGAGCGCCGCCGCCACGAAGAACTCCGGCGGCACCACCTCGGAGACCAAAGTGGCCAGTCGCCGGTCGACGAGGCCGGTGTCGAGCTTGCCGTCGCGGACGTCGCCGTCGGCGAGGAGCCCGCGCAGGAAGGCGACGTTGGTGCCGACGCCGAGCAGCGCGGTGTCCGCGAGCGCGAGATCGAGCCGGTGCAACGCGGCCGCGCGGTCCGGCCCCCAGGCGATGACCTTGGCCAGCATCGGATCGTAGTTCGAACCGATGACCGCGCCTTCGCTCATCCACGAGTCGACGCGCACGCCCTCGCCGGACGGCTCGTGGACCGCGAGCACGGTTCCCCCAGTCGGAATGAAGCCGCGAGCGGGGTCTTCGGCGTAGACGCGGGCTTCGACGGCGTGGCCGTCCAGCCGGACGTCGTCCTGCGCCACGGTGAGCACGTCCCCCGCGGCGATCTTGACCTGCCACTCCACGAGATCCAGCCCGGTGACCAGCTCGGTCACCGGATGCTCGACCTGGAGGCGGGTGTTCATCTCCATGAAGAAGAACTCGTCGGGCGCGGTGGCCGAAACGATGAACTCGACCGTCCCCGCGCCGACGTAACCCACCGAGCGCGCGGCCTCGACCGCGGACGCGCCCATCTTCGCGCGCGTCGCTTCGTCGAGGAGTACCGACGGCGCCTCTTCGATGATCTTCTGGTGCCGCCGTTGCAGACTGCACTCGCGCTCGCCAAGGTGGATCACGTTGCCGTGGGTGTCGGCGAGCACCTGGATCTCGATATGGCGCGGCGTGGTGACGAACCGCTCCATGAGCAGCGTGTCGTCACCGAAGGAACCCTTGGCCTCACGGCGCGCGGACTCGACCGCCGCGTCCAATTCGGACAGTTCGGTGACCAGCCGCATACCCTTGCCACCACCACCGGCGGACGGCTTGAGCAGCAGCGGGAAGCCGACCTTTTCCGCAGCGGCCGCGAACCCGCCTTCGGGAATGTCCACATCGGACGCACCGGGCACCACCGGGACACCGGCCTTGGACACCGTCGCCTTGGCGCGGATCTTGTCACCCATGGCGTCGATGGCCTCGACCGGCGGGCCGATGAAGACCAGGCCGGCGTCGGCGCAGGCACGCGCGAATTCCGCGTTCTCCGCGAGGAAGCCGTAACCGGGGTGGACCGCCTGCGCCCCCGTGTCGACCGCCGCCTGGACGATCGCCGGGATGGACAGGTAACTCTTCGCCGCTTCGGCCGGGCCGATGCGGACGGCGGTGTGCGCCTCCCGGACGTGCCGGGCGTCGGCGTCCGCGTCGCTGTACACCGCGACCGAACGGATGCCGAGCCCCCGCAGCGAGCGGATCACGCGGACGGCGATCTCGCCGCGGTTGGCGACCAGAACCGTGTCGAACATGCTCACATCCTGAAGACGCCGTAGTTGACATCGGACAAAGGCGCGTTGGCCGTCGCGGACAGCGCGAGGCCGAGCACCGTGCGGGTGTCCGCCGGGTCGATCACACCGTCGTCCCACAGCCGCGCCGTCGAGTAGTACGGGCTGCCCTGCGCCTCGTACTGGTCGCGGATCGGCTCCTTGAAGGCCTCTTCGTCCTCTGTGGACCATTCGCCGCCGCGAGCCTCGATGGCGTCCCGGCGGACCGTCGAAAGCACCGACGCCGCCTGCTCGCCACCCATCACCGAGATCCGCGCGTTCGGCCACATCCACAGGAACCGCGGCGAGTACGCGCGGCCGCACATCGAATAGTTGCCCGCGCCGAACGAGCCGCCGATGACGACGGTCAGCTTCGGCACGCGCGCGCAAGCCACCGCGGTGACCATCTTCGCGCCGTGCTTGGCGATGCCGCCCGCCTCGTAGGCCTTGCCGACCATGAAACCGGTGATGTTCTGGAGGAACAGCAGCGGGATCGAGCGTTTGTCGCACAGTTCGATGAAGTGCGCGCCCTTCATCGCGGACTCGGCGAACAGCACGCCGTTGTTCGCGATGATGCCGACGGGGTGGCCGTGGATCCGGGCGAACCCGGTGACCAGCGTCGAGCCGTACTCCTTCTTGAACTCGCCGAACCGGCTGCCGTCGACGATCCGGGCGATGACCTCGCGGACGTCGTAGGGCACGCGCGGGTCGGTCGGGACGACGCCGTACAACTCGTTCGGGTCGGCGACCGGAGCCTCCGCCGGGAGGACGTCCCAAGGGCGCGGCGTCCGCGGCCCCAAAGTCGACACGATCGAGCGAACGATGCGCAACGCGTCGGCGTCGTCCTCGGCCAGGTGGTCGGTGACGCCGGACTGACGCGAATGGACGTCGCCGCCGCCGAGCTCCTCCGCTGTGACGACCTCGCCTGTCGCGGCCTTCACCAGCGGCGGGCCGCCGAGGAAGATGGTGCCCTGGTTCCGCACGATGACCGCTTCGTCGCTCATGGCCGGGACGTACGCGCCGCCGGCGGTGCAGGACCCGAGCACCGCGGCGATCTGGGGGATGCCGCGCGCCGACATCGTGGCCTGGTTGTAGAAGATCCGGCCGAAGTGCTCACGATCCGGGAAGACCTCGTCCTGCCTGGGCAGGAACGCGCCACCGGAGTCCACCAGGTAGACGCACGGCAGGTTGTTGTGCAGCGCGACCTCTTGCGCACGCAGGTGCTTCTTGACGGTCATCGGGTAGTAGGTGCCGCCCTTGACCGTCGCGTCGTTGGCGACGATCACGCATTCGCGGCCGGAGACCCGCCCGATTCCGGTGATGATCCCGGCCGAGGGCGCCTCGTCGTCGTACAGTCCGGTGGCGGCCAGCGGGGACAACTCCAGGAACGGCGAACCCGGGTCGAGGAGGGTGTCGACCCGGTCGCGTGGCAGGAGCTTGCCCCGCTCGACGTGGCGGGTGCGGGATTTCTCCGGGCCCCCGAGCCGGGCCGCGGCGAGCCGCTTGCGCAGGTCCTCGACCAGCTCGGCGTGGGAGGTGACGCTGCGGGCGTACTCGTCGCTGCCCGGATCGGCAGAAGTGCTCAGTACGGGTGTGTCCATGGCTCCTCGTCGCCAAGTTAGCCGTCGTTAACTCGCTCGCCCAGGTTAACGCCCACTAACCCGCTCTGTCCACCGCATCCCTCGAAGCGCGTGAAGGCCCCCTTCCCTCGGCTGAGCCGAGCGAAGGGGCTTCGCCGATTCGTGGTGGGGCTAGCTACTTGTGCCGTGCGTCAGGCGGACCGGGTGGTCCTGCGTCCCTTCAGCTCGGCGAGACGTTCGTTGAGCAGATCTTCGAGCTCCGGGATCGAACGACGCTCCAGGAGCATGTCCCAGTGCGTCCTCGGGGGCTTGACCTTCTTCTGCTCCGGCTGCCCGCCGTCCACGATCTCGGACTCGCTGCCGTGCAGCCTGCACTCCCACACCGAGGGGATCTCGGCGTCGTCGGAGAAGGGCACCTCGAACTCGTGGTTCTTGGGGCAGGCGTAGCGCACGGTGCGCCGAGGCGCGAGGTCGTGGTTGCGGTCGGTCTCGTAGCTGACCGCTCCCAGCCGGCTTCCACGGAGAACACGGTCGGCCATGATGGGGGTCCTTTCAGTCAGCTCCGGGTGGAGCCAGGGTGATGCTCACCCTATGCAACGACAATGAGGGCCAGAGGATTCCCTGGACAGCATGTCCTTGCTNCCACAAGGGACACAGGTCAGGGAAAGTGTCCGTTCTGAGTACTTTGCACTGAGGTCGTGAGTGGCAATGAGCGTTCTAACCCTCATTACCACTCACGACCCCCGTCGAAAACCGGGCATTTAGCCATTATCAAGACATTTCACCGCTGGCGTCGTCCTTTGTGGACAGTCAAGGAGCGGCCTGTTCTCGTGGCCAGCCGGGACCGCGCCACGAAGGCCTGTCCACCGATTCGGGAGCCGGTCAGGTTTCCAATGTCGCATTTGAGGACGCTCAGTGTCTCCGATGCGACATTGGGGACACCGAGCACCGGCGGCAGGGCAAGCGATCCGGCGGGAACCCGGTGCGCATCGGCAGGCACCGCGGCCTAATCGAGCAGCAGCTTCACCAGCCGCGCGATCTGCTCGGTCTCGATCAGGAACGAGTCGTGCCCGTACGGCGAGCCGATGACGGCGAACTCCGCCCCGTCGATCCCGTCTGCGATGGCCTGCGACTGGTACAGCGGGTAAAGCCGGTCACTGTCCACCCCGGCCGCGACCGTGCGCGCGGTGATCCGGCCGAGCGCGTTCGCGACCCCGCCCCGCCCACGGCCGACGTCGTGCGTGTTCATCGATTCGGTGAGCACCACGTAGCTGCCGGCGTCGAATCGGCGGGAAAGCTTCCCGGCATGATGGTCCAAATAGGACTCGACGGCGAACCGCCCGCCGCGCAAGGGATCTTCACCGTCTTGGTAACGCCGGCCGAAGCGTTGCGCCAGTTCGGCTTCGCTGCGATAGGTCGCGTGCGCGATACGGCGCGCGATACCGAGGCCGGCGTCCGGGCCGCCGCCGGGGACGTCGTAGTAGTCGCCGCCGTGCCAGCCCGGATCCGCGCGGATGGCGTGCAGTTGCGGCGCGGCCCAGGCGATCTGGTCCGCCGACGCCTGCGCCGTCGACGCGAGCACGAGCAGCGCCGCGACCCGATCCGGCTCGCTCACCGCCCATTCCAGCGCGCGCATGCCACCCATGGACCCGCCGATCACCGCGGCCCACCGGCCGATGCCCAGCGCGTCGGCGAGGACGGTCTCGGTGGACACCTGATCCCGCACGGTCACCACGGGAAATCTGCTGCCCCAAGGGTTTCCGTCCGGATGCCGCGAAGACGGGCCGGTCGAGCCCTGGCAGCCACCGAGTACGTTCGGGACCACCACGAAGAAAGCGTCGGTGTCGATCGCCTTGCCCGGCCCGATCAGGCCGTCCCACCAGCCGGGGCTGACGTGGCCTTCCTCCGCGGGGCCGACGGCGTGGCTGTCCCCGGTCAGCGCGTGCTCGACGAGGATCGCGTTGGAGGCGCTGGAGTTCAGCGTTCCCCAGGTCTCGTAGGCGAGGGTGAAAGGCAGCGTCCCGCCGGTTTCGAGCGCCCGGACGCCGCTGACGAACCGGCGACGTCCAGGCGGCTCTCCCTCTCGCCACGCACCGGTCACAGAGCGGCCTTGGCCGCCCGGAATCCGGCCTCGAGATCGGCCTTGAGGTCCTCGATCCCTTCCAGCCCGACGGCGAGCCGAACGAGACCCGGCGTGACCCCGCTGGAGGCCTGCTCCTCGGGCGTGAGCTGGCTGTGCGTGGTCGAGGCCGGGTGCACGATCAGGCTGCGCACGTCACCGATGTTGACCAGCTGGCTGTGCAGTTCCGTACCGTCCACAAAGGCCCGTCCGGCGTCGACACCGCCGCGCAGATCGAACGACAGCACCGCGCCGGCACCCTTCGGCAAGTACTTCTTCGCCGCCTCGTGGTGCGGGCTCGACGGCAGCCCGGCGTAGTACACCTTTTCGACCTCGTCGCGCTGCTCCAGCCATTCGGCCAGTGCCTGCGCGTTGGCCACGTGCCGCTCCAGACGCAGCGAAAGTGTCTCGATTCCTTGCAGGATCAGGAAACTGTTCAACGGTGCGATCGCGGCGCCGGTGTCGCGCAGGATCTGGACCCGAGCTTTGGCGGCGTACGCGCCCGGGCCGAGGGCCTCCCAGTACTTGAGGCCGTGGTAGCTCGGGTCGGCTTCGTTGAATCCGGGGAACCGCGCCGGATCCTCGCCGAAGTCGAAGGTGCCGCCGTCGACCAGCACACCGGCGACCGTGGTGCCGTGCCCGCCGAGGTACTTGGTCGCCGAGTGGACCACGATGTCGGCGCCGTGCTCGATCGGGCGCACGAGGTACGGGGTCGGCACGGTGTTGTCGACGACCAGCGGGACACCGGATTCGTGCGCGGCGTCGGCGACCGCGCGGATGTCGAGCACGTTGCTGCCCGGATTGGCCAGCGTCTCGGCGAAGAACAGCTTGGTGTTGGGCCGGACGGCGGCCTTCCACTGCTCGATGTCGTCCTGATCCTCGACGAACGAGACCTCGATGCCGAGCTTCGGGAGCGTGTAGTGGAAGAGGTTGTAGGTGCCGCCGTAGAGGGAGGGACTGGAGACGAAGTGGTCGCCCGCGTTCGCGAGGTTGAGGATGGCCGCCGTCGTCGCCGCGCTCCCGGAGGCGAACGCCAGCGCCGCGACACCGCCTTCGAGCGCCGCGAGCCGCTGCTCCAGCACGTCCTGCGTGGGGTTGTTGATCCGCGTGTAGATGTTGCCGGGCTCGGCGAGACTGAAGAGGTCGGCGCCGTGCTGGCTGTCGCGGAACACGTACGAGGTGGTCTGGTAGATCGGGGTCGCCCGCGCGCCGGTGGCGGTGTCCGGCGCCGCACCCGCGTGGATCTGCTTGGTCTCGAACGACCATCCGTCCGCGCTCATCGCGATTCTCCTAGCGGTTCAGGGGTTTCGGCTGTTGTCACCGAAGCTAGCTCCGCCGAACGGAGCACCCA
Organism: Amycolatopsis coloradensis; assembly: GCF_037997115.1. NCBI lineage: Bacteria > Bacillati > Actinomycetota > Actinomycetes > Pseudonocardiales > Pseudonocardiaceae > Amycolatopsis > Amycolatopsis coloradensis. The sequence goes on from NZ_CP150484.1 coordinate 7,728,779, forward strand.
ACCGCTCTCAAGAGGTGGGATTCTTTTCCTGAAGAGCGAACCTGTTGCCCTCCGAATCGGTGAACATCGCCCACCAGCCCCACGGCTGTTTCTCCGGCCGGGCCGAGAACTCGACGCCTTTCGCCGAAAGCTCCTCATACGTCTTTTCGATGTCGTCGGCGTAGAAGAAGAAGTTGCCCGTCGGGAGTTCGTCCCGCACTTCGAAGCGCTTGAGGTCCTCCGGCGCGGTACTCAAAACGAGCGACGTCACCCCATCGGCTGAAGTGATCTCGCCCCACCGGTTCCCTTTGTCGTCGTACGGCACGTCGGTGGTGATCTCGAACCCGACGACCTCGGACCAGAACCTCTTCGCCCGATCCTGATCCCGCACCCCGACCACGATCTTGTGCACACCTTGAATCGCCACGCCGGCTCCTTTGTATCCATGGTGGATATAACGAGATCGGAGTGTATGCTTCGCGGATGGCCGACGGCAACCCGCAGCTCACCCCAGCGGCGTTCCAGACCCTGCTGGCGCTCGCGAAAGGTCGCGCGCACGGCTACGCGATCATGGGTTTCGTCGACGAGGTGAGCGGAGGTACCGCCCAGCTCGGCCCCGGCACGCTGTACCGGACGCTCGCCCGGCTCGTCGCCGACGGCCTGGTCGAAGAGGCCTCGGACACGAGCGAGGACCAGCCGCACGACTCGCGCCGCCGCTACTACCGGCTGACCCCCGCCGGCCGGGACGTCGCCGCCCGCGAGGCGGAGTTCCTGAGCAGGCTCGTCGCGGTGGCCGGGCAGGCCGGGCTGCTGAAACGGGCGGAGTCGGCGTGAGCCGGGCGCTCGGTTTGGTGCCGCATCTGTTCGTCAAGGACGTCGACGCGTCACTTTCCTTCTACACCAAGGCGTTCGGCGCCGTGGAACTGTTCCGCAACGTGCTGCCGAACGGCGTCGTGCTGTTCGTGGAAGTCGCCGTCGGCGACGCGCGGCTGCTGGTGAGCCAGGAGATCCCGCGGCTCGACGCGCTCGCGCCCGCCACCCTCGGCGGCACCCCGATGCTGCTCGTCCTGGAGACCGAGGATCCCGACGACCTCGCGCGGCGCGCGGTGTTCGCGGGCGCCCGGGTGGAGGCGCCGGTCGAGGAGATGTTCTTCGGCGAGCGCTACGGCCGCATCGTCGGCCCCGACGGCCACCGCTGGGCGCTGACGACCAAACGGGAGCGGTTCACGCCGGAGGACATCGACGCGCGGACGCCACGCGAGGTCTGACGTGTGCGGCGGTCCCACCTGCTGGACAATCGCCCCATGGTTTCCGTGCGGAGCGTGGTCGATCGGGTCGGTCCGACGCTGTTGCACGCCCTCCAGGTCCCCGAGGAGTCCCCGGCCGTCGGCGACGTCGTCATCGCCGAACCCGGCAACACCCTCGCCGCGGGGGATCTCGTCCTCGGTGTCGCGATCACCGAAACGCCGGACGCCGCGGAGCTCGTCCGGCTCAGCGCGGCCAAAGGCGCCGCCGCCGTCCTGCTGAAACCGCCGCTCGCGGCGAAACCCTCGGTGAAACGAGCGGCGAAATCGGCGGACATCGCGTTGATCGAGGTGCGTTCGGCGACGTCGTGGGCCCAGCTCGTCTGGCTGCTCAGGACGGTCCTCGACGCGCTGGCCGACGAGTCGGACGCGCTGGAGGACGGCGGCGGCCCCGGTTCCGGCGACCTGTTCCGGCTCGCGGACGCCGTCGCTTCGGTGGTCGACGCGCCCGTGACCATCGAGGACACCAACTCGCGGGTGCTCGCCTACTCGGCCCGGCAGGACCTGACCGACTCGGCGCGCGTGTCCACGATCATGGGCCGCCGCATCCCCGACGACGTGCTCGCGCGGTTCCGTTCGCGAGGGGTGTTCCGCGAGCTTTCCCGCGGGCGGCAGACGATCTTCGTGCCCGCGCAGCGCGACGGCACCCTGCCCCGGCTCATCGTGCCGATCCGGATGGGCGGTGAGCTGCTGGGGTCGATGTGGGCGGTCGTCGCGGGCCCGGTCTCCGACGAACGCGCGGCCGCGTTCGCCGACGCGGCGCCCGTCGTCGCGCTGCACCTGCTGCGCCGCCGCGCGCACACCGATTCGCAACGCCGGGTCTCGGCCGAGCTCCTGCGTGCCGTATTGGAAGGGAAGGCCAGCCCGCGCAAGGCGATCGCGGAACTCGACCTCTCCGAGGAGCCGCACCGCGTGGTGGTCATCGAGGTCTCCGGCGGCGACGGCCGCGACGACGAGGGCCTGCGGCTCGCCCTCCTCGAACGGATCTCGCAGGGTGTCGGCAGGCGGCCGGTGGCCACCGAACTCGGCGGCGTGCTCTACGCGGTCGTCCCCGACGGCGACGGCTGGAACGAACTCCGGGCCGCGCTCGAAGCCCTGCCGTCGTCGAGGAAGGGCGGGACACCGCGGGCGGCCGCCGGGTCGGCCTGCGAAATCGGCGAGCTCGCGACGTCACGGCTTCAGGCCGACGAGGCACTGGGGCTGCTTCGCGCGAAGCTCGTGCCCGGCCGCGTCGTGGCCTTCGACGAGGCGTGGACCGCCCTTTCGCTGCACCGCGGGGCGACGGCGGCGAGTACCGCGAGGGTCGCCGAACTCGGCCCGCTCGGCTTGCTGCGCGCGCACGACGAAGCCCACGAGAGCGGCTACGTCGACACGCTCTATCAATGGTTGCGGCATCCCGGGGACCCCCGCGCGGCCGCGAAGGAACTCCGGATCCATCCCAACACCCTGCGGTACCGGATGCGGCGGCTGCTCGACCTCGTCCCGCTGGACCTCGACGATCCCGATGTCCGGCTGGCACTGATCACGCAACTCGTTTCCCTGCGATGGAGCTGATTCCACTACAAAATGCTCGACAACGAACAGTTTGTAGTTCGACAAAACCTTGTCCAGACGTCAGGAAAGGGTCTTTCAGGACGTGCGGCGCTGATTCAAAGCGCGTCTTGAAAGACCCTTTCCTGACATTCGACGGTTCAGTGCGCGCTGGCGCGATAACCGTCCTCAATGGTCTGCCGCACCGCGGCGAGCAGATCGGCACCGGGGTAAAGCGGCAAAAGAACACCGGGGCCGCCGTCGACCCGCAGCGCGGCTTCGTAGCCGTTCCCCGGGGTTTCGACCAGGCCTACGATGACATCTGCCGGATTGCCTTCGGTGTCGACGGTGCGGACGCGCCGCTCCCGTCGCCAGTCCTGATTTGTCATGCGGAACAGAATGGCAGCTTACCGGCCAGTAAGATCAACATCTTGACTCGATCGTGCTGCATTTACCGTTTCGCAGGTTGCACGGCCGCGCCCACCCCAGCGAACGCGGCCGTGCGTCATACCCGATAACCGAGATCTTCGGCGACGAATCGCTTCGGCACCATCCGGACCCAGACGGTCCCTTTCACCTCGGGATCATCGTGCAGGTAAGAACGAAAACGCGCATCCCATTTGTGTTCGTCCCGACCGAGGTACCGGCTCAGCAGCCGACGTCCACGAGGGACGTCGAAGGGCAGCACCTCCGCTTCACCGCGCGCGAGCACTTGCCGCACCAGGCCGGTGCCGACGTCGCACACGTCGACCGTCACCGCGATCGACGGCGACTCGCGGACGAGGCCGGCCAGCCGCGCCCACGGTCCGGTGAGGATCCAGAAGGCCCGCTTCTCCCAGAGGTACCAGGTCGGGCGCACGGTCGGGCCCGCGGTGGCGACCCTGGCCGTGAGCGGACCGGCGAGGAATTCGTCGACGTCGAACATCAGACCTCGAGCAACGTCTTGCCGATCGCGCCACGCGTCTGCATGACCGCGTGCGCGTCGGCCGCCCGTTCGAGCGGGAATCGTTGACCGATCACGGGTTCCAGCCGTCCGGCGGCGGCTTCGGCGAGTGCCGACTCGGTGAACGCCCGCATCTCGGCCAGTCCGCCGAGGCCTCGGATCACCGTGACCCCGCGCGCGGCGGCGTCCTCTTCGGATACCTCCGTCCACGAACCACTCGACAGTCCGTAGATCAGCAGCCGGCCGCCGGGCCTGAGCAACCCGAACGACTTCTGCCCGATCTCGCCGCCGACCCCGTCGAACACGACGTCGACCTCGCCGGCCTTCGCCGCCCAGTCCGGCTCGCGGTAGTCGACCGCCACGTCCGCGCCGTGCTCCCGGACGTGCGCGGTCTTCGCCGCGCCACCCGCCGCGCCGACGACCTCGGCACCGGCCGCCTTGGCGAGCTGGACGACCAGCCCGCCGACACCGCCCGCCGCTGCTTCCACCAGCACGCGCTCGCCGGGCCGGATACGCGCGGCGGTCACCAGCGCGGTCGCCGTGCGGCCGTCGGCGAGGATCGCCACCGCGGCGTCGAGGGCCAAGCCGTCCGGCACCTCGAAGACACCGTCGGCGGCGACCGCGACCCGTTCCGCGTACGCCCCGGAACCGCCTGTCGAGGTCACGACGCGTTTGCCGACCAGGCCGAGGTCGACCCCTTCCCCGACCGCGCTGATCACGCCGCCGACGCCGTTGCCGGGGATCATCGGCGGTTCGGCGCGGAACGGCCCGCCTCCGCCGGCGCGGAACTGCGTCTCGACGAACGTGATGTTGGCGAACGCCACCTCGATCAGGACCTGCCCCGCAGCGGGGACCGGATCCGGGGCATCGCCCGCGACGAGCACTTCGGGCCCGCCGAACTCTTTCAACCACACGGCTCTCATGTGACCCAAGGTGCAAGCTCCAGTTGACTGGAGGTCAAGCGATTGTGCTCGCGAAACCATGATCGGTTCTCAACACTGTCGCGGGCAAACGATGACACCGCCGTCCGGGTGGCTCACCGTGAGTGGCAGCACCTTTGTTCGCAGACCCGCCGCCAGGAGGCATTCCGTGCGTATCGCCGTCCCCCGTGAGATCAAGAAGCATGAATACCGGGTGGCGCTCACCCCGGCGGGCGTGCACGAACTGACCGGGCGCGGCCACGACGTCTTCGTCGAGACCGGCGCCGGCCTCGGCTCGTCCATCACCGACGACGAGTACCTCGCCGCGGGCGCGAAGATCCTCGCGACCCCGGAGGAGACCTGGTCCGAGGGCGAGCTCGTGCTCAAGGTCAAGGAGCCGATCGCCGAGGAGTACCCGCGGCTGCGCGCCGGCCAGATGCTCTTCACCTATCTGCACATCGCCGCGGACCGCCCGCTGACCGACGCGCTGCTGGCCGCGGGCACCACCGCGATCGCCTACGAGACGGTGCAGACCCCGAACCGCGCGCTGCCGCTGCTCGCGCCGATGTCCGAGGTGGCCGGACGGCTGGCCCCGCAGGTCGGCGCGTTCTCGCTGATGAAGCCGAGCGGTGGCCGCGGCGTGCTGCCCGGCGGCATCCCCGGCGTGCACCCGGCGCGCGTGGTCGTCATCGGCGGCGGTGTCGCGGGCCTCAACGCGGCGCGGGTCGCGCTCGGTCTCGGCTCCGACGTCGAGATCCTCGACACCAACGTCGACCGGCTCCGTCAGATCGACAACGACTTCGGCGGCCGCATCCGCACGGTGACCTCGAACGCGCTGTCGGTGGAGCAGTCCGTGCTGGAGGCCGACATGGTCATCGGCGCGGTGCTCGTGCCCGGCGCGAAGGCGCCGAAGCTGGTCTCGAACGAACTCGTTTCGCGGATGCGCCCGGGCAGCGTGCTGGTGGACATCGCGATCGACCAGGGCGGTTGCTTCGCCGACTCGCGGCCGACCACGCACGACGAGCCGACCTACAAGGTCCACGAGTCGGTGTTCTACTGCGTCGCGAACATGCCGGGTGCGGTGCCCCGGACGTCGACCTACGGCCTGACCAACGTGACGCTGCCGTACGCCGTGCAGCTGGCGGAGCACGGCTGGCAGAAGGCGCTGCAGGCCGACGCTTCGCTGGCGAAGGGCCTCAACACGCACGCTGGCGCCCTGACCAACGCCCCCGTCGCCGCCGCGCACGGCCTGGCCGCCACCGACCTGGCCGACGTCCTGGCCTGACCCCCCACGCCACACTCCCACGCGAGGGATCTTTGCCGCCCCGGTGCGCAAAGGTCCCTCGCTCCTTTTCGCGCGTGTCCGGACCGTTGGACGGCGATCCCGGTGCTCAGAGGAGCTTTCGTGGTCCTGGGTTTCGAGGCCGGGCCAGGGTGTCCCCAATGCCACATTAGGGACACTCAGCGTCTCCAATGCCACATTGGGGACATCGAACGAGCCACCGGCGCGGCCATCTCCCGAGCCTGAAGTGGCCAGTGACATCCGGGATGCCTAGGCCACGGCCACCAGCTCCGATCCTCACGAGGCCAGTGCGGCGCCCCGCGCCCCAGGCCCCCTCACCAGGCCACGGCGCTCCACGCCGTAGACCCCACCAGGCCAGGGCACCCCACGCCCTAGGTGTACTGACCTGAGAGGTTGGGAACGCGGCTGGCGGGTGGGTGGCCGCCGAGTGCGGTGTGGCCGCGGTGGTGATTGTAGGTGTGCAGCCAGTGCGGTAGTGCCGCGCGTCGCTCGGTTTCGGAGCGGTAGGGGCGGGCGTAGGCCCATTCGTCAAGCAGGGTGCGGTTGAACCGTTCGACTTTGCCATTGGTCTGTGGCCGGTAGGGCCGGGTGCGTTTGTGGCTGATGCCCGCGCTGGTGAGGGTGTCGCGCCAGAGGCGGGACTTGTAGCAGGATCCGTTGTCGGTAAGTACCCGTTGGACGGTGATTCCGTTGGTATTAAAGAAGATCTGAGCGCGCCGCCAGAACGCGACAGCGGTTTCCTTCTTCTCATCGGGCAGGATCTCGGTGTAGGCCAGCCTGGAGTGATCGTCCACGGCGTTGTGCAGGTAGCCGTAACCGATCGGTGCACGGTTGTTGCGGCGTTCGATGGTGGTGGCCCGGGCGTTGCGCCGGCCTTGAGCGCGAACGAGCCAGGCGCAGCCTGCCTACCGGGGTCAAGGGTGCGTTAGCGTGGGTCACGAGGGCCTCCGTTGGCTCGGTGCAGATGTCGCAATCCACACCGAACCCGGAGGCCCTCATTCCAAGATCATCCGACTACGTGTCCCCACGTTCGCAACCTCCCGGGGCAGTACACCTGGGCCGGCCCACCCGCCAACCGCCGCCGACCGCACCGCGGGGGTCCGGGGGGCTCGGCCCCCCGGGTGATACGACGAAGCCCCACCTTCGGGAAGACGCGCCAGCGTCGACCGAAGTGGGGCAAAGGGGCTGAGTGGGGCAAAGGGGCTGAGGGCGGCCCGCTCGACCAGCCTGGGGGTCACTGGGAGCGGGCCGCCTCCTCCATCGTAGGTAATAAGTCGCCGTCGCGCTGCATGGGGTTGCCATGTCTTCCGAATTATTTGTTCACAGACCCTCTTCATGGTCGGTGATTTTCCATGCTCGGCGGCGCATAACCGGTAGTCAGCGGCCATTCGGCGCAGCGGCGGGCGCGCCGGGGGGCCGAGTCGTCACCCTGCCGAACGTGACGAAGGTCGCTTTCGGCGGATTGACCCCTTCCTCGGGTGCGGACTCGCCCCGTGAGGCAGGATGTCGCGTGATCGGCCTTCGTCAACAAAAGGGGACGGTATGCACGACGGCAGTGGCCGCATCGCGGTGCAGAACCTGAGCAAGCAGTTCGGTGCGGTCAACGCGGTCCAGAATCTGAGCTTCACGGTGGAGCCCGGTTCGGTGACCGGCTTCCTGGGGCCCAACGGGGCAGGGAAGACCACGACGCTCCGGATGCTGCTCGGGCTGGTGACGCCCACGAACGGCACGGCGACCATCAACGGGCGCCCGCACGACCAGCTGGGGAATCCGGCGCGGGTCGTCGGTTCGGTGCTGGAGAACGAGGGTTTCCACCCGGGGCGCACGGCGCGGAATCACCTGCGCGTGTACTCGGCGGCGATCGGGATGCCGGATCAGCGCGTGGACGAGGTTCTGGGGTTGGTCGGCCTTTCGTCGGCGGCGGACCGCAAGGCGGGCGGGTTCTCGCTCGGTATGCGGCAGCGGCTGGCGCTGGCGACGGCGTTGCTGGGGAACCCGCAGGTGCTGGTGCTGGACGAGCCGACGAACGGTCTCGACCCCGAGGGCATCCTGTGGCTGCGGAACTTCCTGCGCGCGTACGCGCGTGAGGGGCGCACGGTGCTGGTCTCGAGCCACCTTCTGAACGAGGTGGAGCAGACGATCGACCAGGTCGTGATCATCAGCCAGGGCATGACGCGCTACAACGGCTCGCTGGACCAGTTGCGCAAGAGCAACCAGTCCCGGGTGCTGGTGCAGTCCGCCGACGCGAACGGCCTCGTCGCCGCGTTGCAGGAGGCGGGGATCACGCAGGTCTCGCCGATGCCGGACGGCCGGGTCGCGGTGTCCGGCGCGACGGTGCAGCAGATCGGTGACATCTCGGCCAAGGCGAGCATCGCGGTCTACGGCATGCAGGAGGAGACTGCGGATCTGGAGCGGATGTTCTTCCAGCTGACGCAGGGTCAGTACGCCGCGCCGCCGCCCGGTTTCCAGCAGGGCCCGCCGCCGGGCTACCAGGGTCCGCCTCCGGGATATCAGGGCCCGCCGCCCGGCTATCAGGGGCCGCCTCCCGGCTACGCGCCGCAGAACACGCCGCCGCCCGGTTTCGCGCCGCCGCAGCAGCAGTTCCAGCAGCAGCAACCGCAGTATCAGCAGGCCCCGCCTCAGCAGCAGGCGCAGCAGCAGGGCCAGAACGAGGGCTGGGGAGGCCAGGGCTGATGGGCAACCTGATCAAGGCGGAGTTCCGCAAGACGCTCACGCTCAAGGCGTGGTGGGCGCTGATGATCCCCGCGGTGGTCTTCGCTTTCGCGTTCGCCCTGTTCTGGGGCATGGTCACCAACGACTTCAGCGACTTCCTCGGCCGCTCCGACACCCGTGAGCTGACCGAGGCGCTCGGCATCTCGACCGGCGAACTGCCCGTCGGCCTGCTCGCCCTCGGGCACGGCGTCAACATCGGCACGATGATCCCGATCATCTTCGGTGTCTTCGCCCTCGCCGGCGAGTACACGAAGAAGACGATCACCACGACGTTCCTCACCGCCCCGAACCGGGTTTCGGCGTTGAGCGCGAAGATGATCACCTACATCGCCTGGGGCGCGATCTACGGCGTGATCATCGTGGGCGCGGCGAGTCTCGGCACCGTGATCACGGTCGACAGCCAGCGCCTGCCGACGGCGGGCCAGTGGCTGGGCGTGCTCGGCGCGGGTGTCCTCGCGACGATCCTGGCGACCCTGTTCGGGATCGGGGTCGGCGCGGTCTGGCGCAGCGTGGTCGGCAGCATCATCACGCTGACCATCTGGATGCTGGTGGTCGAGAACGTCCTGGTGTTCGTCATGTTCGGCGCCGCCGACATCACGTGGCTGGGCGGGGTCCTGCCGAACGGCACGGTCAACGGCATCGTGGGCGCCATCGGCGCGGAGGCGTTCGGCGCCGCCGGCGTGAAGGTACCCGGCCTGCAGGACGAGACCGCGTGGGCGCTGCAGTACGCGGCCGGTGCGCCCGGCGCGTTCTCGTGGTGGGCCTCGGCGCTGATCTTCTTCGGCTGGACGATGATCTTCTTCCTGGCCGGCTGGGCCGTGAACCAGAAGAAGGACATCACGTAAGTCACCGTCCACAAGCGCCTTGAAAGGCCCCTTCATTGCAAAATTCGCGGTGAAGGGGCCTTTCATCGCGTTCGGCCCTGCGCGAACCGGCCGGGGTTGTCGGTGCGGACGCATAGGCTGGCGGGGTGACCACTGCTCCACCTCGTCCGTGTCAAGCCAGTCCGGCTCGTGAGACCGCCCCCGCGCCCACTGGAGGCTGGATCCGCCGTCTGGCCGCTTCGTGCTGGAAGCATCCTTGGCTCGTCGTACTCTCGCTGGGCGCGGCGATCATCGGCGTCGGGCTGCAGGCCGCCGGTCCGCTGCTGATCCGCGAGGCGCTGGACGACGCCGTCGCGGGCGACACCTCCCGGCTCGGCCTGCTCGCCGCGGTGATGGCGGTGCTGCAGGTGCTGACCTTCGGCAACGCCTTCGCCCGCCGGTACGTCGGCGGGCGGCTGGCCCTCGATGTCCAGCATGATCTGCGCCGCCAGGTGTTCAACGCGGTCTCCCGGCTCGACGGCGGCAAACAGGACGCGCTGCGCACCGGCCAGGTCGCCTCCCGCGCGATCTCGGATCTGCAGCTGGTCACGTCGGTCCTGATGCAGGTGCCGCTTTCGGCGGGTTCGGTGATCTTCGCGCTGCTGTCGCTCGGCGCGATGCTGTGGATGTCGCCGACGCTGACCCTGATCGCGATGGTGGTCGCCCCCGCGATCGCGATCATCATGGCGGTGAGCCGGAAGCGGCTCTTCCCGGCGACGTGGGCGGCCCAGCAGCGCGCGGCCGACGTCGCGCAGCAGGTCGAGGAGACCGTCACCGGCGTACGCGTCGTGAAGGGCTTCGGCCAGGAGGCGCGCGAAGTCGCGAAGCTGGAGAAGACGGCGAAGAAGCTCTTCGCGGAACGCATGCGCGCGGCCCGGCTCTCGTCGTTGCCGACGGCCACGACGGCCGCGCTCCCCGCGGCGGGTCAGGTCGCGGTACTGGCGGTCGGCGGCATCCTCGCGTTGAAGGGTGAAGTCAGCCTCGGCACCTTCCTGGCGTTCGCGACCTATCTGTCCATCCTGATCGGCCCGGCACGGATGATCTCGAGCCTCGTCGTGCAGGCCCAGCTGACCAGGGCGGGCGCGGAACGGGTCAACGAACTGATCGACGCGCAGCCGGACGTAGTCGACAGCCCGGACGCGCGGCCGCTGCCCGAAGGCCCACTCGGTGTCCGGCTGGAGGACGTCTCCTTCGGCTACACGCGGTCGGATCCCGTCCTCGACGGTCTCACCCTGGAGGCCCGGCCGGGCGAGACGCTCGCGCTGGTCGGCACGGCCGGTTCCGGCAAGTCGACGATCTCCTTGCTGCTCCCCCGGTTCTACGACGTGCACAGCGGCTCGGTCCAGGTCGGCGACCTCGACGTCCGCGACGTCCGGCAGCGAGACCTGCGCAGCGTCATCGGCGTGGTCTTCGAGGAGGCGTTCCTCTTCTCCTCGTCGGTACGAGACAACATCGCCTACGGCAGGCCGGACGCGAGCGACGAGGAGATCCGCGCGGCCGCGCGGGCGGCGGAGGCGGACGAGTTCATCCAGCGCCTCCCCGACGGCTACGACACCCTCGTCGGCGAGCGCGGCCTCACGCTTTCGGGCGGCCAGCGACAGCGGCTCGGCCTCGCCAGGGCGCTGATGACCGATCCCCGCGTGCTGGTCCTCGACGACGCGACCTCCGCCATCGACACGGTCACCGAGGCCGCGATCCACGACACGCTGCGTTCGGTCACCGCGAGCCGGACGACGCTGCTGATCGCGCACCGCCGCTCCACCCTCGCCCTCGCCGACCGGATCGCCGTGCTCGACAAGGGCCGCGTCGTCGACGTCGGCACCGAGGAGGAGCTGCTCGCGCGCTGTCCGCTGTTCCGCGAACTCGTCGCGGGTCCGGGTGACGACGTCGAGGAGCCACATCGCTGCGAAGGCCTGGACTGCGGCCCCTCGGGAATCACCCCGGCGCTGTGGCCGGAGCAGGACAAGGCCGACGAGCTGCCGGGTGAGCGGAAGGGCACCGGCGGCGAATGGGACGTCGACCTGCCGCCCAGCCCCGAACTCGTCGAAGGCGTCCGGAAACTGCCGCCCGCAACCGACGTCCCGCGCCTGCCGGGCACCGATGTCACCGCGCCCGAACCGAAGTTCCGCCTCGGCCGTCTGCTGAGACCGGTGCGCGGCCCGCTGGCCGTGGTGATCGGGCTGGTCGCGGCGGACGCGCTGGCCACCATCGCGATGCCCGCGCTGTACCAGTACGGCATCGACAGCGGGGTGCGCGCGGGAGCGGAGGCGGTGATCTGGCTGGCCGCCGGCATCGGCGCGCTGGTGATCCTCACGGACTGGCTGGTGGTCTACCTCCAGACCAAGATGACCGCGCGGGTCGGCGAGACGGTGCTGTATTCGCTGCGCGTCCGCAGTTACGCCCATCTGCAACGGCTCGGGCTCGACTTCTACGAACGCGAACTTTCCGGGAAGATCATGACCCGGATGACGACCGACGTCGACGCGCTCTCGACGTTCCTGCAGACCGGCGTCGCGCAGGCCGTGGTGAGCGCGCTGACACTGGCCGGGATCGCGGCGGCGCTGATGATCACAGACATCGGGCTGGCGGCGTACGCGCTCGCGGTGCTGCCGATCCTCATCGTGGCGACGGTGATCTTCCGCCGGGCGTCGTCCAAGGCGTATACCGAAGCCCGGGAACGGGTCAGTGTCGTCAACGCGGACATGCAGGAGAACGTGAACGGGCTGCGGGTCGCGCAGGCGTACACCCGCGAGGAGCGGACGGCGGAGAAGTTCGCTTCCCGCAGCGACGAGTACCGGCGTTCTCGGCTGCGTGCCCAACGCTATGTCGCGACGTACTTCCCTTTCGCGGCAATGCTTTCCGGATTGGCCGAGGTCGTCGTGCTGATCGTCGGCGCGAACCGGGTCGCGGCGGGCACGCTGTCGGCCGGTGTGCTGGTCGCGTTCCTGTTGTACCTCGGCCAGTTCTTCTCGCCGATCCAGCAGCTGTCCTCGGTGTTCGACGGCTATCAGCAGGCGCGGGTCGGGCTGACGCGTATCGGCGACCTCCTGCGCACGCCGACCTCCGTTCCGGCGGCGGAAAACCCGGTCCCGGTCCCGGAGCGGCTGCGTGGTGAAGTCTCCTTCAAGGACGTCTATTTCGCTTACACCGCAACGGATGAGCCCGCGCTGAAGGAACTGACGCTGGAGGTCGCGCCCGGGGAGACAGTCGCCCTGGTCGGTGCGACTGGCGCCGGGAAGTCGACGGCGGTGAAGCTCGTCGCGCGCTTCTACGACGCGACAGGCGGCGTGGTCCGGATCGACGGCACGGACATCCGCGAGTACGACCTGGCCGCACTGCGCACGAGGATGGGCGTGGTACCGCAGGAAGCGCATCTGTTCTCGGGAACTGTGGCGGACAATGTCCGCTACGGCAGGCCTTCCGCGACGGACGCGGAGGTCGAGGAAGCGGTACGGTCGGTCGGCGCGCTCGACGGCGTCGCCGCGCTCCCTGCCGGTTTCCATCAGCCCGTCGGCGAACGCGGACGGTCTCTTTCGGCGGGACAACGGCAACTCGTCGCCCTCGCCCGCGCCGAACTCGTGGATCCGGACGTCCTCCTGCTCGACGAGGCGACCGCGGCCCTCGACCCGTCCACCGAAGCCGCCGTCCTGCGCGCGACGGAGCAGCTCGCGCGCCGCCGCACGACCTTCGTGGTCGCGCACCGCCTCGCCACCGCCGCCAAGGCGGACCGGATCGTGGTGCTGGACCACGGCCGGATCATCGAACAGGGCACGCACGCGGAACTGCTCGCGGCGGACGGTCACTACGCGCGCCTTTGGTCCCTCGGCTGACCACGTCTCGTGAGTGGTGGCGGTTTCGCGTGACTGGATGGCCCCAGCCGCGGTCGTGTCGTCCATCCAGTCACGCGTGTCGTCCGCCGGATCACGCGTGTCGTCCATCCAGTCACGCGTGTCGTCCGGTCAGGCACGCGAAACCGCCGGCACTCACCAGGAACGCGGCTCCGGCGGGGCGTCGCGAGTGGCATCGGGTTCCAGCCCGAAACGCCGTTCACGCGGCGGAGAGATCCAGCCGGAATTGCGCCCCCGGAGCCGACGGCTCCCACCCTCGCGCCAGCGCCAGCCGGATCGCCCGTTCGACATCCGAAGGCAGCACGGCCTTCGACGGCACCCCCATGTAGTTCACCGGATGCGCGTGATCCGTCCGGACCACCAGAACGGCACCCCGCGCGTCCTCCAATTCCACCCCGTACGAAAGGAATATCCGCCGTCCTGTGCGTAGGTGGGCTTTCCGCCGGACGATCCACCGATAAGCGGTCTCGTCGACCACGATCCGCCGAGAACCCTTGCGCAGCAATGCCATGAGGCCAGCATGACGAGGGAATTTCGGTCGCGCGCCGCCACCGGCGTCTGCCACGCTGCACGGGAAATGAACGAAGAGATCCCGGCGCGGCAGATCCGCGCCGTGCACACCGAGACCACCATCCGCGTCTATCAGGCGTACTCGCCGGCCATCGCCGACGCCGCACTGGAGGCGGGCACTTTCGTGCCGCCGTTCAAACGCGAACGCATGACCTGGATCAAGCCGTCCTTCCTCTGGATGGCGTACCGCTGCGGCTGGGCCGCGAAGCCCGGCCAAGAGCGCGTACTCGCCCTCGACATCACCCGCGAGGGTTTCGCGTGGGCGCTTGAACACGCGGCGCTCAGCCACTTCGACCCCGACGTCCACCCCGACCTGAAGACGTGGCAGGACGAGGTCAGGGCCAGCCCGGTCCGTATCCAGTGGGACCCGGAACGCAGCATCCGGCTCGGCGCCCTGAAGCACCGTTCGCTCCAGATGGGCCTGAGCGGCGAAGCCGTCGATCGCTATGTCGACAAATGGATCACGGCGGTCACCGACGTCACCCCGGTCATGCGCGAGGTCGGCGCCCTGGTCGCGGCGAACCGCATCGAAGACGCCGGAGCGCTGCTACCCGCGGAGCGTCCGTACCCCGGCTAAGGCCGCCACTTGAGGCCGCTCATCCCGGCGACCTCGAGGTCCTGAGCCGAAGCCCAGCGGACGGTCCCCGGCCGGACATGCACCCCGGCCGTCACCGTCCAGTCCGGCTCGTCGGGCTCGACGTGCTCCATCTCCTTGAAGTCGGCGAGCGTCGGCCAGACCGCCGAGCACGAGTCGCACATCAGCACGACCTTGCCGGACTCGGTGACCAGCGGGCGCACACGCCCCTCGTCCCAGAACGACGGGCACTCGTCCAGCCACATCGGCTGCCACCACCTCGCGGGCGACCGGCGGCCGGCACGACACCGGCCGCATCCTCCACCCAGCGAAGCCCCCCGACGTGAACTCCAGGCTGTCCGGGCACGACGTCCCAGCCAACCTTTACCGACGAGACAGTGACCTGACCTGCACGGACAGTGAAAACGAGAGCAAAGGTCCCTTGCTCCCCCCGCAGGAAGCGGACCGGGCCTGTTTTCGGTCTCTTGATCGAGACAGTGACCCATCACCTAGTGCGCCACGCCTCACACAGGCCAGTTCCATCACACGGCCGCGACCGAGGGGGTTAGCCTGGTAGGCGCATCAGCGGTGTTCAAGATCTCGAGACGGATAGAGGCGAGTCCAAGCCGTGTCCAGCAGCAGCCCTGCGTCACAATTCGGCCCCAACGAGTGGGTCGTCGAGGAAATGTACGACCAGTTCCTCGCCGACCCCAGCTCAGTCGATGCCGCCTGGCACGACTTCTTCGCGGACTTCAAGCCAACGCAGGACGCGCAGGCGAAGGCTGACGACGCACGTCAGACC
Source organism: Amycolatopsis coloradensis (assembly GCF_037997115.1). Taxonomy (NCBI): domain Bacteria; kingdom Bacillati; phylum Actinomycetota; class Actinomycetes; order Pseudonocardiales; family Pseudonocardiaceae; genus Amycolatopsis; species Amycolatopsis coloradensis. The sequence continues at coordinate 7,744,148 of NZ_CP150484.1, forward strand.
TCTGCGGAGACCGCGAAGGGGAGCCCGGACACCAACGGCCAGGCCGCCAAGCCGACGCCGCAGACGGTCCGCAACGCCGAGTCCACCGCGAAGCAGACCGCCCCGGCGAAGGCTGCGCCGAAGACGGCCCCGAAGACCGAGGCGAAGGCGGCGGCGCCCAAGGCCGCGCCCAAGGCGGCTGAGAAGGCCCCTGCCGAGAAGGACGCCGAGCCGGAGTCGAAGCAGCTCCGCGGCGCCGCGGCGGCGATCGCGAAGAACATGGACGCCTCGCTGTCCGTGCCGACGGCCACGAGTGTGCGCGCGGTCCCGGCGAAGCTGATGGCCGACAACCGCATCGTCATCAACAACCACCTCAAGCGCACGCGCGGCGGCAAGATCTCCTTCACGCACCTCATCGGGTACGCGATGGTCCGCGCGCTGAAGAACTTCCCGAACATGAACCGGCACTACCAGCTGATCGACGGGAAGCCGTTCGCGGTCACGCCGGAGCACGTGAACTTCGGTCTCGCGATCGACATGAAGGGCAAGGAAGGCGCCCGCACGCTCGTCGTGGCCTCCATCAAGGCCACCGAGAACATGACCTTCATGCAGTTCTGGCAGGCCTACGAGGAGATCGTCAAGAAGGCCCGCAACGGCAAGCTGACCGCCGACGACTTCGCCGGCACCACGATCTCGCTGACCAACCCCGGCGGCATCGGCACCAACCACTCGGTGCCGCGGCTGCAGGCGGGCCAGGGCGCGATCATCGGCGTCGGCGCCATGCAGTACCCGGCGCACTTCGAGGGCACCAGCGAGAAGGCCCTGGTCGACCTCGGCGTCTCCAAGATCATGACGCTGACCTCGACCTACGACCACCGCATCATCCAGGGCGCGGAGTCGGGCGAGTTCCTCAAGCGCATCCACGAGCTGCTGCTCGGCGAAGACGGCTTCTACGACGACGTCTTCACCAGCCTGCGCCTGCCCTACGAGCCGATCCGCTGGGTCGCCGACATCCCGGACGGCCCGGTCGACAAGACCGCGCGCGTGATCGAGCTGATCGACGCCTTCCGCATGCGCGGTCACCTGATGGCCGACACCGACCCGCTGAACTACCGGCAGCGCAGCCACGCCGACCTCGACGTCCTCTCCCATGGCCTGACCCTGTGGGACCTGGACCGCGAGTTCCCGGTCGGCGGCTTCGCCGGCCAGGAGCGGATGAAGCTGCGCGACATCCTCGGCGTGCTGCGCAACTCCTACTGCCGCACCGTCGGCATCGAGTACACGCACATCCTCGACCCCGAGGAGCGCCGCTGGATCCAGGACCGCGTCGAGATCCCGCACGAGAAGCCGGACCCCGCCGTCCAGAAGTACGTGCTCTCGAAGCTCAACGCCGCCGAGGCGTTCGAGACCTTCCTGCAGACCAAGTACGTCGGCCAGAAGCGGTTCTCCCTCGAAGGCGGCGAGACGGCGATCCCGCTGCTCGACACGCTGCTGGACAAGGCCGCCGAGCACGAACTCGACGAGGTCGTCATCGGCATGCCGCACCGCGGCCGCTTGAACGTGCTCGCGAACATCGTCGGCAAGCCGATCGCGCAGATCTTCCAGGAGTTCGAGGGCAACCTCGACCCGGGCCAGGCGCACGGTTCCGGTGACGTGAAGTACCACCTCGGCGCCGAGGGCAAGTACTTCCGCATGTTCGGCGACGGCGAGACCAAGGTGTCGCTGACCGCGAACCCGTCGCACCTCGAGACCGTCGACCCGGTCCTCGAGGGCATCGTCCGCGCGAAGCAGGACATCCTCGACAAGGGTGACAGTGACACAGGGGGCTTCACTGTGTTGCCTGTCCTGATGCACGGCGACGCGGCCTTCGCGGGCCAGGGTGTCGTGGCCGAGACGCTGAACCTCGCGCTGCTGCGCGGGTACCGCACCGGCGGCACCGTGCACGTCATCGTCAACAACCAGGTCGGCTTCACCACCGCGCCCGAGCACTCGCGTTCGAGCCAGTACGCCACCGACGTCGCGAAGATGATCGGCTCCCCGATCTTCCACGTGAACGGCGACGACCCCGAGGCCGCGCACTGGGTGGCCAAGCTGGCCGTCGACTACCGCCAGGCGTTCCACAAGGACGTCGTGATCGACCTGATCTGCTACCGCCGTCGCGGCCACAACGAGGGCGACGACCCCTCGATGACGCAGCCGGCGATGTACGACATCATCGACACGAAGCGTTCGGTCCGGAAGACCTACACCGAATCGCTGATCGGCCGCGGCGACATCTCCGTCGAAGAGGCCGAAGCCGCGTTGCGCGACTTCTCCAGCCAGCTGGAGCACGTGTTCAACGAGGTCCGCGAGCTGGAGAAGCACCCGGCGAAGGCCAGCCCCTCGGTCGAGGAGGAGCAGCAGGTCCCGGCGAAGGTGCCCACGGCGACCACCACCGAGGTCATCGAGCACATCGGCGACGCGTTCCTCAACGTGCCCGAGGGCTTCACCCCGCACCCGCGGGTCAAGCCGGTCATGGAACGCCGCCACAAGATGTCCCGTGAGGGCGGTATCGACTGGGCGTTCGGTGAGCTGCTCGCCTTCGGTTCGCTGGCCATGGAAGGCCGCCTGGTGCGGCTGTCCGGCCAGGACTCCCGCCGCGGCACCTTCACCCAGCGCCACTCGGTGCTGATCGACCGCAAGACCGGCCAGGAGTACTCGCCGCTGCAGAACCTGGCCGACGGCCAGGGCCGCGTGATGATCTACGACTCGGCGCTGTCCGAGTACGCGGCGGTCGGTTTCGAGTACGGCTACTCCGTGGCCAACTCCGAAGCGCTGGTCATGTGGGAAGCGCAGTTCGGTGACTTCGTCAACGGGGCGCAGACCGTCATCGACGAGTACATCTCCTCCGGCGAGGCCAAGTGGGGCCAGCTCTCCGACGTCGTGCTGCTGCTGCCGCACGGCCACGAAGGCCAGGGCCCGGACCACACCTCCGGCCGTATCGAGCGCTTCCTCTCGCTGTGCGCCGAAGGCTCGATGACCGTCGCGGTGCCGTCCACGCCGGCGAACTACTTCCACCTGCTCCGCCGTCACGCCCTCGATGGGGTCAACCGGCCGCTGGTGGTCTTCACCCCCAAGTCGATGCTGCGCAACAAGGCGGCGACCTCGGCGGTCGAGGACTTCACCGGCCAGTCGAAGTTCATGTCGGTCATCGACGACGCCGACGTCGACCCGTCGAAGGTGCGCAAGGTCCTGCTGACCTCGGGCAAGCTGTACTGGGAGCTGGTGGCCGAGCGCGCCAAGCGCGAGGCGAACGACATCGCGATCGTGCGGGTCGAGCAGTACTACCCGCTGCCGAAGAAGAAGCTGCTGGCGGCGCTCGAGCGCTACAACGGCGCCCCCGCGGTCTGGGTCCAGGAGGAGCCGGAGAACCAGGGTGCGTGGCCGTTCTTCGGCCTGAACCTGCCGCGGAAGCTCCCGGAGGTGTTCTCCAGCCTGGACGTCGTGTCGCGTCGTCCGATGGCGGCGCCGTCGGCCGGTTCGTCCAAGGTGCACGAGGTCGAGCAGAAGGCGCTGATCGCGCGGGCCTTCGACTGATCGCCTAGAAGTCCGTGAAGGCCTCCTTCCCTACTCTCAAGGTAGGGAAGGAGGCCTTCACGGACGGCAGCCAGGTGCCGCACACGATCCAAGTACATGGCGTGTCGGGTTAGAACCCGAAACGCCACTCACGACCACCGTGCGCCCAGACGGCACTTTCGCGTGACTGAGCGGACGGCGCGTGTGATCAGGTGGCCGACACACGTGACTGGACGGACAACACGCGCGTAGCTGGGATCTGCCCCCGAGCCGTCCGCCTGGACACGCGTGTCGTCCGTCTGCTCACGTGTGTCGTCCCTCTGGTCACGCGAAACCGCCCGACCGCGGGTACCTAAGACCGGGTTGGCTCTGATCCGAAACGCCGCTCATGACCACCGCCCGAGAGAGCAAAACACCGGCCGGCGGGCAATCGGGCCCGCACGGCCGGTGAGCGGCTCAGATGATGGAGGTCAGTCGAGGGTGGCGTCGTCCAGCAGCGCCGACTCGGCACCGAACTCGCGGAGTTCGTCGCGGATCACGGTGTAGGCCAGCCCCTGGGGATAGCCCTTGCGGGCGAGGAAGCCCAGCAGGCGGCGGATCGCCGTCTGCTCGTCGACGTTGCCCAAGGAGCGCATGCGCTTCCGTACCAGCTCTCGGGCGCGCTGCTCCTCTGCCTCTCGGTCCACCTCTTCGGCGGCCTGGACGGCGATATCCCCATCGATTCCTTTGCGTTTGAGTTCGGCTACGAGGGCGTTCCGTGCCAGGCCCATGTTGGCATGACGGGAACGTACCCACATCTCGGCGAACTCGGCGTCGTTGATGAGCCCTGCCTTGTCCAGCTTACCGAGCAGGGTCTCCGTCGTCTCCTCGTCGAAGCCCTTGCGCTTGAGGGCCTGACGCAGTTCCTCCGTGGAACGCGGGCGCGCGGCCAGGAGATCGAAGCAGATCTCCTTGGCCTTCTTCCTCCGCTCGTCCGGCGGCAGCTCCGCCGGATCCACTTTGGGCGCACGCATTCAGCCATCACTCCAGTCGAAACTCAAACCGCATCCTCACCCCGAGCGCGACCCACGCCCGGGGGGTCCAGGGAGCTTGTCCCCTGGCAGGGGTCTGGGGTTCCACCCCCAGAAGGCACGGCAGAGGGATCCCGGCGAGCGCTCTTCGCGAGCACACCCTCCCGATCCCTCATCCCCCTCAGAAGTCGACTGGCGCGGGGGCGGCTTCGGCGTCGACAGCGGCACCGATGCCGAGCTTCTCCTTGATGCGCTTCTCGATCTCGTTGGCGATGTCCGGGTTGTCCAGCAGGAATTTCCGGGCGTTCTCCTTGCCCTGGCCCAGCTGGTCGCCCTCGTAGGTATACCAGGCGCCGGACTTGCGCAGGATGCCCTGGTCGACGCCCATGTCGATCAACGAACCCTCGCGGGAGACACCCTTGCCGTAAAGGATGTCGAACTCGGCCTGCTTGAAGGGCGGCGCGACCTTGTTCTTGACGACCTTGACGCGGGTGCGGTTGCCGACGGGCTCGCCGCCGTCCTTCAGCGTCTCGATGCGGCGGACGTCCAGGCGGACCGACGCGTAGAACTTCAGCGCCTTACCACCGGTCGTGGTCTCCGGGGAGCCGAACATGACGCCGATCTTCTCGCGCAGCTGGTTGATGAAGATCGCGGTGGTGCCGGAGTTGTTCATCGCACCGGTCATCTTCCGCAGCGCCTGGCTCATCAGCCGGGCCTGCAGGCCGACGTGGTTGTCGCCCATCTCGCCCTCGATCTCGGCGCGCGGCACGAGCGCGGCGACCGAGTCGATGACCAGGATGTCGAGCGCGCCGGAGCGGATCAGCATGTCCGCGATCTCGAGCGCCTGCTCACCGGTGTCCGGCTGGGAGACCAGCAGCGCGTCGGTGTCGACGCCGAGCTTCTTGGCGTACTCCGGGTCCAGCGCGTGCTCCGCGTCGATGAACGCGGCGATGCCGCCGTTCTTCTGCGCGTTGGCGACCGCGTGCAGCGCGACGGTGGTCTTACCGGAGGACTCCGGACCGTAGATCTCGATGACCCGGCCGCGGGGTAGGCCACCGATCCCGAGCGCGACGTCGAGTGCGATGGCGCCGGTGGGGATGACCTCGATCGGTGCGCGGCCCTCTTCGCCGAGGCGCATGACCGAGCCCTTGCCGTACTGCTTGTCGATCTGGGCGAGGGCCAGTTCGAGCGCCTTGTCCTTGTCGGGTGCTGCTGGTGCCATGGAGTCCACCTCGTTGGTTGAGCCGGGTAGGGCTTGTTCAGTTCTGAGCTGTCGGGTCCGACGCTACGGGCGACCACCGACAATTCCAGGCCTCGCGCCCAAGCTGTGGATCGCTGACCCCGTTGTGGACAACACCCTAGACGAACGTGTGTTCGAGGCCGTGGCCGACACGCCGTTGCGCTAGGGTTCTTGTCCCTTTGCCGAGGTCAGCGCCGCTCCGGCGGGATCTCGAAGGCGTCGCAGACCGCTCGCCAGACGTCTTTGGCCGAGATTCCCGCTTCGAGGGCCTGTTCGACGGTCCGGCCCCCGAGTTCACCGAAGGAGTGATCCCTGGAGAGGGTCTCCGCACGTCCGGGACCGAATTCGTCGGCCATCAGCCGCCGGAAGACCGTGATACGCATCGAGCGAAGTCTAGCCCCGCCTCGGGCACGAAACGCGTGAAGGCCCCCTTCCCTCGGCTGAGCCGAGGGAAGGCAGCACGGCTTCCGCGACTTCGCCGGGCTCGCCCGCCCGTCCCATCGGAATGGTCGGCGCGATCCGCTCCATGCGATCGGGCATTCCCGCCGCGGCGTGCAGTCCCGTGTGGATCATGCCCGGTGCGACAGCGTTGACCCGGATGGATNGTCCGTGAAGGCCTCCTTCCCTACTCTCAGGGTAGGGAAGGAGGCCTTCACGGACTTCCTCGTGACTACTTGTCCCGCCGGAACAGCTTGTTCCCCAGCCACACGATGGGGTCGTACTTCCGGTCCGCGACGCGTTCCTTCATCGGGATGAGCGCGTTGTCGGTGATGTGGATGCCCTCCGGGCACACGTCCGAGCAGCACTTGGTGATGTTGCAGTACCCGAGCCCGTGCTCCTCCTGCGCCTCGTCACGCCGGTCGGCGACGTCGAGGGGGTGCATTTCGAGTTCGGCGATCCGCATCAGGTACCGGGGCCCGGCGAAGGCCTCCTTGTTCTCCTCGTGGTCGCGCACCACGTGGCAGGTGTTCTGGCACAGGAAGCACTCGATGCACTTGCGGAACTCCTGCGAGCGCTCGACGTCCACCTGCTGCATCCGGTACTCCCCCGGCTTCAGCTCCGGGGGCGGCGTGAACGACGGGATCTCGCGGGCCTTGGTGTAGTTGAACGACACGTCGGTCACCAGGTCGCGGATCACCGGGAACGTCCGCATCGGGGTCACGGTGATGACCTCGTCCTCGGTGAAGGTCGACATCCGGGTCATGCACAGCAACCGCGGCTTGCCGTTGATCTCCGCCGAGCACGAACCGCATTTGCCCGCCTTGCAGTTCCATCGCACCGCCAGATCCGAGGCCTGGGTGGCCTGCAACCGGTGGATGATGTCGAGGACGACCTCGCCCTCGTTGACCTCGACGCTGTAGTCCTGCAGCTCACCCGAATCGGCGTCACCGCGCCAGACCCGGAAACTCGCCTTGTAGCTCATGCCGGACTCCCGGGGTGCGAGGCCAGTTCTTCGTCGGTGTAGTACTTCCCCAGCTCGGACAGTTCGAACAGCTCCAGCAGGTCCTGCCGCAGCGGGGTCTGTGCCTTGACCTCGACGCCGATGTCCGGCACCACCGGGTTGTCGCCCGGCGTGGCCGAGCAGACCAGGAGTTTGTTGCGCCACTGGGCGTCCATGCCCGGATGGTCGTCCCGCGTGTGCCCGCCCCGGCTCTCGGTCCTGGTGAGCGCGGCCCTGGCGACGCATTCGCTGACCATCAGCATGTTCCGCAGGTCGACGGCGAGATGCCAGCCGGGGTTGAACTGCCGATGCCCTTCGACGGTGACCCGCTTGATCCGCTCGCGCAATTCCCCGAGCTTCTCCAGCGCCCGCTCGATCTCCTCCGCCTTGCGGATGATGCCGACCAGGTCGTTCATCGACTGCTGCAGCTCGGTGTGCAGGCTGTACGGGTTCTCCTCGACGCCGTCACCCGGCGGGTCGAACGGCGCGAGCGCCATCGCCGCGGCGGCGTCCACATCGGACTGACTGACCTTCGGACGCTCCTTCAGCTCCGCGACGTAGGACGCGGCGCCGAGGCCCGCCCGACGGCCGAAGACCAGCAGATCCGAAAGCGAGTTGCCGCCGAGCCGGTTCGAGCCGTGCATCCCGCCCGAGCACTCACCGGCGGCGAACAGTCCGGGCACGCTCGACGACGCGGTGTCCGGGTCGACCTCGATCCCGCCCATCACGTAGTGGCAGGTGGGGCCGACCTCCATCGGCTCCTTCGTGATGTCGACGTCGGCGAGTTCCTTGAACTGGTGGTACATCGACGGCAGCCGTTTGCGGATCTCCTCCGCGGGCAGCCTGCTGGCGATGTCGAGGAAGACCCCGCCGTGCGGCGATCCCCGGCCCGCCTTGACCTCGGAGTTGATCGCCCGCGCCACCTCGTCACGCGGGAGCAGATCCGGGGTGCGGCGGTTCTTCTCCTGGTCGGTGTACCAGCGGTCGGCTTCCTCCTCGCTGTCCGCGTACTGCCCCTTGAACACATCAGGGACGTACTCGAACATGAACCGCTTGTCCTCGGTGTTCTTGAGAACCCCTCCGTCACCGCGAACGCCTTCGGTGACCAGGATCCCCTTCACACTCGGCGGCCAGACCATGCCGGTGGGGTGGAATTGGACGAACTCCATGTTGATGAGCGTCGCCCCGGCCCGCAGCGCCAGCGCGTGCCCGTCACCGGTGTACTCCCACGAGTTCGAGGTGACCTTGAACGATTTCCCGATGCCGCCGGTGGCCAGCACCACCGCCGGCGCCTCGAACAGGATGAACCGGCCGCTCTCGCGCCAATACCCGAAGGCACCCGAGATCCGGCCGTCGTCGGTCAGCAGTTCGGTGATCGTGCATTCGGCGAAGACCTTGATCCTCGCCTCGTAGTCACCGGTCTCCTTGAAGTCCTCTTGTTGCAGCGAAACGATTTTCTGCTGCATCGTGCGGATCAGTTCGAGCCCGGTGCGGTCGCCGACGTGCGCCAGCCGCGGGTACGTGTGCCCGCCGAAGTTGCGCTGGCTGATCCGGCCGTCGGCGGTGCGGTCGAACAGCGCGCCGTAGGTCTCCAGTTCCCAGACGCGGTCCGGCGCCTCCTTGGCGTGGAGTTCGGCCATCCGCCAGTTGTTGAGGAACTTCCCGCCGCGCATGGTGTCGCGGAAGTGCACCTGCCAGTTGTCGTTCGAGTTCGCGTTGCCCATCGACGCCGCGCAGCCGCCTTCGGCCATCACCGTATGCGCCTTGCCGAAGAGCGATTTGCACACCACCGCGACGCTGAAGCCGCGTTCGCGGGCTTCGATGACCGCGCGGAGACCGGCACCGCCGGCACCGATCACCACCACGTCGTAGTTGAGCCGTTCGACCTCGGTCATGAAAAGAGCCACCTCAAAGCTTGTCGCCGGGGACGGGAGATTCCCGCGCCGCTAGTTGATGAACCGCAGATCCGAAATGGCGCCGCTGGCCACGAGCATCACGTAGAGGTCGGTCAGCACGAGCGTGCCGAGCGTCGTCCACGCCAGTGCCATGTGCCGGGTGTTGAGCTTCGTGATCTGCGTCCAGATCCAGTAGCGGACCGGATGTTTCGAGAAGTGCTTGAGCCTGCCGCCGGTCACGTGACGGCACGAGTGGCACGACAACGTGTAGGCCCACAACAGGATCACGTTGCCGGTCAGCACGATGTTGCCGAGCCCGAAACCGAATCCGCCGGTCTTGCCGTGGAACGCGGTGATCGCGTCGTAGGTGTTGATCAGCGAGACGACCACGGCCACGTAGAAGAAGTAGCGGTGGGCGTTCTGGATGATCAACGGCAGCCGCGTCTCACCGGTGTACTTCGCGTGCGGTTCGGCGACCGCGCAGGCGGGCGGTGAGAACCAGACGGCCCGGTAGTAGGCCTTGCGGTAGTAGTAGCAGGTCAGCCGGAAGCCCAGCAGGAACGGCAGGACGAGGAAGCCGAGCGGGATGAAGCCCGGCAGTTCGCCGATCCAGGCCCCGAAATGCCGGGAGCCTTCGACGCAGGATTCCGAGACGCAGGGCGAATAGAACGGCGTCAGGTAGTGGTACTCGGGCACCCAGTACGCGGTGCGCACGAAGGACCTGATCGTCGCGTAGATGATGAAGGCGGAGAGGCCGAGGACGGTCAGCAGCGGGGACAGCCACCACCGGTCGGTGCGCAGCGTTCTTTCGGCGATCCGGGCCCGCGACGGTGCGCGGACCCCCGTACCCCGTCCGGCCTCGTTGCCGGCGGGGGCGCTCACCGCTGGTCGCGCTTGTAGCCGCCGACGCCTTCGTCATCGGCGCCTTGCCACAGCGCCGGGTCGTAGGGCGTATCGGGAACCTGGACACGATCGGCGGCCTTCGCCTGCGCGGGCACCGCGTTCGGGGTCGTGTCGAGGTCGGTCGCGTCGATGTCGAGCCGCTCGACGTCGTTCGCCAGACGTCGTACCGCCGAAGCGTCGCCGTATCGGGATCGCAGCGCGCCGACGCACTGCCTCAACTGACCGATGGCTCGCCGAAGCTCGGCGATCTCTGTGGTGGACATCGGTACCTCCCGATGGTCGGTTCGGTTGGCCGCTTGAGCCTTCGAAGGCCAGCGATTCCTCGCCGTCTCGACTCTGCCGCGCGTTGTGCAATGTGACAAGTAGCACAGTGGAACCTAGTGACGTGACGGAGGTCACGCGAGTCGATCTTCTGTATCGATTTTGATTCGGGCTTTCCCCCGAGGTACTGTGGCCACTGTCACGACCCAGCGACGTCAGCGTTGCCGTCCCGCGGACCACCACGACCAGTGATCCGGAGCCGGACAATGAGCACCGCCCCGAACGTCCACCCCATCATCGCCGAAGTCACCGAACGCATCGCCGCCCGCAGCGCCGAAACCCGCGCCGCGTACCTCGAACGCGTCGCCGCCTCCCACGAAGAAGGACCGATGCGGCGCGGTCTCGACTGCAGCAACCTCGCCCACGGCTTCGCCGCGATGGAAGGTGTCGACAAAGCCGCACTGCGCGCCGTGCGAGCGCCGGGCGTCGCGATCGTCTCGTCCTACAACGACATGCTTTCGGCGCACCAGCCGATGCAGGAATACCCCGCGATGCTCAAGGGCTCGGTCCGCCAGGCGGGCGGGGTGGCGCAGTTCGCCGGTGGCGTGCCCGCGATGTGCGACGGCGTCACCCAGGGCCGTCCCGGGATGGAGCTGTCGCTGTTCAGCCGCGAGGTGATCGCGATGTCGACCGCGATCGCGCTCTCCCACGACATGTTCGACGCGGCGCTGCTGCTCGGCGTCTGCGACAAGATCGTTCCCGGCCTGCTGATCGGGGCGCTGTCCTTCGGGCATCTCCCGGCGATCCTGGTACCCGCCGGGCCGATGAACTCGGGCCTGCCGAACAAGGAGAAGGCGCGCGTGCGCCAGCTCTACGCCGAGGGCAAGGCGACCCGCGAAGACCTGTTGGACGCCGAAGCGGCTTCGTACCACTCGGCGGGCACGTGCACCTTCTACGGCACCGCCAACTCGAACCAGATGGTCGTCGAGGTGATGGGCCTGCACCTTCCGGGCGCCAGCTTCGTGCAGCCGAACTCGACGCTGCGCAAGGCGCTCACCGAAGAGGCCGGGCGGCGCGTCGTAAAGCTTTCGCGAGGCGAGGAGTACACGCCGGTCTCGCGCGTGATCGACGAGAAGGCCGTCGTCAACGGTGTCATCGCACTGCTCGCCACGGGTGGCTCGACCAACCACACGATGCACCTCGTCGCGATCGCCGCCGCCGCGGGCATCCAGCTGACCTGGGACGACTTCTCCGATCTGTCGTCGGTGATCCCCCTGTTGGCCCGCGTGTACCCGAACGGCAGCGCGGACATCAACCACTTCCACGCCGCCGGGGGCATCCAGTTCCTGGTCGGCACCCTGCTCAGCGCGGGCCTGCTGCACGAGGACGTCCAGACCGTCGCCGGACCTGGCCTGCACCGGTACCGGCAGGAGCCGATCCTTTCCGAAGGCGAGCTGGTCTGGCGTGACGTCCCGACGCGCAGTCTCGACGAGGACGTCCTGCGTCCCGTGTGGCGGCCGTTCGCCTCCGATGGCGGGCTTCGCATGGTCGCGGGCAACCTCGGCCGCGCGGTGATCAAGGTTTCGGCGGTGGCGCCGGAGCACCGGATCGTGCAGGCCCCGGCGCGCGTGTTCACCGACCAGAAGTCCTTCAAGGACGCTTTCGAGGCCGGCGAGCTGGACCGCGACGTCGTCGTGGTCATCCGGCAGCAGGGCCCGCAGGCCAACGGGATGCCGGAGTTGCACGGCCTCACCCCGGCGCTGGGGGTGCTGATGGACCGCGGGCACCAGGTGGCGTTGCTCACCGACGGCCGGATGTCGGGTGCGTCCGGGAAGATCCCGGCGGCGATCCAGGTGACCCCGGAAGCCGCCGCGGGAGGCCCGATCGCGCGGATCGCCGACGGCGACGTCATCCGTCTCGACGCCAAGGCAGGGACGCTCGACGTCCTCGTGGGTGACGAAGAACTCGCCCGCCGTGAACTGGTGGACTACCCGCCTTCGGAGGCATCCTGGACCGGCACCGGCCGGGAACTGTTCGCGGCGCTGCGCCGCGCGGTCGGCCCCGCCGATCAGGGCGCGAGCGTCTTCGGACCGCTCACGCCGGAACACTTCGGCGCTCCGGCGCACACGTTGACCCCTGTGGAGGTAACCCAGTGACCACCGGCGCCGACCTGCTCGGCCTGTCCCCTGTGATGCCCGTCGTCGTGCTCGACGACGCCGCCGACGCCGTGCCCACCGCGCGGGCTCTGCTCGCGGGCGGGATCGGCGTGATCGAGCTGACCCTGCGCACCCCGGCGGCACTCGCCTCCATCGAGCGGATCGCCGCCGAGGTCCCGGAGATCGTCATCGGCGCCGGGACGGTCACCGCGCCCGAGCACGCGAAGCAGGCGGCCGCCGCCGGCGCGAAGTTCCTGGTGACCCCGGGCTGCACGGACGCCGTGCTGGACGCCGCGTTCGAGACCGGGCTCCCGTTCCTGCCGGGCGCGAGCACGGTGTCCGAAGCGATGCGGCTGGCCGAACGCGGGCTGACCGCGTTGAAGTTCTTCCCCGCCGAGGCCAGCGGCGGCGTGGCGTACCTGAAGTCGATCGGCGGGCCGCTGCCCGGGCTGAAGTTCTGCCCGACCGGCGGGATCACCGTGAAGACCGCGCCGGACTATCTCGCACTGTCCAATGTGGGCTGTATCGGTGGTTCGTGGCTGACGCCGAAGGATGCCTTGGAGGCCAAGGACTTCGGGAAGATCGAAGCTTTCGCGGCGGAGGCTTCGAAGCTCTGATCCGTGTTGTGAGGGCCACTCGCGCGCCGGGTGGCCCTCACTGTTTTCAGAGCGGGAGCTGGTACTGGATGAAGCCCCGATTCACCGCGACCTGGTCGTACAGGCGGCGCGCGGTGGCGTTGGATTCCTTGGTGTGCCAGTAAACCCTGTCGCAATCGCGGTCGCGCGCCCAGGCCGCGACGGCCTCGATCAACGCCCGCGCGACCCCCTTGCCCCGGGCTTGCGGCGCCGTGAACAGATCTTGCAGGTAACAGACGTCGGTGAGCGCGGAAGTACTGGGGTGCACCAGGAAATGCGTGATCCCGACGAGCTCGCCGCCCAGGTGGGCACCGAGCGCGTGCATCCGCTCCCCGGTCCGGAATTCTCGCCAGGCCCGGTCGTAGACCTCTTGGGGCGCGACACGCTCATAGAAGGCGATGTACGCGCGGAACAGGTGTTCCCAGGCTTCGCGGTCTTCGGGCTTCAAAGGCTTGATGGTGATCATGTGGTCCTCCCAGTGATCACCCGAGCCTAGGGTTCCGCCGCCACCCCGCGTGTGGCCACTCACGCGGTAAAGCGAGCTGCCACTCGCGCTGTGGGGTGGCCTGGCGAGAGGACGTTGCGAAAGTGGCTTTCGCAACAACCTCCCGCGAGCTCGCCGCCGGGCATCGCCTGCGGTCGCTCAGCTGACGGCTTGCTTCACCAGCGTGGCGATGCGCTGTTCCACATCGGGGGTGACGCCGGTCAGCGCGAAGGCCGTCGCCCACATCGCGCCGTCGTCCAGCTGAGCGGCCTCGTTGAAACCGAGCGTCGCGTACCGCGTCTTGAACTTGGCCGCCGCCTGGAAGAAACAGACGATCTTGCCGTCCAGCGCGTAGGCGGGCTGGCCATACCAGAGTTTCGGCGCGAGCATCGGGGCGTTCGCCTTCACGACGGTGTGGACCAGCTCGGCCAGCGCTCGGTCCTCATCGGACATCTCGGCGATCTTCGCGACCACGTCCTGCTCGGCCGCCGCCGCTTTGCCGGCGGCCGAACCGCGGCGCGCCGCCTTCTTCATGTCCTGGGCGTGTTCCTTCATCGCGGCCTTCTCTTCGGCCGTGAATCCTTCGTACGTGGTGGTCATTGCGGTTTCTCCTTGGTAAGCGGCGAGCGGGGGCATCCGGTAGTGGCACATCAGGACTGGGCGGCGAGAGTCGAGGTCTCCCAGACGAAGCCGTCGAGGTCGGTGAACGGGGCGGTACCGCAGATCGCGATGCGGTGCGAGCCGGTGCCCTCCGGGGACACGCCGGCGTCCTTGGCCAGGGCCTTGCGCTTGTACAGCGCCAGCTTCACGGGGCTCGAGCCGGATTCGAACTCGACGTACACGCGGCCGAAGCTCTTCCCCACGGTGAGGCCGTGCTCGACGTAGAACTTCTTGCTCGCGGCCACGTCGGCGACGCCCAGCAGCAACACGATGGCGTCGAATTCGCGGGCCGCCGGTCCGGTGTTCTTCTTCGCCGAGGTGGCGATCTTCCAGATCGCGCCGTCCGGGGCCCGCACGGTTCCGCCGTAACCCCACATCGACTTCGCGGCGGGCTTGATCACGGTCGCCCCGGCGGCGACGGCGGCGTCGATGAGCGCGTCGGCGTTGGCGGGCTGGGAAACCATGAGGGAGAGGGTGTAGCCGCGGAAGCCGGTGGACGGCTCCTGCGAAGCCCGCAGACGCAGCTCGGGGCCGAGCCCGAAGGCGGTGGTGTAGAAGCGTTCGGCGGCCTCGGTGTCGGCCACTTCGAGGGTGATGGCGTCGATGAAGTTCATGCCGGTAACGCTATTTCGCGGCGGGCTTCCGGTGCTTCTTGATTCCTGATCGGTCGTATCAGCACTGGTCAGAGGCCTGCCGGAGGGCGATCTGGGTCGATCGGGGGGAGGGGACACTCGACCCAGGGCTACCGAGGCGGCAGGGGCAGCCCGTAGTCACCGGGGTCGTGAGTGGCGTGTCGGGTTAGAACCCGAAACGCCAGATCGGAAGANGACCGCGTGGAGTACCCGCCTCGGAATGGGCATGGGGATCGACGTCCCGCCCGGCCTAGGCAGGACGCGCCCGGACGCGTTCCTTCCCGACCGGCCCCGCCCCGGGGTGCCCGCCCGGCGCCCGCCCGTCAGGCCGCGGGCATGCCGCCCCGGCGCCCGGCACCGCGCCGGCGGTCGTTCCGCGGCCCCAAGATCGCTCTCGGGCTGGTCTCGCTGCTGGTGATGGGCCTGACCGGGTACGCGTGGGCCGCGATGGACGGCCTGACCTTCGCGAACGTCGGCATCGGCGCGGACGAAGGCGAGAAGCCCGCCGACGGCGCCCGCGACATCCTGCTCGTCGGTCTCGACAGCCGCACGGACGCGCAGGGCAACCCGCTGTCGAAGGAAGTGCTGGCCCAGCTGCGCGCCGGGCAGGCCGACGGCGAGCTGAACACCGACTCGCTGATCTTCGTGCACATCCCGAACGACGGCTCCAAGGCCGTCGCGATCTCGCTGCCGCGCGACTCCTACGTCGACATCCCCGGCGGCTACGGGAAGCACAAGATCAACTCGGCCTACGCCCGCGCGATGCTCGACGAGCGCAAGAAGCAGCAGGAGAACGGCGTCTCCGACCCGAAGGAACTCGACCAGAAGGCCAACGAGGCCGGGGCGAAGACCCTGATCAAGACGGTCGAGCAGCTGACCGGCTCGACCATCGACAACTACGCCGCCATCAACCTGCTGGGCTTCAGCGAGATCACGCAGGCCATCGGCGGGGTCGACGTCTGCCTCAACAACGACGTCAACGACCAGTTCTCCGGCGCGAAGTTCACCAAGGGCCCGCACACCATCTCCGGCGTCGAGGCGCTCGGCTTCGTCCGGCAGCGGCACGGGCCTTCACGCGCGAACAGTGGCTATTCGCCCGGCTGGACGCTCTTTTCGAAGTAGTCGGCCAGCTCGCCCGGCGTCGGGTTCTGTCCTTCGGCCGGGACCTGGTAGATGAAGCCGACCAGCGGCCGGTCGGTCACGGTGAACACCAGCACGGCGGCGTTCCGCCCGGCGGCCGAGGAGTACTGGCCTTCCAAGGCGTTGCCTGCCCACTTGGCCTCGGTCCGGTCCCCACCGGCCGATTTGAGCAGTCCGTCGGTGTAGGCCTTGAGCTTGTCCGCGGAGTCGCTCTGCAGATAGGTCACCTGGGTCCCGGCTCGGCCCGGCGCGGAGCAGGTCGACGTCACGCCGAGGTCCTCCGCCGGTTTCGCCGGCCCGTTGCCCATCCCGGGTTTGCAGTCGCCGGTGTCGGCGATCTTCCCTGCGAGCTGGCGCAGGCAGCCGGTGAGGCCCTTGTCGTCGGCCGCGCCGGGCACCTTGCATTCGTCTGCCGTGTACGTCGTCACCGACGAGGACGTCAGGAAGTACGTGAGCCCGGCGGCGAGCAGCACGACGACGGCCACGATGGCGCCGATGACGAGCGGCTTCTTTTTGCGCGCGGGCGCCTTGTCACCGGAGGTCTGGCCGGCCAGCGAGTACGTCGGGAAATTCGTCGGCGCTGGCTGCTGCACCTGCTGCGGGCCGCTGTTCGGGTAACCCGACTGGGGGAAACCGCCGGACTGGCCGGGGCCGCCGCCCGTATACCCCGGGATCGACGCGACCTGCTGCGGCGGCGGCGCGTACGGGCCCGAAGCACCGGGCCCGACCTGGTGCTGGCCGGTTCCCGCGGCGACCTGCCCTTCGACGCCCTGCGTGCGCGAGCTGATGCCGTCGGAAGCGACGTGCTGGGCGCCGAGCGCGACCGCGGTCTCGGGCTGGTCCAGGCTGCCGGGGACGACGCCGAGCTTCTCCGCGATCAGGCTGCCGACCAGCGGGAGACGGCTCGAACCGCCGACGAGGTAGATACCGGCGAGCCGGTCCGGGGTCATCCCGGCCGAGCGGACCACCCGGGACATCAGCTCGACACTGCGCAGCATCGACGGCCGCACCAGCGCTTCAAGCTCGCCTCGCGTGACGAGGACGTCCTCGAACGGCTCCGGCATCGGGACCTCGGTCTGCGGGTGCCGCGAGAGGGCTTCCTTCGCCGCCTTCACGTCCTCCTGCAGCGCGCGCCGCGTACGACGGTCCGGAGTGGACTCGGGTCGCAGGACCCGCTGCCAGCGCTGGGGATCCTTGTGCGAGACCTCGCGGCCGACGTGCACCAGCAGCGCCTGGTCGACGTCGAGGCCACCGAGGTCGGGAAGGCCGTCTTCGGCGACGACGGTGAAGCCGCCGTTCGGGGTCGCGCCGACGATCGCGACGTCGAAGGTGCCGGCGCCGAGGTCGTACACGGCGAGCGCCTGACCGGGAGCGAGCGTCTTGCCGGGGAACGACGCGAAGTGCGCGGCCGCGGCGACCGGCTCGGGAACGAGCACCAGGTTGCCGCCCATCCCGGCGAGCCGGGCGGCGGACAGCAGCACGTTGCGGCGGGTCGGGCCCCACTGCGCGGGGTGGGTGAGCCGGACCTCGTCGGGCAGGTCCCCGCCGAGCTGGCGGGTGGTCTCGTCGAGGACGCGGCGCAGGATCGCGGCCAGCACCTCGCTGACCGGGATGACGTCGGTGCCCAGCAGGAGCGTCTGCTCGTCGATGCGGCGTTTGGGGTTGGGCTCGAAGCGGGTCGGGTCGAGGCGGGCGCGGCGCTCGGCGTCCCGGCCGACCATGATCGTGCCGTCCTCGGTGGCGAACACCGCGGACGGCATGTTGGCCGAACCGTCGACTTCGACCACGCGCGGGGGCCTCCCGTGCGCCGAAAGGACGGCCACGGTGTTGGACGTCCCGAGGTCCACCGACAGGATCCGCACAGCTCATACCCCTTCACAGACGAACGGCGGCCGCCCCAGTACCGATCCGGCCGCGCTGGCGGTGATGCTCCCATGAGCGAGGTCACCGCACGTGCGGAACCCGCCGAACTCGTCCCCGACCGGGTGCCTCGTCACAGCCCTCGGAGCGAAACTGTCGGTGGTCCGGCGCAGTATGGAGGGCGTGGCACACGTACTCGACCTCTTCTCCCCCGCGACCAGGGACTGGTTCACCGGGGCCTTCGCCGCGCCCACCCGCGCGCAGGAAGGGGCCTGGCGTGCCGCGCACGCGGGGGAACACGCGCTGGTCGTGGCCCCCACGGGGTCGGGCAAGACGTTGTCGGCCTTCCTCTGGGCGCTGGACAGGCTCTCGGTCGAGCCACCGCCGTCCGAGCCGCGGAAACGCTGCCGCGTCCTCTACGTCTCGCCACTGAAGGCGCTGGCGGTCGACGTCCAGCGCAACCTGCGGGCACCGCTGGCGGGTATCTCTCAGGCGTCGCGGCGGCTCGGGCTGCCGGTCCCGGACATCGGCGTCGGCATGCGCACGGGTGACACCACCGCCGCCGAGCGGCGCTCGTTCGGCAAGACCCCGCCGGACGTGCTGGTCACCACGCCGGAGTCGCTGTTCCTGATCCTCACCTCCTCCGCCCGCGATTCGCTGCGCGGCGTGGAGACGGTGATCATCGACGAGGTGCACGCGGTCGCGGGCGGCAAACGCGGCGCGCATCTGGCACTGTCCCTGGAGCGGCTCGACGCCCTCCTGGAGAAACCCGCCCAGCGGATCGGGCTGTCGGCGACCGTGCGGCCGATCGACGAGGTCGCCTCGTTCCTGGCGGGCGGCAGGCCGGTCACCATCGTTCAGCCGAAGCTCGCGAAGACGATCGAGGTCCGCGTCGAGGTCCCTGTCGAGGACATGTCCAACCTCGACGGCCCCCAAGGACCGAAGCAGAACGAAGACCTCGACGCGGGCCTCGCGCGGCTGCCCGGATCACTGGAGGACATCGACGGCGCGCCGCGGCGGCCGTCGATCTGGCCCGCGGTGGAGGAACGTGTCCTCGAACTGATCCAGGCGCATCGGTCGACGATCGTGTTCGCCAACTCGCGGCGGCTCACCGAACGGATGACCGCGCGGCTCAACGAACTCGTCGCGGAACAGAGCGAACTGGAGCCGGATCAGCGGTATCCGGCCGAGGCGATCGGCCAGTCCGGGCTCACCACCGGCGCGGCGCCGGTGATCGCGCGGGCGCACCACGGTTCGATGTCGCGCGAGCAGCGCACCCATGTGGAAGAGGAACTCAAGTCCGGGCGGCTGGCGTGTGTGGTGGCGACGTCCTCCTTGGAGCTGGGCATCGACATGGGCGCCGTCGATCTCGTCGTGCAGATCGAGGCGCCGCCGACGGTCGCTTCGGGACTGCAGCGGGTCGGCCGGGCCGGGCACCAGGTCGGCGCGGTGTCGAGCGGGGTGATGTTCCCGAAGTTCCGGGGCGACCTCGTCTCCTGCGCGGTGGTGGCGGAGCGGATGGCGTCCGGGGCGATCGAGGCGGTGCGGTACCCGCGGAATCCGCTGGACGTGCTCGCGCAGCAGGTCGTGGCGATGGTGGCGCTCGAATCGTGGACCGTCGACGAGCTGGCCGCTCTGGCCCGCCGCGCGGCGCCGTTCGCGTCCCTTCCGGACGACGCGTTGCTGGCCGTGCTCGACATGCTCGCCGGCCGGTACCCCAGTGAGGAGTTCGGCGAACTGCGCGCCCGGATCACCTGGGACCGGGTCACCGGCGAACTGCACGGCCGTCCGGGGTCGCAGCGGCTGGCGGTGACCTCGGGCGGCACGATCCCCGACCGCGGCCTGTTCACCGTGATGACGCCGGGTTCCGACGGCAAGCCCGACTCTGCTGATGGCCCCTCAGCGGGAAAGCGTACTTCGGGGAGCCGCGTGGGCGAGCTCGACGAGGAGATGGTCTACGAGTCCCGCGTCGGGGACACGATCCTGCTCGGCACCTCCTCCTGGCGGGTCACCGACATCACCCACGACCGCGTGATCGTGGTCCCCGCGCCGGGCGAGCCCGCCCGGATGCCGTTCTGGAAGGGCGACGCCCCCGGCCGCCCGCTGGAACTGGGCCGCGCGCTGGGCGCCTTCGTCCGCGAACTGTCCACTTCGGATCCGTCGGCGGCCAGGGAACGCGCGGCCGTCGCCGGGCTGGACGAGTACGCCTGCGACAACCTGCTGGCGTACCTGGAAGAGCAGAAGTCGGCCACGCGGCATGTGCCGAACGACAAAACCGTGCTGCTGGAACGGTTTCGCGACGAGCTGGGTGACTGGCGGGTCATCCTGCACTCGCCGTTCGGCGCGCAGGTCAACGCGCCGTGGGCACTCGCGATCGCGGCCCGCCTGCGGGAGAACCGCGGGGTCGACGCCCAGGTCGCGCATTCCGACGACGGCATCGTGCTACGGCTGCCCGAGGCGCTGGACATGGACGGCGCCGAGGTCACCATCGGCGTCGAGGACGTGCTGCTCGATCCGGAAGAGGTCGAGCAGCTGATCGTCGCCGAGGTCGGTGGTTCCGCGCTGTTCGCCGCGCGGTTCCGGGAATGCGCGGCACGGTCGCTGCTGCTCCCCCGCCGGGATCCGCGCCGCCGCACCCCGCTGTGGCAGCAGCGGCAGCGCGCGTCCCAGCTGCTTTCGGTCGCGGCCAAGTACGAGCGTTTCCCCGTGGTACTGGAGGCGATGCGGGAAGTCCTGCAGGACGTGTACGACGTCGGCGGGCTGCGTGAGCTGATGACCGACGTCCGGTCTCGCAAGGTCAAGCTGGTCGAGGTCGAGACACCGTCGGCGTCCCCGTTCGCGCGCAGCCTGCTCTTCGGCTACGTCGGGATGTTCCTGTACGAGACCGACGCCCCGCTCGCGGAACGGCGCGCGGCGGCGCTGGCACTGGATTCGACGCTGCTGGCCGAACTGCTCGGCACCGAGGCGATCCGCGAACTGCTGGACGCCGAGGTCGTCGCCGAAGTCGAGCGCTCGTTGCAACGCCTCGATCCGGACAGGCACGCCCGCAACGCCGAAGACGCCGCGGATCTGTTGCGGTTCCTCGGCGATCTCTCGATCGAGGAGGCCGCCGCGCGCGGCATCCAGCGGGAATGGCTGGAGGAATTGGAGGCCGCGCGGCGGGTGATCCGGGTCCGTATCGGCGGCGGCGAACGCTTCATCGCCATCGAGGACGCCGGCCGAGTACGAGACGCGCTGGGCACCGCGCTGCCCGTCGGGGTGCCGGAGGCGTTCACCGAACCGGTCGAGGATCCCGTCGGTGACCTGCTGTCGCGCTATTCACGCAGCCGCGGCCCGTTCAGCGCCCGGCAGGCGGCCGAGCGGTTCGGCCTCGGGACTGCCGTGGTCACCGGCGTACTGGACAGGCTGACCGCGCAGGGCAGGCTGGTCCGCGGCGAGCTGAGCCCCGTCGGGCATCCGGAGACCCACGGCGTCGGGATGGAGTTCTGCGACGCGTCGGTGCTGCGCAGGCTCCGGCGGGCGTCACTGGCCCGGCTGCGGGCCGAGGTCGAACCGGTCGAACCGGCCGCGCTGGGGCGGTTCCTGCCTTCGTGGCACGGCATCGGGGCGCGAGTGCGGTCGGCGCCGACGGCGGACGACGTCCTGTCCGTGGTCGAGCAACTGGCCGGTGCCCCGCTCCCGGCGAGCGCCGTCGAGTCGCTGATCCTCCCGAGCAGGCTGCCCGGCTACACCCCGTCGCTGCTGGACGAACTCACCACGGCGGGCGAGGTCACCTGGTGCGGCTGCGGATCCCTGTCCGGCGGGGACGGCTGGCTGGCGCTCGCCCCCACGGACGTCGCCGATCTGCTGTTGCCGGATCTCGACGACGATCTGCCCTCCGGCCCGCTCCACGAGGCCATTCTGTCCACTTTGGAGGGTGGAGCGCAGTTCTTCCGTCAGCTCGTGGACCGGGTGTCGCCGATGGTCGAAACCCCGCCCGGCGACGGCGAAGTCGTGGCGGCGCTGTGGGATCTCGTGTGGGCCGGTCTGGTCACCGGGGACACGCTGGGCCCGCTGCGGGCGCAGGTCTCCGGTTCCGGCGCGGCGCACAAGCCACGGCGACAGGCTCCTCGCGGCCGGTACGCGCGGCTTCGGGCCGGGCGTCCGGCGATGCCTTCGCGCACAGGGCCGCCGACGGTGGCCGGCCGCTGGGCACTGGCCCCGGGACGCGAAGCCGATCCGACCAGGCGCGCGCTGGCGCGGACGGAGGCCTTCCTGGAACGGCACGGCGTCCTCACCCGCGGCGCCCTCGATACCGAGCGTGTGACGGGCGGTTTTTCGGGAATCTACAAGGTTTTACGCGGCATGGAGGATTCGGGGCAGGTCGTCCGGGGGTACGTGGTCGAAGGACTCGGCGCGGCGCAGTTCGCGGCGAAGGGCGCCGTCGACAGGCTGCGCGCGCAGTCGGGGAACCAGCGCACCACCACCGAAGGCGCCGTCGTCCTCGCCGCCGCCGACCCGGCCCAACCCTACGGTGCCGCGTTGCCATGGCCTGCCGCGACAGGAGACACGAAGCACCGTCCGGCAAGGAAAGCGGGCGCGCTGGCCGTGCTCGTGGACGGTATCCCGGCGATGTACGTCGAACGCGGCGGCCGGTCGCTACTGAGTTTCACCGAGGATCAGGACAGGTTGCGCTCGGCCGCGCGGGCGCTGTCCACGGCGGTGCGGGAAGGCTGGCTGGGGCAGCTCGCGGTGCAGAAGGCCGACGGCGAGGTGGCGCTCACTTCGGAGCTTTCAGCCGTCCTTCAGGAGGCGGGTTTCCGGGCGACTCCCAAGGGGCTGCGCCTGCGGGCCTAGAATCACCGCTCAGACCTGCGGAGAAGGACGTTCGACCATGGTGATGCGCGACCTGCGCTATTTCGGGGATCCCGTGCTCAAGACCGTATGCGACCCGGTCACGACATTCGACAAGAAGATCGAGTCGCTGGTGACCGATCTGATGGACGGGGTGAAACCAGCCGGGCGCGCGGGTCTCGCGGCGCCGCAGATCGGGGTCGGGCTGCGGGTGTTCAGCTACGACGTCGGCGGACTGAGCGGGTACGTGATCAACCCCGAGATCGTCGAGCTGTCCGAAGAAACACACGAGATCGGCGAGGGCTGCCTGTCCGTGCCGGAGCTGTGGTTCCCGGTCGTCCGCGCGAAGCACGCCGTGGTGCGCGGTGTCGACCTGCGTAACGAGCCGGTCGAGGTCGAAGGCGTCGACGTGCTCGCCCAGTGCCTGCAGCACGAGACCGATCACCTCGACGGCAAGCTGTACCTGGAGCGCCTCACCCCCGAACGCAAGAAGCGCGCGTTGGGCGAGGCCCGCGGCAAAGACTGGTTCTGGAACCGCTGACCCACTCCCGCATTTCGTCCTCTGAATGCGGTGGTTGGTAACCGAACTACCGCGTTCAGAGGACTAAATGCGCGGGTCGGGGAGCCGGAAGCGCAGGGTGCCGGGGTCGCCGGGGGCGCGTTCGGGCCGGAGCCCCACACGGGTGGCGGTGCGGTGGAGGGAGTCGTCGCCGGGCAGGCAGACTGCGGTGAGTTCGCGCTCCCCCTTGGCCACGGCCAGAGTGGCGAGCCGGGCGAGCAAAGCCGTGCCGATGCCTTGGCGCTGCCAGGAATCCTCGACCAGGAGCGAGACTTCGGCCGCGCCGCCCTCGGCAGCCGGGATCAGCTGGCCGAGACCGATCACGTCACGGCCGCAGGCCGCGAGCAGGCTGATCCCGCGCGGCGGCATCAGGAGCCGGTGCAGCCAGCGACGCGGCACGGCGCGCATTCCGGTGTGATAGCGGTGGAAGAGCGTCGTCATCGAGCATCTCTGGTGCAGCGCGGACACCGCTTCCGCGTCACCGGGGACGCCCTTGCGCAGGACGATCGCGGTGCCGTCGGCCCGGTCGAGCACGATCGNCGCGTCACCGGGGACGCCCTTGCGCAGGACGATCGCGGTGCCGTCGGCCCGGTCGAGCACGATCGGACCGGTCACGTTGTCGCGGACGGCGGTGGTCAGGCCGACCAGTGCGACGGCGCGGCTCAGTTCCAGTTCGACGAACGGTGACCACCGGCGGCGCGCGACGAACGCGGCGCCGTCCCCTGCCGGGAACACCGCGCGGTGCCCGCCTTCCGTGCGGGCCGGGTTCGCCTCGATCGACGGGACCTTGGTGACTACGTCGGCCGCGAGGACGCCGCGGAGCACTTCCGCGAGGCCACCGGGCTCCTCGACAGCCCTCTTGGCCGCGGTGAGCGTCGCGGTGGCAGGGTCGACCAGTTCGGCCAGATCCGCGTCGATGACGGCGGAGCATTCGCATCCTTCGTCGCGGATCGCGTCGATGAGCAGTTGGCGCGGCAGACCGGTGGCCGGCCGCAGGACGATCTCGTCGAGCACGCCTCCGGGGACCGGGAGCACCGACAGTCCGAGGATGTTGCATTCGAGGTCGGCGAGCCGGATCGCGATCCTGGCCAGGGTGCCGGGCCGGTCGTCCACGCGGATCCGGACACGCCATGCCGACGCGGCCGCGGTCTCTTCGCCGGGATGGACCAGGGTGGGCCGGGCTCGATAGGTCTCCATGACTCCACGGTCCCGGCCGGTTGTTGCCTGCCCACGGCGCGGGTGTTTCGCTCAGGTCAGCGTTCGACGCCACCGCGCAACCCCGGCGAAACACTCAGCGGGGAGAAAGCACGCTGAACTCGTTGCCCTCCGGATCCACCATCGCATCGCCACGCTGCCCTGACGCGCCCAGCTCCCGCAGGCGCCGGACTTCGGCCGCCCGGCTCTTGCCTCGCCGTGGCGCGATCTCGAACCGCAGCCTGTTCCTGTGCCGTTTCTCCTCCCGCGTGGCGAGGAACTCGATCCACGGGCCGCGGCCGTCCGGTGGCCGCAGGCCGACGATCGCCTCTTCCCGGACGCCGACCTCCCAGCCCAGGGAGGCCGCCCAGAACCGCGCCAGCCGCTCCGGGTCGAGGGCGTCGGTGACGACCGAAGCGATCGCGCCGGTGCCCTCGTACTGTTCGCGCGGCTCGAGGACGCAGAACTCGTTGCCCTCGGGGTCCGCGAGCACCACCCACGGCACCCGTTTCTCCTCCGGCGGGCCCTGGCCGATGTCGATATGCCGTGCGCCGAGGGACAGCGCACGGTCCACCAGCTCGGCCTGGTGCTCGGGCGAACGGCTCGCCAGATCCAGGTGCAGGCGGTTCTTGCCCCGTTTGGGGCCCGCCTCGGAGCGGAACGCCGGTTGGAACGGGGCGTCCCAGCTGAACAGCCCTTCCCAGAAACCCGCCAGATCTCTGGGAAGGGCCGAGTCGAAGACCAGGTTCACCAGCTGTGCTGCCACACCGGTGAACCTAGACGGCACCACCGACACTTCTGTGCGTCTCAGGTGAACCGGAGTTCGGTCGCTTCTCAGGCACATCGTTAGCTCCGCCGACTGGCGTGACCGGTTTGGCTTCCCCACCGACCGGTCATCGGGTCGCGAGCCGCAGAAGGGCCCAGAGTTGTCCCGCCATGTCCTGGTCTCCGCTGACCGTCACCGCCGTCGGACCCGCCCGGCCCCAGAGCCAGCGGTAGATCTTGTCCGGCTTCCCGGTGATCAGGTCGTCCGCGCGCTGGGCTTCCTCGGCCGAGCACCGCCAGGCGACCGTCTCCGTGGGCCCCGCCCTGGCGATCCAGGTGTGGCCCGCGGTGCGCACGCCGACCGAGCCGGTCTTGGTGCCGGACAGTCCGAGCAACGGCAGCCGCTGGCCGAACCAGAGCACCAGCGCCTCGTCGATCCCGTCGAGTGCCACGTCTTCGGGGATCTCCGAGACTTCCCGGCCTGCCGCGCTCTCCGCGTCGATCCGGTGGATCGTCGTCTCGTGCGCCATCCGCCGCCGCCAGAACCCGTAGCTGCGGTCCGCCGGCCACCAGGTCGGCGCCAGTTCGTCCGGGTCGTGGGCGGACAGTTCGGCGACGAGTTCGTCCCTGCCCTCGCGGAAGTACTCCTCCAGGTGCTGTCCCGGCCCCGGTTTGCGCTGCCAGTGCTCGGGACGCCGTCCGTCGGTGATCCAGCGGCGGGTGACCCGGTACACGCTGCCCACGTGCCTGAGGACCTCGCCGAGCGTCCAGCCCGGGCAGGTCGGGACCGGCGCGTCGGCGGACGCGGTGTGCGCCACCTGGGCCATCAACTCGGTTTCGGCGCCGATCACTTCCAGGAACCTGCCCTGGTCGATCATGGCCTGCCCGGCCATCGGGCACCCCCTCTCCGTGGCGGCTCTGTCCATAGGTGAACCCGCGTCCGCGATCGGCGTCGCAGGGCGCTGGCTGGTCTTTCAAGTCACGAAGGAAACCCAGCTCCGCCAACAGGCTGCTCAGGCCACATGCGCCGAGTCACCCATCGGCAGCCCGTGCACCACCCGTCGCACCAGTTCCAGGAACACCGTGGCGGCCCGGGTCAGCTCGTCCGCCAGCTCGACGGTGACCTTTCCGGTGATGCCCGCCTGCGCGGCGGCCCGCGTCGCCGAATTGGCCGCGAAGAACGCCGCCCATTCCTTCAGCTCGGGCGCGACGGAGTCGAGCAGTACCCAGCCACTCGCCGGCCGGGCACGGCCCCGGTGCGGACGGCCGCGGGCCTCCAGTACCGCCGCCGCGCCCCGCAGCGCGGCGAGATACGCCCCGATGAACCGCTCCGCGGGATCGCTCTCCCGCTCTGCTTCGGCGAGCCCCCGCCTCGCCTGTGCGTACAAGGAGACCGCCGCGGGTGGTGCCGGCGGGCGCAACGACATCGGCAGGGCGGGCTGCGCGGTGCCCCCCGGCCTCTCGGCTTCGTCGGGGGACACGACCGAAACGGACATGACGACCCTCCTCCTGTACGTGAGCGCCGGCCGGTGCCCGGCGCCGAGGCGCTTCCCCCGCCCCCGCGCCGGGCACCTACCGGTGCGCGCTCACCGAATGTCGAACGTCTGTTCGAACAAGTCCAATGTAACCCCGAAGTGCCCCTTTCCTCAACCCCGTACCGGGGTGATCGCCGCATGTGGTGCGGGACACGGCCTTGGTCACGTGATCTCATAGGCGTATGAGCACCATCGACCGGTCCGGTCATCCCTCGGTGGCCAAGGTCGCGGCCGCGCTCGCCGAGGCGGGCCAGCACGCCGCCGCCGACGGGATCCGGATCCTCCCCGCCGAAGTCCGCACGGCCGCGCAGGCCGCCGAAGCGCTCGGTGTCGAGGTCGGCGCGATCGCGAACAGCCTCGTCTTCCGCAGCCGCACCGGCGACATCGAAACGGCCCTGCTCGCCCTGACGTCGGGCGCGCACCGCGCCGACACCGGGCTGCTGGCCTCGCTGACCGGAGCCGACGAGATCGGCAAGGCGGACGCGGAGTTCGTCCGCGCGCACACCGGGCAGCCGATCGGCGGCGTCGCCCCGGTCGGTCACCCGAAGGCGTTGACCACCCTCGTCGACACCGCGTTACGTGCCCACGAGGTCGTCTGGGCCGCCGCCGGGCATCCGAAGTCGGTGTACCCCACGACGTTCGACGGCCTCGTCGCGCTGACCGGGGGCACTCCCGCGGACGTCGCGGGCGACGGGCAGGATGGGCGCCCGTGACCGCGATGTCCTCGGAATGCACCCGTTACGTCCAGCTGTCCGCGGACGAGTTCCGCGCCCGGCTCCCCGAGGCGCTGACCATCTACGTCAACGCCATGCGCTATCCCGAAGGCACGGCGGAGCAACGCGCGCCGATGTGGCTCACGCACGCGCTGCGCGAAGGCTGGCGCTGCATGGCCGCGCTCGACGCGGACGGCGTCCTGCTCGGGCTCGCCTACGGCTACAAGGGCCGCGGCGGCCAGTGGTGGCACGAACAGGTTCGCCACGGCCTGACCCGGCGTGAGGGCCAGGCCGCCGCCGAGCACTGGATGTCCGACTACTTCGAGCTCACCGAGATCCACGTCAGCCCCGAAAGCCAGGGGAAGCGGATCGGCGAGGACCTCCTGCGACGGCTGCTCGACGGCGTGCCCAGCGCCCACGTCCTCCTTTCCACGCCGGAAGGCACCAGCCGGGCCTGGAACCTGTACCGGCGGGTCGGCTTCGTCGACGTGCTGCGGGACTACCACTTCGCCGGGGATCCGCGGCCGTTCGCGATCCTCGGCCGGACGCTGCCGCTCTAGGGTTTCGAGTAGGCGACCGTGAGCGCGGCGATGAGCACCACCGCGCCGCACCAGCCCACGGCGCCGAGCCGTTCCCCGAGCACGGCCATGGACAGCAGCGCGGCGGTCAACGGTTCGAGCAGGGCGGACAACGCGGCCAGTACGGGATGCGCGCTTTCGAGACCGCGGAAGTACGCGGCGTACGCCAGCGCCGTCGGCACGACGCCGAAGTAGACGACGAGCGCGAGCACGTCGGCCTGAACCGGCACCGCCATCCCGAACCACAGCGCGGCCGGGGCAAGCGCGGCGCCGCCGATCAGGCAGCCGAAAGCCGTGGTGGGCAAGGGATCGAGGCCTTCGACGCGGGTCGCGGTCACCAGCGTCAGCGCGGCGAACCCAGCCGCTGCGAGCAGGGCGAACACCACTCCGGCGACGTTGACCTTCTGTCCGGGCGTCCACTGCAGCAGCGCGAGCCCGACGAGGGACCCGGCCACGGACACCGCCGTCCACGCTCCGGGCAGCCGGCGGGTCTTGACGGCCGTCGCGACGGCGAGCAGGACGGGCGCGCTGCCGATGGTGGTCATCGTCGCGACGCTCACGGAACTCAGCGAGACCGCGGCGAAATAGCTGGTCTGGAAGAGGGCGAACAGCCCGCCGACGGCGAGCAGACGGCGGCGGACCTCAGGAGTGCGGGGGAAACCGCGGAGGCTCCCGGTGAGCCAGAGATAGCCGGTGGCGATCACGCCGCCGATGAGCAGCCGGTACGCGGCGACACTCAGTGGATGGAGGCCCGCCCGGGAGGCGAGCAGGGATCCGGCGAGACCGCCGGTCCCCCAGAGGACTCCGGCGAGGACGAGCGCGGCCGACGATCGGGCGCGCGTGGGTACGGCAACGGACATGGGGAAACGCTCCTGCGTCTGTGTCTGTCGGAAAGGACGTCGACGACGCGGGGTGCTTCAGTGCAGCACGGATCGGCCGGGCGGCTGGAACGCCGCGCGGCCGGAGACACCCCGCTCAGGCAGCGGGGGGTGGGGTGACGAGAAAGATCCGGTGCACGAGAAGGAACGTATCAAGGCTTCGGGTACGGAGGCACGTGAATTGCGGCACTGGTCGGGTGCCCGGCAAGTGCAATGAAGGGGCCTTTCATAGCAAATTTTGCTATGAAAGGCTCCTTCATTGCACGAACAGTGGCCCCGCGGGACCTCAGTCCAAGGCCGCGAGCATCTCCCGCAAGGTGTCCAGCCCCATCCCGCCGAGCGCCAGCGCCCGCGTGTGGAACTGCTTGATGTCGAACGCGTCGCCCTGCCGCGCGCGGGCCTCGTCGCGGGCGGTGAGCCAGAGCCGTTCGCCGAGCTTGTACGACGGCGCCTGCCCCGGCCAGCCCAGGTAGCGGTCGATCTCGTCGTGCACGTGGGCCGGGTCGGTGACGGTCCGGGTGAGCATGAACTCCAGTCCCAGTTCGGGCGTCCACCGCTCGCCCTCGTGGAAGCCGGTACCCGCCGGGATCTCCAGCTCCAGGTGCATGCCGATGTCGACGATCACCCGCGCGGCGCGGAACAGCTGCTCGGACAGCATGCCGAACAGTTCACCGTCGTCGGCGAGGAACCCGAGGTCCTCCATCAGCCGCTCGGAGTACAGCGCCCAGCCCTCGGCGTGCCCGGAGGTGAACGCCAGCAGCCGCTGGTACTTGTTGAGCGACTCCGACTGGTCGACCGCGGTCGCGATCTGCAGGTGATGACCCGGCGCGCCCTCGTGGTAGACGGTGCTGACCTCGCGCCAGGTGGTGAACTCGTCCCGGCCCTGCGGCAGCGACCACCACATGCGGCCGGGGCGGGAGAAGTCCTCGCTCGGGCCGGTGTAGTACGCGCCGACGGTGCCACCGGGCGGGGCGATCTTGCACTCCAGTGCCATCACCCGGTCGGAGATGTCGAAGTGCTTGCCGCGCAACGACTTCAGCGCGTTGTCGGACAGGTTCTGCATCCAGGCCTGGAATTCGGCCCGGCCGCGCACGACGTACTTGGGGTCGGCGTCGAGGACGGCGGCCGCCTCGGCGAGGGTGGCGCCGGGTTTGATCCGGCCGGCGACCTCGCGCATCTCCGTCTCGATACGGGTGAACTCGGCCCAGCCCCAGGCGTAGGCCTCGTCCAGGTCGAAGGTGGCTCCGGTGAACAACCGGGACCACAGCCGGTAGACCTCGGCGCCGACGGCGTCCTTGACCGGCGCCAGCGGGGCGAGTTCGGCGCGGAGGAAACCGGCGAACTCCGCGTACGCCTCCTGCGCGGCGTGAGCGGCCTGACCGAGTTCGGTGCGGAGCTTCTCGTCGACGTCCTTCGCGCCCGAGACGAGAGTTTCGAAGAAACCGGCCTCGTCCTTCAGACCGGCCCAGGTTTCCGCCTGTTCGGCGACCTTGCCGACCTGCCGCAACGCCGAAACCCGGCCGGCGTCCGCGGCCGCGAGCAGCGAGGCGCGGAGACCGTCGAGCGCTTCGGGCACCCTCGCCATCCGGGCGGCGATCGTCGCCCAGTCCTCCGCGGTGTCGGTGGGCATGAAGTCGAAGACCATGCGCAGTTCCTGCACGGGGCTTTCGATCACGTTCAGCGCCGCGATGTCGAGACCCGCCTCGTGGATCTCCAGGTGCAACCCGATCCGCTCGGTGAACACCGCCTTGGCCGCGCGCTCGCCGTCGTCGGCGGGTTCGGCCGCTTCGATGTCGGCCAGCGCACGGGCGGCGATGGCGGCCCGCGCCGCGTGCCCGGCGGGCGAGTAGTCGGTCAGCTGGTCGTCGTATCCGGAGATGCCGAACGTCGTCGCGGCGACCGGGTCGGCCGCGGCGTAGTCGTCGACGTACCGGTCACAGATCTGGTGCACACTTCGCGCGGTTGAAGCCATGACCGGCACGCTACCGGGACAGCGGGCGACTTCGGTACGGAGTTACGCGCGGGCCGGGACCAGCCCGAGCCTGCTGACCACCTCACGCGTGGCCTTGGACCGGTTGAACGTGTAGAAGTGCAGGTCGGGGACGCCTTCGGCGATGAGCCGCTCGCACAGTTCGGTCACCGCGTCGATCCCTTCGGCGCGGAAGGCCTTGGGGTCGCCGGCCAGCGGTTCGAGCCGGTCCAGCAGCCGCCGCGGCGCCGGCGCGCCGGACAGCTTGATGGACGTGTGCAGTGTCCGCGGCGTGGTCAGCGGCATGATGCCGGGGATGACCAGCGCCTCGCAGCCGGTGGCCGCCACCCGGTCGCGCAGGCGGAGGAAGTCCTCCGGCTCGAAGAACAGCTGCGCGATCGCGAAATCCGCGCCGGCGCGAAGCTTGCGCACGAGGTACTCGGTGTCGGCTTCGAGGTTCGCCGACCGCGGGTGGCCGTACGGGAAGGCCGAGACGCCGACGCAGAAGTCGCCGAGCGAACGCACCAGCTCGACGAGCTCCTCGGCGTAGTTGAGCCCCTCCGGATGCGGGACCCAGTCGCCGTAGACGTCGCCAGGCGGGTCGCCCCGCAGCGCGAGGATGTTCCGCACGCCGACGGCGGCGTACCAGCCGATGACGTTGCGCAGTTCCGCGACCGAGTGGTTCACGGCGGTGAGATGCGCCATCGGCACCAGCGTGGTTTCGGTGGCGACGCGGGCGATGCTGCGGATCGTGCCGTCCCGGCTGGAGCCGCCGGCGCCGTAGGTGATCGACATGTACGCCGGGTCCAGCGGCTCGAGTTCCCGGATCGATTTCCACAGCACGGCCTCGTCTGCCGCGTCGCGGGGCGGGAAGAACTCGATGGAGAACACGGGTCCATCACCCTGCAACCGCTCGACCACCGAAGTCATTCCGCCATTTTAGGGGGGAATGTCCGCTGGCTGGGAGCCCCTCTCAGGCTATGGGCGTGCGACTTCAGCCACGTACGAGCGGTTGCCGAGTGGAGCCGGGCTGGGGAGACTCGGTGACGAGCACAGGGAGCCGCCATGAGCGCCGAAACCGACACCAGCTGGGATGAGGACGTCCGCGTCGCGGTCTACCGCGCGTTCGCCGAGCACGGGAGGCCGCCGACGTCCCCCGAACTGGCCGACGCCGCCCACGGATCACTCGCGGTGGCGAAACAGGCACTGCACCGGCTGGCGAAGCGACGGCATCTCGTGCTCGACGAATGCGAGCACGTCGTGCTGGCGCATCCGTTCGCGGCGATCCCGCTGGGATTCTCCGTGATGGGCGCGCACACGCTGTGGTGGGGCGGCTGCGCGTGGGACGCGTTCGCGATCCCCCATCTGGTCAAGGCCGAACCCGAGGTGCTGGTGTCCACGCGCTGCCGCGGCTGCGGCGAGCCGCACGCCCTGCTGGTGAACGACCGCACTCCGCCGAAGGGTGGGTTGGTCGCGCACTTCCTGGTGCCGATGGCGCGGATGTGGGACGACGTCGTGTACACCTGCGGCAACCAGCGCCTGTTCTGCGGTGAGTCCTGTGTGGACGGATGGCTGGCGGAAACGGGGCAGGACAAGGGATACGTCATGGATCTGGCGACGCTGTGGCGGCTCGCGGCGGGGTGGTACGAGGGCAGGCTGGAGCACGGGTACACCCGCCGGGATCCGGCCGCCGCGGCCGCGTACTTCGCCCGGGCCGGGTTGAGCGGCCCGTTCTGGAGCTAGACCAGGAAGCGCAGAACGGCGGTGACGACGACCCCGCAGAGGATCGCGGCGAGCACCGGCACGCGCAGCGCGTAGGTCACCGCGATCGCGGCAAGGCCGGCGCAGAGGGTCCAGTCGAGCCCGGACCAGGCCGGACCGGCCACGTCCGTGAGCACGAGACCGGCCAGCAACGCGGGCGCGAGCAGCGCGATCACGCCCGCGAGCCGCGGCGGCAGCGTCCGATCGCCGAGCAGGACCGGGCCCGCCGCCTTGAACCCGATGCTGACCAGCGCGACGAGGACGATGGCGAGCCAAAGCGTCATCGCCGCGCCCCCAGTCCGAGCAGCGCGGCGGCGGAGGCGCCGATCAGCGCGAGCCCGACCGGGACGAACAGCACCAGGATCCCCGCCAGGCAGGCGGCAAGGGCCGCGGTGAGGACAGCCTGGCGCGAACGGCGGAGTTCGTCGACGAGCAGGACCAGGAAGAAGCCGGGGAACACGACGTCGAGCCCGAACCGCGAGACGACGTCCAGTGGCGGCGCGGCCAGGACACCGAGCACCGTCCCCAGCACCCAGGCGGGCAACTGGACGACCGTGCAACCGATGAGCTTTTCGCGATCGAAGCGCCCTTCGCCGAGGTGGGCGGCCACCCACGAACCATCGACGACGGCCTGGCCCTCCCACGCGCGGCGCAGGCGTCCACCGCGCAGATCCGAGGCGACGGCGGCGCCCATCGGCAGGAACCGGGCGTTGATCAGGGCCGCCGCGCCGACCGCGACGGCGAGGTTCCCGCCGCCCGCGAGCGCGGTGGCCATCGCGAACTGGGCCGAGCCGGAGAACACGAGGATCGACGCGACGATCGGGGCCGCGATCCCCCAGCCCAGCGTTTGGCTGTACGCGCCGAAGGTGACACCGAGAACGANGATCGGGGCCGCGATCCCCCAGCCCAGCGTTTGGCTGTACGCGCCGAAGGTGACACCGAGAACGAAGGTCGCGACACCCAGCCCGAGCCCGATGCGGGCGCCGGCCAGATAGTTCCGCCGGAGCGTCGTCATGACCTCGACACTAACAAGCTAAACTGCTTTTGACCATTAGGAGAATCATGGACGGCCACTGGAACGGGTACGACAGCATCGGCGGAAGCGTGCCGTTGGACCT
Organism: Amycolatopsis coloradensis; assembly: GCF_037997115.1. Classification (NCBI taxonomy): domain Bacteria; kingdom Bacillati; phylum Actinomycetota; class Actinomycetes; order Pseudonocardiales; family Pseudonocardiaceae; genus Amycolatopsis; species Amycolatopsis coloradensis. The sequence goes on from NZ_CP150484.1 coordinate 7,777,902, forward strand.
GGTCAACACCGTTTCCTGGCGGCGCGATCCGGCCCGGCGGGAAGACCGGCTTTCGACCCCGGACCGACTGTCCGAGTGGGTGGTCCTGGTCGGCGCCGGCACCGAACGGCTGGAGATCCCCGAAGCCGTCCTGGAGATGGTGAAGGCCTTCCGCGAGACGCTGTATCGCGTGCTCGTGTCGGATCCACCGGACACCACACCGCTGCGGAAGCCCCTGCTCGCGGCGTATCGGCACGCCGAGCTCGCGCCGTCCCTGCCGTTGCGGTGGACGGTGCCGCTGACGGACGACGCCGCCTTGCCGCACTTCCTCGCGCTGGAGGCCGAGGAACTGCTTCGATCCGAGAAGCTGGAACGGATCCGCGAATGCGAGGGCCCGGGCTGCGGCTGGGTCTTCACCGACCACACGCGCAACCGCTCAAGGCGCTGGTGCAGTTCGTCGGACTGCGGCAACCGGGCGCGGGCGAAGCGGCACTACGACAAGACGCGCGTTTAGTCCTCTGAATGCGGTCCTTGCGCGTGCAACTACCGCATTCAGAGGACGAAACGCGGCGAGTTCCGCCACATTCGAAGGCACCCGACTGGGTCACGGGGATGTGCTTCCCGGAGGATGTGCTCATGGACACGTCCGCCTACGACGCCGATCTGCCCGCCCACGTCGAGCGGGCGCTGGCCGGGTTCCTCGAGCGCGCCGGTGCCGAGATCCGCCGCACCGAACCGGTCGTCGGGGTCGGGATCGACGCGCTGGCCGGGTTCGTCCTCGGCGGCGGCAAGCGCCTGCGCCCGACCTTCGCCTGGTGGGGCTGGCGCGGCGCGGGCGGCGATCCGGCGGGGCCGGACGTCGAAGGCGTGCTGCAGGCCGTGGCGAGCCTGGAGCTGATCCAGGCGTGCGCGCTGATCCACGACGACCTCATCGATTCCTCCGATTCGCGCCGCGGTTCCCCGACGGTGCACATCGCGGGCGCCAAACTGCACGCCGACAGCGGCTGGCTGGGTTCGCCGAGCACGTTCGGGCTCGCGACCGCCGTCCTGGTCGGCGACCTCGCGCTGGCCTGGGCCGACGACATGTTCGCCGAGGCCCCGCTGCCGCCCGCGGCCCTCGCGGCGGCGCGGCCGGCGTGGCGCGCGATGCGCACCGAGGTCCTCGCCGGCCAGTACCTCGACGTCCGCACCCAGGCCACCGGCGACGCCTCCCCCGAGGCGGCGCTGCACATCTGCAAGCTCAAGACGGCCGCGTACACCGTCCAGCGCCCGCTGCACCTCGGTGCCGCGCTCGGCGGCGCCGACGACGCCCTGATCGCGACGCTGCGCGAGTTCGGCGACGAGGTCGGCGTGGCGTTCCAGCTGCGGGACGACCTGCTCGGGGTGTTCGGCGACCCGTCGGTCACCGGCAAGCCCGCGGGCGACGACCTGCGTGAGGGCAAGCGGACACTGCTGGTCGCGCTGGGTCTCCAGGGCGCGGCCGAGCAGGGCAAGGACGCGGCGGCGAAGGTCATCTCCGACGCCATCGGCGACGCTCACCTGTCCGAAGACGCCGTCGAGACCGTGCGCGAGGCGCTGCAGGACGTCGGCGCCGTCGAGGCGGTGGAACGCCGCATCGACGAGCTCACCGACTCCGCGATGGCGACGCTGGACCGCGCTCACCTGGCCGAACCCGCTCCCGCCGCGCTGACCGGGCTGGTCGTCAAGGCGACCCAGCGGACGTACTGATGCGCACTGTCACCGGTCCGAGTGACCACGTGGTGGTGATCGGTGGCGGGCTCGCCGGGCTGTCGGCGACGCTGCACCTGCTCGGCGCCGGCCGCCGGGTGACCCTGCTGGAGCAGGACAAGAGCCCGGGAGGCCGGGCCGGTCAGGCGGATTTCGGCGGCAACACCGTCGACACCGGTGCCAGCGTGCTGACCATGCCGGAACTTCTCGACGAGGCCTTTTCCGCGGTCGGCGAATCCCTGGCGGACAACCTCACGCTGACCCGGCTCGACCCGGCCTACCGCGCGAGGTTCGCCGACGGCAGCACGATCGCCGTGCACACCGAGGCGGCGGCGATGGAGGCCGAGATCCGCGCGGCCGCGGGCCCTGCCGAAGCCGACGGCTACCGCAGGCTCCGCCGCTGGCTGACCGAGCTGTACGCGGTCCAGAAGGACCACTTCATCGGCGCGAACTTCGATTCCCCGCTCGATCTCGTCCGCCCGGAACTGGCGAAATTGGCCGCCCTGGGCGGTTTCGGCCGTCTCGGCCCGAAGATCGGCCGGTTCCTGCGCGACGACCGGGTGCGCCGCCTGTTCTCCTTCCAGGCGCTCTACGCGGGCCTCGATCCGGCGCGCGCGATCGGCGCGTACGGCGTCATCTCCTATATGGACACCGTCGGCGGGGTCTACTACCCCTCGGGCGGGATGGGCGAGATCGCGCGGGCGATGACGAGCGCCGCCGAGCGCGCCGGGGCGGAACTGCGGTTCGGCACCGAAGCCGCTTGGCTGGAAAGGGTTTCCTCGCGGGTACGCGCGGTGCGGACCCGCTCGGGCGAGCGGATCCCTTGCGATACCGTGGTTCTCGCCACCGAACTCGGCACCGCCTACCGGTTGCTCGGTGCCCGCCCCCGGCGGCCGCTGCCGCTGCGGTACTCGCCGTCGGCCGTCGTCCTGCACGGACACGCGCCGGACTCCTGGCCGGATCTGGGCCACCACACCATCTTCTTCGGTCACGCCTGGGAAAAGACGTTCTCGGAGATCATCCGCGAAGGCAAGCTGATGAGCGACCCGTCGCTGCTGGTGACCCGGCCGACCGCGACCGAACCGGGCCTCTCCCCCGGCGGCGGCCAGGTGATCTCGGTGCTGGCCCCGGCGCCGAACCTGCGCCGCGGCAAGATCGACTGGCGCCGGGTCGGTCCCGCCTATCGCGCGGAACTGGTGCGCACACTGGAAAAGCGCGGCCTCACCGGGTTCGCGGACGACTTCTCCGTCGACGAGGCGATCACCCCGGCGGGCTGGGCGGAGCGCGGGCTCACCGCGGGCACACCGTTCTCGCTCGCGCACACCTTCGCCCAGACCGGCCCGTTCCGGCCGGGGAACCTCGTGCGAGCGGCGGAAAACGTCGTACTGGCGGGCTGCGGGACCACACCGGGCGTCGGAATCCCTCCGGTGGTGATCTCCGGCAGGCTCGCGGCGGGAAGGGTCACCGGCCGATGAACGAACTCGACGCCGCGGGGATCACCGAGCCGTCGTTGCGGGCCGCGTACACCGAATGCCGCCGCATCAACGCGCATTACGGCCGCACGTTCTTCCTCGCGACCCGGCTGCTGCCGGCGCGGACGCGTCCGTTCGCGCACGCGTTGTACGGCTTCGCGCGGATGGCGGACGAAGTGGTCGACAACCCCGCGCCCGGCACGGATCCCGCGGTCGCCCTGGACGAGGTCGCCGTCATGGTCGCGCGGGTCTTCGACGGCGGCACGCCCGCCGATCCGGTGCTGACCGCGCTCGCCGACACCGTGCGGCGCCACGACCTGGACCGCGAGCTGTTCGACGCCTTCATGCGGTCCATGGCGATGGACCTCAAGAACACCGAGTACGCGACCTACGCCGATCTCCGGGAGTACATCCACGGTTCGGCCGAGGTGATCGGCCTGCAGATGCTGCCCGTCTTCGGCACCGTCGTCCCGGTCGCCGAAGCCGTGCCGGGCGCCGCCGCGCTGGGTGAAGCGTTCCAGCTGACCAACTTCCTGCGCGATGTCGGCGAAGACCTCGACCGGGGAAGGCTGTACCTGCCGACCGAGGAGCTGGCCGCGTTCGGCGTCGACCGCGAACTGCTCGAATGGTCCCGTGCCCGCGGGCTGCCCGACCGGCGGGTGCGGCGCGCGCTCGCCGTCGCGGTGGCACGCAACCGGGCGGTGTACCGCCGCGCCGAAGCGGGCATCCCGTTGCTGCGCGCGGAATCCCGCGACTGCGTGCGGACCGCGCTCGTGCTCTACGAAGGCATCCTCGACGAAATCGCGGCACTGGGTTACGACGTGCTGAACACCCGCGCGGTCGTCCCGCGCCGTCGCCGGCTGGGAGTCGCACTGCCGAGGATGCTGGCGAGCGCGTGGAGCAACTCCAGGCTTAGGCTGCGAACATGACCACTGCTGCGAACAGGAAGATCCGGATCGGTGTCCAGCTGCAACCGCAGCACGCCGAATACAAGGCCATCCGCCGGGCGGCTTCGGAGGCCGAAGACCTCGGCGTGGACATCGTCTTCAACTGGGACCATTTCTACCCGCTCTACGGTGAGCCCGAGGGCCTGCACTACGAGTGCTGGACCATGCTGGGCGCCTGGGCGGAGTCCACATCGCGGGTCGAGATCGGCGCGCTGGTGACGTGCAACAGCTACCGCAACCCCGAACTGCTCGCCGACATGGCCCGCACCGTCGACAACATCTCCGACGGACGGCTGGTCCTCGGCATCGGCTCCGGCTGGTTCGAGAAGGACTACGACGAGTACGGCTACGAGTTCGGCACCGCGGGCGGGCGGCTCGACAACCTCGCCGAGGCGCTCCCGCGGATCGAAAGCAGGCTGGGCAAGCTGAACCCGCAGCCGGTCCGGGACATCCCGGTGCTGATCGGTGGCGGCGGCGAGAAGAAGACCCTGCGCCTGGTCGCGAAGCACGCCGACATCTGGCACGGCTTCGGCGACCCGGAGGTCGTGGAGCGCAAGGTCAAGATCCTCGACCAGCACTGCGCCGACGTCGGCCGGGACCCGAAGGAGATCGAGCGTTCGGTCGCCGTCGAGGGTGAGCCCGAGGAGCTGGGCCCGAAGCTGCTGGAGCTGGGCGTCTCGCTGTTCACCGTGGCGACCGGCGGTCCGGACTACAACCTCGACAAGCTGCGGTCCTGGATCGCTTGGCGGGACAAGCAGGGCTGAGCCCCGCTTCCGGCGTGCAATGAAGGACGCTTTCATAGCAACTTTTGCTGTGAAAGCGTCCTTCATTGCACCGCAGGCGACTTGCGCCGGTGAGCGGCGACCCTCTCCCGGGTGGCGCACCGCGTCGAGCAGTACCGCCGCGGGCTTCCCCCGCCCAAGTGCACGAAGGGCTTCCCGCAGCCCGAAGCCGCACACAACCCACCCGGCGGCGCCTGACGGTCCGCCAGCAACACCGCCAGCGCCAGCGCGGACGACGTCACCAGCCATGCACTCCACGGCCCGTCGTCGTCGGCGTCCACGTGGAGGTGCCAGCCGAACCCGTCGGCGTGATCGGTCAACCGCGGCGGATGCGCGTAACGAGCCAGCAGCCGGTTGAGCACTCCGGCCGCCTCCGCGACATCCCGCGCCGCGAAGACGTCGCGCAGTTCCGCGGCCGCCTCACGCAACGAAGCCACGTCCAACGGCTTCAACTCGACAGAGGTCTCGCCGTGCGCCTCGAGTACGGCGCGAACCGACGCGACCGACGGTTCCGGCGCCAGCAGCACCGTCAGCAGATCCACCGCCCGTTGCGCCGCCGCCCGAGCCGAACGGCCCGGCAGGAAATCCCGCTGCGCTGAAGTCATATCCCACTGTAACGTCTTGTCCATGAGAGGCCGTTACGGACTCGCCGCCTACTTGACCGGCGCGACGATCGCCAGGACCGGCGACGAGCTGTCCGGGCCGGCGTTGCTACTGCTCGGCATCGGTGTCGACGGTTCGGCCGCCACCGGGTCCGCGCTGCTCGCGGGCCTGACGATCTCCGCGGCGGCGGGCGGGCCACTGCTCGGCGCTCTGCTCGACCGCAGTCCCAGACCAGGCCGATTGCTGGCGTGGGCGCTTCTCGCCTACGCGGGCGGGCTCGGCGCGGTGCTCGCGCTGGTCGAAATCCCCGCGGCGATCCCGGTGGCCGTCGCGGCCGGGCTGCTCAACCCGGCCTTGGCGGGCGGGTGGACGGCGCAGCTGCCGAACGTCCGCGGCGAGACACCGCTGACGAGGGCCAGCACCCTGGACGCGATGACGTTCACCGCCGCGAGCCTCGTCGGTCCGGGACTCGCCGGCCTCGTGGCCGCGTACGCCGGAGCACCGGCGGCGGTGGCTGTCGCGATCACGCTGGTCGCCGCGGCCTTCCCGGCCGCGTGGTCGCTCCCCGCGGTCGAGGCGACACCCGCGACACCGATCCGCCGTCAACTCGCCGACGGGTTCGCGGTCCTCTTCCGCAACCGCACCCTGCTGCGCGCCACCGCGACGTCCACGATGTCCTTCGTCGGCATCGGGGTCGCCATCGTCTGCTATCCGCTGCTCGGCGCCCATCGGCTGGGGAATCCGGGCATCGGCGCGCTACTGCTCACCGTGCTGGCCGCCGCGTCACTGGTCGCGAACGCGGTGCTGGCCCGCAGGCCGCCGCCGCCGGATCGCACCGTGCTCGCCAGCACCGTCCTGCTGGGCGCGAGCTTCCTGCTCGCGGCATCAGGGCACGACATGGTGACTCTGCTGGCCGCCGCCGTGCTCGCCGGATTCGCCGAAGGACCGCAGCTTTCGGCGCTTTTCGCCATCCGGCATCGCGAAGCGCCCACGCGAGTGCGGGCTCAGGTATTCACGACGGCGGCGAGCGTGAAGATCACCGGGCTCGCGGCGGGTGCCGCGCTCGCGGGGCCGCTGAGCGCACTCTCCGTAACCGCCGCGCTGAGCGCCGCAGCGGGTTGCCAGCTTCTGGCGGCCGCGACGTTCGTGCTGGTCAGAGCTAGAACGCCATCGCCTGCGCGCGTCGCTTGACCTCGGTGCCGTGGCTGGTGCGGAGCGCGTTGACCGGAGTGGTCCCCGGCAGGGTCTCGTCCGCGGCGAAGAGCCAGCGCAGCATCTCCGTCCGGCTGAAACCGGCGTCCGCGAGCACGGTGATGGTGCCCGCCAGGCCCTTGACCACGCCGTCCTTGACCAGGAACGCGACCGGGACGTACAGCTCGCCCTTCCGCCGGACGGCGATCAGGTGGCCGTCGCGCAGCATCTGGCGGACCTTGTTGGCCGAGACGTTCAGCGCGGTCGCGACCTCCGGAACCGGGAGAACGGCCACATCTGCATCGAGAACGTCGTCGGCGACGGGAATACCACTCACAGGTGACACTGTGCCACATTCCGTCTCCCGCTCCGTTAGTACGCATGGGTGACGACCCGGACCATGACGGAGAGTGCCCGACCGGTCACGTATACCGCCGATTCGACGAAATGGCGGGAATCGTGATCCTCGGCGAGCCAGGTCCCGTACACCAGAACATGGGTACTTCCGTACGATCCATAGCCGTGACACGCACGGACCCCACGCTGGTGGGCACTCTGCTCGAGGGCCGCTACCGGGTGGACAAGCTGCTCGCACGCGGTGGGATGTCGTCGGTGTACCGCGGCGTCGACACCCGCCTGGACCGCCAGGTCGCCATCAAGATCATGGACCCGCGGTTCGCCGACGACAGGTCGTTCGTCGAGCGTTTCGAGCGGGAGGCCAGGTCAGCGGCCCGGCTGCATCATCCACACGTGGTGGCGGTGCACGACCAGGGTTTCGACACCCCCGGCGGCGAGGAGTCCGGCCGCGCGTTCTTGGTCATGGAACTCGTCGACGGCGGGACCCTGCGTGAACTGCTCGCCGAACACGGTCCACTGGACGTCGCGCTCGCGCTGAGCATCATCGAACCGGTGCTCTCCGCGCTGGCCGCGGCGCACGCCGCGGGGCTGGTGCACCGCGACGTCAAACCGGAGAACGTGCTCATCGGCCGCGGCGGCACGGCGCTTTCGGGCGGCGTGGTCAAGGTGGGCGACTTCGGCCTGGTCCGCGCGATCGCGAGCGCGGGCACCACGAGTTCGAGCGTCATCCTCGGCACCGTCGCCTACGTGTCCCCCGAGCAGGTCGCGACCGGCGCGACCACCTCGCGCGGCGACGTCTACTCGGCCGGGATCCTGCTGTACGAAATGCTCACCGGACGTCCGCCGTACACCGGCGACACAGCTCTCTCGGTGGCGTACCGGCACGTCAACGACGACGTCCCGCGCCCGAGCGAGCTGCGGCCGGGCATCCCGCCGCTGCTCGACGAACTGATCCTGCGCGCCACGCGCCGCGACCCCGAGCAGCGTCCGGCCGACGCCGCGGCGTTCCTCGCCGAGCTGAACCACCTGCGTACCGTCCTCGGCGTCCCGGCCGTCCCGGTGCCCGTGCCGCTGCCCGCCGACGCCGACCGGGAGACCGACGCCGAACGCACGACTCCCGGCATCCCCGCCGTCCCGGCGGCGAACCCGGCCCTGGCGACGACGGTGCTGACCCCGGTCGCCGAGGCGACCATGCCGGTCACCGGCCCGCGCGGAACGCAGGCACTGCACCGTGAGCCGCAGATCCCCGCCGCCCAGCCACCCCGCACGCCTCCCCCACGGCCTCAACCGGCCGCCGACGACGAGCAGCCGGGGTCGCGCAAGCGCCTCTACGTCATGGTCGCCGCCGCTGTGCTGGTTCTCGGCGGCCTGATCGGCGCGTTCGCCTTCATCCTCAACGACACCGGGCCGAGCTCGTCGTCCGTGCCGAAACTTGCGGGGATGAACCAGGCCGCCGCCGGGGACGCGCTCCGCTCGGCGAAGCTGACCCCGGCCTACACCGAGGAGTACAGCGACACCGCCGCCCAGCACACGGTGATCCGGTCCGACCCCGCGGAAGGCACGTCGCTCGCGCCGGGCTCCACGGTCAACGTCGTGCTGTCGAAGGGCCGCCCGATCGTGCCGGACATCCAGGCCGGCACGAGCCCGCAGGACGCGGAGACGGCGATCAAGGCCGCGCAGCTGACCCCGGTCCAGGGCGAGCAGGAGTACAGCGACGTCGCCAAGAACAAGGTGATCCGCGTCGACCCGAGCCCCGGTTCGCAGCTGAACATCGGTGGGCAGGTCACGATCATCCTGTCGAAGGGCCCCGAGCCGCTGCCGCCGGTCCCGGACGTCACCGGGCAGAGCAAGGAAGCCGCGTTCCAGATCCTGCAGCAGGCGGGCTTCCAGCCGTTCCAGGCCGGCGAGGAGTTCTCCGACCAGTTCGCCGCCGGTCAGGTGGTCCGCACCGACCCGAAGGGCGGCGGCAAGGCGAGCAACCGCCGCATCGGGGTGTTCGTTTCGAACGCCGTCGAAGTACCGAACGTGACGTTCAAGCGGATGGAGGAGGCGTTCCAGATCCTGCGACAGGCAGGGCTGGAGCCCGACCGTCAGGGTCGCGGAAACGGCAACGGCAACGGCGGCGGAAACGGCGGTTTCGACTTCGTCCTGGAGCAGGATCCGCAGCCGGGCACCAAGGTGCCGAAGGGCACGAAAGTGAAGGTCAAGGGCTTCGGGTGACGCGAAAGGTGCGGTGAAACCGTTCAGTACCGGCGTGGTCATCGGCTACCGTGAGCGCATGGTGGTCGTCGACGGCGTGAGCGGCAGGTCGGACAGGTTCACCCCGCGTGCTGCCGCGCCCGGTCCACGATGAGCTTCTTCACGGACGCCCCGCGCAGCCGCCCCCTGTTCCCGGTGCCGGAACAGGAACTGTTCGGCTACAACGGCCGCCCCTGGGTGGAGCCGCCGCACGAGTACATCGTCCCGGCGATCCTGCCCTGGTCGATGCCGCTGGGCCGCGCCGAGCGGACCATCGTGGCGCTGCGCGGTATCGAGGTGTGGCCGGAGTCGGTGTCCTTCCAGCTGTCGGTGTACTCGCGTGATCTGCTGCTGGACGAACCCGGCGAAGGCCTGATCGACCATCGCCGGGTCCCGGACTACAACGCGCTGCTGGTCGGAGTGCTCTTCCCCGACGGCAGGCGCGCCAGTTCGGAGACCATCTCCGTGCCGTCGGCCACCAAACCGGACCAGCCGGTGCTGCGCGCGCAGGGGCTGGGCGGTTCGGCGTTCCACGTCGACCACGAGATCTTCCTGTGGCCGCTGCCGCCCGACGGGCCGCTGGAGCTCATCGTCCAATGGCTCGACCGCGACATCGAGGAGACGCACACCTCTCTCGACGGCACCGCGATCCGCGACGCCGCCAAGGAGGCGGGCGAGATCTGGCCAGGCCTGCCCGCACGGGAGGCGCACGGACTGCCGGTCCGCCGGGTCGGAGCACAGGCGATGATCACCCCGGCCTGGCCCCGCGAATCACAGGCCCCGCCGCCCTTGCCGCAGCCGCAGCGGCCGTCCTCGCCGCCCGCCGACGCGACCGCCCCGGCGGCGGATCAGCCGCGGCGTGGTGCGCCACTGCCGACCCGCCTCCCCCGCCGGGCTCGCTGAGGACCGGTAAGGCTGTTGCGATCACCCGCCCGGACCGTCATCGGCGCAGCGGGTCTTGAGTGGCGATTCGGGTTATCGAGGGGTAATCAAATGCGGCGTGACCGACCTCTGCGGTGAAGGACCCCTTCGCTGGCTCCGAGGCAGTGGAGGCCCGCGCGGTGTGGTTCTGGACTGGCCGACGGGAGCCGGCCGTACCCTGAGTGTCCACAAAGAACACTTTTCACTGACTCGATGTTCGATCGATGCCCGGATGGGCGATTCACCAGGGGCCGAAGGCGCCCCTTCGTCACATCAGACACAGCGAAGGGAGCCTTCACCCCACCTGCCAACCTCACCCAAGATCAACTTGAGCTACGTGACATAGGGTTGTCTCGATAGTGTCCCTTGTGGACAGTCAGGAAGGGGCGGGGCAATTGTGGCGTGTCCGCGAGGGCCTTTTTGCTTACCCTGACAGTAGTGAAGGAGACCCTCGCCACCCCGGTTCAGTGCTCCCGATGTGGCACTGGAGGCGTTGAGCGTCCCCAATGCCACATCGGGAACACCGCAGCCCCAACGTCGAACCCTGATGCCCCGAACGGCCCCTTTGAGACCTTCACCGTCTCAAAGGGCCCCTTCAGGACACGCCACCTTTGCCCTTACCCCTCCAGACAACCCGAACCGCCACTCACGACCATTCAGCGGAACGCTTCGACGTTCGTCACCGCCCACTCCGCATAGGTGACGCCGGGCCGTCCGGTGAGTTCCTGGACTACCCCCGTCGGCTTGTCGGGGTTCTCCGTGAAGTACGCGAAGCCGTCGAGGAGCCATTCGGCGATCTCCGCCGGGATCCCGGCGGCGGCCCACTGCTTGTTCGCCTCTTCCCGGGTCAGCTCCTGGAAGACCACCTCTTCGCCCAGCGCGGCCGAGATGGCGGCGACCTGTTCGCGCTGGCTGATCGCCTCCGGACCGCTCAGGGTGTGCTTCTTGCCGACGTGCCCGTCGGTCAGGATGACGTGCGCCGCGACGGCGGCGATGTCCGCGAGGTCGATCGGCGTCATCCGCGATTCGGGGTAGGCCTCGCGGACCACGCGCTCGGCCTTGATCGTCCCGGCCCAGCCGAGGGTGTTGTTCATGAACGCGCCCGGCCGCAGGAACGTCCAGTCGAAGCCCGCCTCCCGGACGGCCTTCTCGATGATCGCGTAGTCCACGCCGCTCGAATTCTCCACCGGGTCGTCGGCGTTGCTGCCGGACAGCGCCACCACCCGGCGTACTCCGGCGTCCTTCGCCAGCTTCACGAAGTCGTCCACCTTGGCCGCGAGCGGCGCCAGGTACACGGTCTCGATACCTTTCAAGGCTTCCGGCAAGGTCTCCGGCTTGCCCAGGTACCCCTTGGCGACCTCCACCTGCTCGGGCAACGCCGCCTTCACCGGGTTGACGGTCAGCGCCCGCACCGGCGCCCCGGCCTCCACCAGCTCGTCGACGAGCAGCCTGCCGACGCTTCCGGTCGCACCGGTCACCAGAATCGTCACGATTCCCCACTCCTTTTCGTACGCCCTACGGGATAATTTTAACCGTACCGCATACGAGAATGTAGAATCCAGCTTCACGGCCGAGTGGAGTGTGGATGGACTTCGAGCGCAGCCTCGAACTGTTGTGGCGTGACCGCGGCGAAGCCCGGCAGCCGACCAGGGGGCGGAAGCCGAAACTGACCCTCGACCAGGTGATCGACACCGCCGTCGCGCTCGCCGACGGCGCGGGCGAGGCAACCGTGTCGATGAGCCAGATCGCCAAGGAACTCGGCGCGGGCACGATGACGCTCTACACCTACGTCCCCGGCAAGACGGAACTGCTCGACCTCATGGTGGACTCGGTGCTCGCCGAACGGGACCTCCCCGGCCCCGGCGATCCGCGGCCGGACGGCTGGCGCGAGCAGGTGCGGCTCTACGCCGAGCGCACACTGGCCGTGTTCCGGGCGCATCCGTGGCTGCGCTCGACGTCGATGGTGCGGCCGGTGCTCGGCCCCGGCCTGATGGCGGGCCAGGAGTACCTGATCGCGGCGGTGTCGGACATCGGGCTGGAGCCGCGCAACACGGCCGCGGCCGCGAACAGCATCGAGATCTACGTGCAGGCCAACGCGACGCTGTTCGCCGAGACCGCGCAGGTCGAACAGGAGACCGGGCAGTCGACCGACGCCTGGTGGGGGCAGCGGTCGGTCTTCTGGGAGAAGTACTTCGACGTGGAACGCCATCCGGCGATGACGCGGATCTGGGAAAGCGGCGGTTACGACGCGGACACTTGCGAGGCCGCCGATGAGACCTTCGCGTTCGGCCTGGAACGCCTGCTGGACGGCATCGAAGCCCTCGTCACCCGTTGAGCGCCCCGCGTTTCGTCAGGAGACGGTGGGCAGATCGGGGGCCGAGACGTCGAAGACCTTCCCCTCGCGGGTGAGCAGCGCCGCCAGGACCTTCGCCTTGCGTTCGGTGTCGGCCGAGGTCCCCCACCGCACCGTCTTTCCGTCGGCCAGCGCGAACTCGACGCTGCCGGGGGTCTTCGCCGTCGCGGTGGTGACCTGCTTGAGCAGCTGCTGCGGGATCACGCCGAGGACGCCGGTCACCGCGCGGGTCACCGGGTCGTCGGCCGACACCGACGGCAGCTTCAGCTCGGGCAGCCCGGCGGGCCGCTCCTTGACGGTCTTGAACACCACTCCCCCGCCGTCGACGAGGTGCACGCCGTCGCCGCCGGGCCCGCTGTCGAAGAACGCGATCGCGGTACGTTCGGTGACGGTGATTTCGAGGGTGCTCGGCCAGGATCGCGAGACGTCGACGGTCGCGATACCGGGCATCTGCGCCACCCGGTCGCGGATCTCGTCGGTGTCCAGGCGCAGCATCGGCTTCTGGTCCGGCACCGCCGCCGTGGCGCGGACCTGGTCCGCGGGCACCGAACTCGCCCCGACGACATCGACCTGCTGCACGCCCAGCATCGAGCTGAACCACAGCAGGTAGACGAGGGCGACGACGGTCAGCACCGACAGCAGCGCGACCCAGCGGCGCCGCATCTCCTTGTGCCTGGCGGGCCGGGCGGTGCGGCGGCGGTCGTACACGGACCGCCTGCCCCGCCGGGCCTTCGCGCGTTGCGCGCTGCTCGGACGCCGACCGGGTTCGGCCGGGCGGCGGCGTTCCCCGGTCTGCGTCATGGCTAGCCCGCCCGCCGGTCCAGTTCGGCCAGGATCTCCGGGCCGAGCTGCGTGACGTCGCCGGCGCCCATGGTCACCAGCAGGTCGCCGGGTTTGACCAGATCCGCCGCGAGCTTCGCCGCGACGTCGAACGCGGGCTGGTAGTGCACGGGGACACCGGAGATCTGGTCGGCGATGAGCGCACCGCTCACGCCGGGCTCCGGCTTCTCGCGCGCCCCGAAGACGTCCAGCACGACGACCTCGTCGGCCAGCGACAGCGCGGCCGCGAACTCCTTCGAGAACGTCTTCGTGCGCGAGTACAGATGCGGCTGGAAGACCACGACGACCCGGCCCGGGCCCGCGGCGGTCCGCACCGCGCGCAGCTGCGCGTCGACCTCGGTCGGGTGGTGCGCGTAGTCGTCGTACACGCGGACGTCGCCCGAGCGGCCCTTGAACTCGAACCGCCGCCGGACGCCGCCGAACGCGGCGAGCCCTTCGGCGAGGCCTTCGACCGGCGCGCCGAGCTCGATCCCGGCCAGTAGCGCGGCGATCGCGTTCAGCGCCATGTGCTCGCCCGGCACCGCGACCCGCAGGACGATTTCCTCGCCCCGCAAGGAGATCCGGACGACGCCGCCGTCGGGGGCAGGCACGTAGTCCAGCACCTTGGCGTCCTCGGCGCCGGTGACCGAACGTCCGTAGCGACGAACGCGGATGCCCTGCTCCGAGGCCCGCGCGCCCAGCTTCTCGGCGCCCTCGTCGTCACCGCAGACGATGAGCAGCCCGCCCGGCACGATCCGGCCGAGGAAGTCGGTGAACACCGAGACGTACGCCTCGGCCGTGCCGTGGTGGTCCAGGTGGTCCGGCTCGACGTTGGTCACCACGGCGACCGACGGCGAGTAGGCCAGGAACGACCCGTCGCTCTCGTCGGCCTCGGCGACGAAGATCCCGCCCTCGCCGTGGTGCGCGTTGGCACCCGACTCGTTCAGGTCGCCGCCGATGGCGAACGACGGGTCGAGGCGGCACTGCTGCAGCGCGACGGTCAGCATCGACGTCGTCGACGTCTTGCCGTGCGTCCCGGCGATGCAGGCGACACGGTGCCCCTCCATCAGCCCGGCCAGCGCCTCGGCACGGTGCAGCACGGTGATCCCGCGTTCCCGCGCGGCCACGAGTTCCGGGTTGTCGTCCTTGATCGCGGTCGACACGATCACCGAGGACGGGCCTTCGGGGAACGCGTCGAGGTTCTCGGCGCGCTGGCCGACGGCGATCTCGGCGCCCTGGGCACGCAGCGAAAGGAACGCGCGCGACTCCTTGGCGTCGGATCCGGATACCTGGGCACCGCGGGCCAGCAGGATCCGCGCGATGCCGCTCATCCCGGCGCCGCCGATCCCGACCAGGTGGGCACGCCTGAGCGTGTCGGGGAGATTGTCAGGCACCTGCGGCCTCCAGCACGATCTTGGCAAGGGTCTCGTCGGCCTCGCGGTGGCCGAGGCCGACCGCGGCCGCACTCATCTTCGCGACCCTGTCGGCGTCGGACACCAGCGGGATCACCAGCTCCGCGACCTTGGCGGGGGTGAGGTCGGCGTCGTCGACCATCAGCCCGGCACCCGCTTCGACCGCGGGCCGGGCGTTGACCGCCTGTTCGCCGTTGCCGTAAGGCAACGGGACGAACACCGCGGGCAGGCCGACGGCGGACACCTCGGCCACGGTCATCGCGCCGGAGCGGCACAGCACCGCGTCGGCGGCGGCGTAGGCCAGGTCCATGCGCTCCAGATAGGGCACCGGGACGTACGCGGGCCTTCCGGGGAACTCCTGGACGACCAGCGTGTTCTTCGGCCCGTGGGCGTGCAGCACGCCGACGCCGGCGTCCGCGAACTCCTTGGCCGCGCCGGAGACCGCGCCGTTGATCGACACCGCCCCCTGCGAGCCGCCGAAGACCAGCAGGGTCGGGGCGTCGGGGTCGAGCCCGAAGTGCTCACGGGCTTCGGCGCGCAGCGCGGCCCTGTCGAGCGAGGTGATGGAGCGCCGCAGCGGGATGCCGATGACCTCGGCCTTCGCCAGCGGCGTCCCCGGGACGGCGACGGCGACGCGGACGGCGAACCGCGCGCCGACCTTGTTCGCCAGTCCCGGCTTCTCGTTGGCCTCGTGCACCACGATCGGCGTGCGGCCGCGCGCGGCGAGGTACGCCGGGAGCGCGACGTAACCGCCGAAGCCGACGACGACGTCCGCGCCGACCCGGTCCAGGACCTCACGGGTGCGCTTGACCGCGTCGCGGACCTTCAGCGGCATCTTCAGCAGTTCGGGTGTCGGTTTGCGCGGCATCGGCACCGGCGGGATCAGCTCCAGCGGGTAGCCCCGCGCCGGGACGAGCTTGTTCTCCAGCCCGCGCTCGGTCCCGAGCGCGATCACCTTCGCGTCGGGACGCAGGCGCATCACCGCGTCGGCGAGGGCGAGTGCCGGTTCGATATGCCCTGCGGTACCACCGCCGGCGACCACGACCACCGGTGCCTTGCCGGCGACCTCGCCTGCGGCACCACCTCTGACGGGGTTGTTCACCTATGACCTCTCCGGTTTGCGGTACCCCGTTTCGCGGTACCGCGGTTCGCCGCCGTTCGCGCGGCCGTCCTTCTGCCGGGTTCCCGTACCGACCGGCGCCGCTCCTGTGCGGGCGAAGGCCTCGCCGTCCTCGGCGCGGGCCTCGCCGCCTTGGCGGCGCCTCCCCTGGCCGCGGTGCCCTTGCGCTTGGCGGGCGGGCGGTACGGCTCGGGCGCGGGAAGCCTCAGCAGGCGTCCGAATTTACCCGGCCCCTGGGAGCGCAGTGCGGCCACCGCCTCCGGTTCGTGCCGGGCGGCGTTGGCGAGGATCCCCATGATGAGCATGGTGATCACCAGCGACGTACCGCCGTAGGAGATCAACGGCAGCGTGACCCCGGTGACCGGCAGCAGGCCGACCACGTAGCCGATGTTGATTCCCGCCTGCGCGACCAGGAAGACGGTCAGCGTGCCGGACACGATGCGGATCCACGGATCGAGGTTGCGGGTGGCGATCCGCAGGCCCACGACGGCGACCCCGGCGAACAGCCCGAGCACCACCACGCAGCCGATGAAGCCGAGTTCCTCGCCGATCAGGGCGAAGATGAAGTCGTTCTGCACGTTGGGCAGGTAGCCCCAGTTGGACTGGCCCTGGCCGAGGCCCTTGCCGAACATCCCGCCGTCGGCGAGCGCGAGTTTCGCCTGGTTGGCCTGGAAACCGTCCGCGCTGGTGTCCGGGTCGCCGGAGACGAACGACATGACCCGCGCCAGCCGGTACGGGGCGATGATCGCCAGCACCAGGATCCCGGCGAGGCCACCCGCGAGGATGACCCCGAACAGTCGTTTCGGCGCGCCCGCGAACCACAGCAGGGCCATCAGCACGACCGCGAGGGTGATCGTGCCGCCGAGGTCGGGCTGCATCATGACCAGCGCGAACATCAGCAGCGCGATCGGCACGACCGGGACAAGCAGATGCCGCCACTGGTTGATGATGTTGTACTTGATCACCAGGATGTGCGCGCCCCAGAAGGCCAGCGCGACCTTCGCCGCCTCGACCGGTTGGAAGGCGAACCCCCCGAGGCGGAACCAGCCCTGCGAGCCGTTGACCTCGGATCCGAGCGGCGTCAGCACGAGCACGAGCAGTCCGAGGCACACCACGGTCGCCGTCGCCGACAGCCGCCGGACGCGTTCCAGCGGCACCCGCAGTCCGATCCAGAACACCACGGCGCCGATCGCGACGAACATGAGGTGCTTGCTGAACTGGGCGTACACGCCGGTGCCGGTCTTGGGGTTGTACGAAGCGACCGACGAGGCGGACAGCACCATCACGATGCCGATCACGGTCAGCACGCCGGTGAGCGCCAGGACCAGGTGGAACGAGGCGAGCGGCCGCGAAAGCCAGGCCGTCAGCGCGGTGCGGAAGGCGACGAACGGGCTTTCCTTGCGTTGCCTGCGCTTGCGCGGCGCGGTCTCGCGCTTTCTCTCCTCAACCGCCGTCACTGGTCTCCCCCGCACCGTCGCGCAGGACACGGACCGCACGCGCGAACGCGTCACCGCGCTCGCCGTAGGAGCGGTACATGTCCAACGACGCCGCGGCGGGGGCCAGCAGCACCACATCTCCAGGGCGCGCCAGGGCTCGGGCCGCCTTCACCGCCGCAGTCATGGTGTCATCGTCACCCGAAGGGAGGCTGTTCACCGGGACATCCGGCGCGTGTCGCGCGACAGCGGCGGCGATCACGGGTGAATCGACGCCGAACAGCACGACGCCGCGCAGCCGCCCGGCGATCGAGCCGACGAGTTCGTCCACGGAAGCGCCCTTGAGCTGGCCACCGGCGATCCAGACGACGTTCAGATGGGCGCGCAGCGAACCGCTCGCCGCGTGCGGGTTGGTCGCCTTGGAGTCGTTGATGTACCGGACGCCGTCGATCTCGCCGATCTCCTCGGCGCGATGCGGGGCCGGCCGATACTCGCGCAGGCCCTTGGCGACGTCCTCGCCGGTGACGCCGTACGCGCGGGCCAGCGCCGCCGCGGCGAGCGCGTTCGAGACGTTGTGCGGGCCGGCGGGACGCACGTCGGCCAGGGTGCCGAGCTCGTCGGCGCTGGTCGCCGGGTCGGCGACGAAGGCGCGGTCGACCAGCAGGTCTTCCACGATCCCGAGTTCACCGGGGCGCGGGGTGTCCATGCCGAAGGCGACGCGGCGGGCATCCGCGGGCGCGTGCTCGTCGGCGAGCCGGGCGGACCACGGCTCGTGAAGGTTGTGCACCACGGTCCGGGAATGGGTGTGGACCCGTCCCTTCGCGGCCGCGTATTCCTCCATCGAGCCGTGCCAGTCGAGATGATCCTCGGCCAGGTTCAGCACCACCGAGGCGAGCGGCGCCAGCGTCGACGACCAGTGCAGCTGGAAGCTCGACAGTTCCACGGCGAGCACCTCGTGCCCGGCCCGCACCGCGTCGAGTACCGCGAAACCGACGTTCCCGCAGGCCACGGCGTCGACCCCGGCGGAACGCAGGATCGACTCCAGCATCCCGACCGTGGTGGTCTTGCCGTTGGTCCCGGTGATCGCGAGCCACACCGGCGGCCTGTCGCGCAGCTGCCCGACGCGCCACGCCAGCTCGACGTCGCCGATCACCTCGATCCCCGCCTCGTCCGCCGCCACCAACAGCGGCGATGTCGGCTTCCAGCCGGGGCTGGTCACGACCAGCTCGACATCTTCGGGCGGCTCCGTCAGGCCCGGCACCAGTTCCGCGCCGAGCCCTTCGAGCTCCGCCAGCCGTTCGGCGTTGCCGTCGGTGACGGTGATCCGTGCGCCCAGGTCCGCCAGGACGGGGACGATGGACTTGCCGGTGACCCCGGCTCCGGCGACGAGGACGTGACGCCCGGCCAGTTCCACTTGCTAACCCCCGAGACCCAGCTGCTCGCTATAGAACAGGCCGAGACCGAACATGCAGCAGATGGCCGACAGCAGCCAGAACCGGATGATGACGGTGGTTTCGGCCCAGCCCGCGAGCTCGAAGTGGTGATGGAACGGCGCCATCCGGAACAGCCGACGCCGGGTCGTGCGGAACACGGCGATCTGCGCGACCACCGAGATCATCTCGACCATGAACAGACCGCCGATGACGATGGCGAGCAGTTCGGTGCGAGTGGTCATCGACAGGCCGGCGACGAGGCCACCGAGGGCCAGTGAACCGGTGTCGCCCATGAAGATCTTCGCCGGGGCGGCGTTCCACCACAGGAAGCCGACGCAGGCACCGGTCGCCGCGGCGGCCACCACGGCCAGGTCCAGCGGATCACGGACGTCGTAGCAGGCGGCCTGCGGGGTGACCGCGCACGAGAGACGGGTCTGCCAGAAGGCGATGACGACGTAGGTCGCCAGGACCATCGCCGCGGTGCCGCCGGCGAGACCGTCGAGGCCGTCGGTGAAGTTCACCGCGTTCGACCAGCCCGAGATGACGATGTAGCAGAAGATCACGAAGAACACCGACGGGAAGGTGATCAGCGCGAGGTCCCGCACGTAGGACAGGCTCTCCGACGCCGGGGTGAGCCCGCGTTCGTCGGCGAACTGCAGCGCCAGGATCGCGAAGGCGATCGTGACCACGAGCTGGCCGACCAGTTTCGCGGTCTTGTTCAGGCCGAGGTTGCGCTGCTTGCGGATCTTGATGAAGTCGTCGAGGAAGCCGACGAGCCCGAGGCCGACGGCCAGCAGGAGGACCAGCAGCCCCGAGGCGGACGGGCCGCCGGTGCCGTTGCCGCCGCTGAGCGCGCTGATCAGATGCGCCACGAAATACCCGACGACCATCGCGACGATGATCGCGACACCACCCATCGTCGGGGTACCGCGTTTGGATTTGTGTCCCTGCGGTCCTTCCTCCCGGATCTCCTGGCCGAAGCCCTGCCGGGAGAACACCCGGATCAGATAGGGAGTGAGGAGGATGGAGACCAGCAGGCCCGCCGCGGCCGCGATCAGGATGCTGATCACGCGTCACCACCGTTCGAGCGTTCTTGAGAGGAGGAAGGGGCTACTACAGGGGAGGCGAGCACGGCATCGGCCACCCGCCACAGCGCGGCGGCTTTGGAAGCCTTCACCAGCACCACGTCCCCCGCGCGGAGCTGATCATGCAGCAGGGCGATGGCGGCCTCGACGTCGGGTACCAGTACCGACTCCTCGCCCCAGGAACCCTCCTGCTGCGCGCCCTGATGGGTCGCCGCGGCCGCCTGGCCGATGACGACGAGCTTGTCGATGTTGAGCCGGACGACGAGCCTGCCGATGCCGTCGTGGGCCTCGACCGAGTTCTCGCCGAGGTCGCCCATCACGCCGAGCACGGCCCAGGAGCGGCGGTTCGCGCTCATCGACGCGAGCGCCTTGAGAGCGGCCCGCATCGACTCGGGGCTGGCGTTGAACGAGTCGTTGAGCACCGTCACGCCGTCGGCCCGGGTGGTGACCTCCATCCGGCGCTCCGAGCGCCGTTCGAGGTTCGACAGGCGAGCCGCGACCTCCTCGACCGTCGAGCCCATTTCCAGTGCCACGGCGGCCGCGCTGAGCGCGTTCCCGACGTGGTGCTCGCCGTAGAGCGACAGCTTCACCGGCGCCTCGCCGTCCGGAGTGACCAGCCGGAACGACGCGCGCGCTTCGCCGTCGAGGGTGATGTCGGCAGCGCGGACCTGCGCGGACTCGCTCTCACCGACGAACACCACGCGCGCCTTCGTCCGGCTCGCCATCGCGGCGACGTACGGGTCGTCGAGGTTCAGGACCGCGACACCGCCGTCCTCCGCGCTCGGCAGCGCCTCGACGAGCTCACCCTTGCCCTTGGCGATGCCCTCACGGGAGCCGAACTCGCCGACGTGGGCGGTGCCGACGTTGAGCACGACGCCGATCCGCGGCGGCGCGATGGCAGCCAGTTCGGCGATGTGGCCGGGACCGCGGGCGGAGAGCTCCAGGACGAGCTGCCGCGTCGTGCCGTCGGCCCTCAGCGCCGTCCAGGGGTGGCCCAGTTCGTTGTTGAACGATCCCGGCGGTGCCACCGTCGGGCCGAGCGGCTCCAGCAGCTGGGCGATGATGTCCTTGGTGGAGGTCTTGCCCGCCGAACCGGTGACCCCGACGACGGTCAGGTGGTCGCCGGCGAGCTTCTGGATCACGTACCGGGCGAGCTTGGCGAGCGCGGCCAGCACCGCGGCACCCGCCCCGTCCTTGTCCGAGACCAGCGCGAAGGCCCGCTCGTGGGCCACACCGCCGTCCAGCGGCGGCACGATCACGGCCGGGGCGTCGACCTTACGGGCAGCGAGCACCGCGACGGCGCCGGACTCGACGGCCCGCGCGGCGAAGTCGTGGCCGTCGACCTTCGCCCCGGGCAGCGCGATGAACAGGCCTCCGGGCGTGATCTCACGGGTGTCGAATTCGACGCTTCCGGTGACCTCGGCGGTCCCGTCGGTCCGATGCAGCCTGCCGCCGACGATGGCGGCGATCTCGGCCAGGCTGAGCACGATCACTCTGTCTCCAGACGTCTGCGGATGGCGGAGGCCAGCTCTTCCCGGTCGGAGAACGGGTGCACGACACCCTGGACCTCCTGGCCGGTCTCGTGGCCCTTGCCCGCGATGAGCACGATGTCGCCGGGCTGGGCGAGTTCGACCGCGCGGACGATGGCTTCCCGGCGGTCGGCGATCTCGAGGATCTCGCCGCCCAAAGCCGGACCGGCGTTGCGGGCACCGGCCAGCATCGCCGCCCGGATCGCGGCCGGGTTCTCCGAACGAGGGTTGTCGTCGGTCACGATCAGGATCTCGCTGCGCCGGACCGCCGCCTCGCCCATCACCGGGCGCTTGGCGGTGTCGCGGTCCCCGCCGCAGCCGAGGACGGTGATGATCCGGCCCTCGGTGCGGGCGCGCAGCGCGTCGAGCCCCTGCGCGACCGCGGCGGGCTTGTGCGCGTAGTCGACGACGGCCGTGAACGGCTGGCCGAGGTAGACCCGCTCCATCCGGCCCGGCACCTCGACCGAGGCGAGCCCGGCGACGATGGCGTCGAGCGGGACACCGGCGGTGTTCAGGATCGCGGCAGCGAGCACGGCGTTCGCCACGTTGAACCCACCCGGCAGCGGGATCTTCGCCGAGGCGGTGAGGCCTTCGGGACCGTGGAGGGTGAAGGTCTGCTCCCCCGCCGGGGTGGGGGTCAGGTCGGTGGCGCGCCACAGCGCGTCCGTGCCCGGTTCGGTGGACACGGTCACCGTGTGCGGGGTGAGGAGTGCCTGGCCCCAGGCGCTGTCGGCGACGACCACCTCGGCGGTGGAACGGCCGTCGAACAGCAGCGACTTGGCGGCGAAGTACTCCTCCATGTCCTTGTGGAAGTCCAGGTGGTCCTGGGAGAGATTGGTGAAGGCGCCGACCGCGAAACGCGTGCCGTTGACCCGGCCGAGCGACAGAGCGTGGCTGGAGACCTCCATGGGGACGTGCGTGACCCCGCGTTCCACCATCACGGCGAGGAGGGCCTGCAGATCCGGCGCCTCGGGGGTGGTGAACCCGCTGGCCAGCCGCTCCCCCGCGATCCGGGTCTCGACCGTGCCGATCAGCCCGGTGGTGAGCCCGGCCGCCTTGAGCCCGGCGTCGACCAGGTACGACGTCGTGGTCTTGCCCGACGTCCCGGTGATGCCGAGGACGGACAGTTCCAGCGACGGCTCGCCGTAGATCCAGGCGGCGATCTCGCCGAGGGCGGCGCGCGGGTCCGGGTGCACCAGGATCGGCACGCCGGCGTCGCGGAGCACCGGGCGCTCGGCACCGGCCTCGTCGGTGAGCACGGCGGCCGCGCCGGCGGCGATGGCCTGGTCGCTGAAGTCCGCACCGTGGGCGCGGGCGCCGGGAAGCGCGGCGAAGAGGTCACCGGGGAGGACGTGCTGCGCGCGCAGCGTGCTGCCCGTGACCGTCAGCTCGGCCGCGGCCGGGTAGTCGTCGCCGCCGACCACGAGCCGCGCGCCCGCCCTGGCGAGCAGCGTGCCCAGCGGCATCGGCTCGATCCTGGCCGGGCGAGGGGGTGCGGCGACGGCCTTGACCGGACTGTCCGGGACCTGGGCAGCCGTCGCGCCGGACCCGCTTTCGACGGCGGGACCGCTGCGGGGATCTGAAGTAGGCACCGACACAGCCAAGGAGGTTACCGGCGCGGCATTCGGGTGACTGAAGCGGTGCGGTGTGTGCACGCGACGATCACTCGCGTGGTATTGGGTTTCGCGAGCTCTCCTTGGCACGCAAGGGCTTCCGACTGTCGCTTGAGGACAGCGAGCGCGGCCGGGGGCCGAAGGGCCCTTTCCCCGCGTCTTACGCGGTGAAGGACGCGTTCCTCGCATGTCATGCGGGGAAAGCGTCCTTCACCGGCATCAGGAGAGCACCAGCGGCACCTGGGGTGACGGGCCGTCCGAAAGCGGGATTTGGAACCGCTGCGCCAGATACGCGGCCACCGAGTGGAACAGCGGCGCGGCCGAGAGCCCTTGCTGCAGGGTGGCGTCCGGGGCGTCGAGCCGGATGCCGACCACGAAGCGCGGGTTGTCGGCGGGCAGGATCCCGGCGAAGGTGATGTTGTACAGGTGGTCGCTGTACGTCTTCGTCTTCGGGTCGACCTGCTGGCCGGTGCCCGTCTTCCCCGAGATCTGGTACCCCTCCAGCGCCGCCTTCGGCCCGGTGCCGCTCTGCTGCCCGCGGCCCCGCTGCGTCACGGCGCGCATCATCTCGCGGACGGTCTTCGCCGCCTGCGGGCTGATGACCTGGACGGTCTTCGGCGCCGGCTCGGGAACGACGGTCCCGTCCGGATTGACCTTCGCCTTGACCACCCGCGGTTCCACGCGCAGCCCGTCGTTCGCGATGGCCTGGTACATCCCGGCCATCTGCACGACGGTCATCGAAAGCCCCTGCCCGATCGGCAGGTTTCCGAAGGTCGTGGCCGACCACTGGTTGCGCGGCGGCACGACGCCCGGGCTCTCGCCGGGGAGGCCGAGACCCGTGCGCTGGCCGAGACCGAACTTCTTGAGCAGGTCCGCGTACCGGTCCTCGCCGAGCTTCTGCGCCAGCAACAGGGTGCCGACGTTCGACGACTTCGCGAAGATTCCGGTGGTGGTGAACTGCTGCGTGCCGTGATGCCAGGCGTCCTTGACGACCTTGTCCGCGACCTGCAGTGAACCCGGCACCGGCAGAGACGCCTCCGGCGTCGTGATACCCGCGTCGATCGCGCCCGCGGCGGTGACGATCTTGTTCACCGAACCGGGTTCGAACGGCGTGGTCACCGCGCGGTTGTTCAGGTTCTCCGTCTCGCTGCGCGAAGCCGGGTCGTTGAGGTTGACGGTCTTGTCGTTGGCCAGCGCGTAGACCTCGCCGGTCTTGGAGTCCAGGATGACCGCCTGGCCGCCCTTGGCCTTCGACTTGACGACGTACTCGCTCAGCTGCCGCTGCAGTTCGTACTGCAGGTCGGTGTCGATCGTGAGCTGCAGGTCCGAACCGGGAACGGCGTTCTGGATGTCCCGCTCGGTGCCGGGGATGACAAGGTTGTCGTTGCCGTTACGGGTGTTGACGATCTTGCGGCCCGGCGTCCCGGCGAGGTCGTTGTCCCGCGAGGCTTCGAGACCGTAACCACCGTGCAGGTTGTGCTTGGAGACGTCCTTGTCGTCGGTGCGCCAGTTCGCGTAGCCGACGATGTTCGCACCGATCGAGTCACCGGGATACTCCCGCTTCGAGCGCTTCTCGACGCTGATCCACGGGTACTCCTTGACGATCGCCTCGGCGACCGAAGGTTCGATGTCGTGGACCAGGTACGTGAACCCGTCCGGCTTGTGGAACTTGTCCAGCAGTTCCTTCTCGGTGATCACCCCGGGCAGCTTGGCCGCGATCAGCTTCGCCGCGCCCGCCACCTCGGACTCGAAGTTCTTGCCCTTGGTGGGGTTTTTCGCGGCGAAGTCGTCCATCGTCTTGTGAAGCCAGTTCAGGCTCACGGCGAGTGTCCGCACCTCGACGCTGAACGCGATCTTCGTGCCGTTCCGGTCCAGGATGGACCCACGCTGGGCGGGACTTTCGATCACCGACGTCCGCTGCCGTTCCGCCGCCTCGGAGAGCGCGCCGGCCTCGAACCACTGCACCTGCACCAGTTTGAGGCCGGCGAGCACCATCACGACGATCAGCAGGATCCGGACGCCGGTGAACCGGCTCCGGTTTCCCCCGTTGCCCCGGCGGGCGGTGGCACGACGTGTCCCGGCGGCGTACGTCCTGCGCGCGCTCCCCGCCGACCGGGCCCTGGACTGCGCCGGGCGACCGGGTGACATCACTGACCTCCCTGCGCCGGGGCCGCGTTCTCCTGCGGCACCGCGGGCTGGTCGCCCTCGTACGGCGTGCCCTGCTGCGTTCCCTCGGCGGGCGGCGGCGCCGTCGACTCGGCCGAGGCGGCGGGCGCCTCGGCTTCGGCCTTCTTCGGCTCACCGACCACAGTGGACTGTCCATCCGGGCCGACCACGATATGCGCGGGGTCGCCGCCGGGCACCATGCCCAGTTCCCTGGCCTTGGGCGCCAGCGAAGCAGGCGACTCGGCCTTCGCGACCTCGCGCTGCAGCCGCTCCTTCGCCTCGGCGAGCCCGGCGTTGGTCGTGCGGAGCTGTTCGAGCCGGTACGAATCGGCGATGGCCTGCGTGGTCAGCCACAGCGTGCACGCCACGCCGACGGCCAGCAGGCCCATCATCATCAGCACGAACGACGCCCGCGAACGCGGCCAGCGCAGCGTGAACTTCTTCTTCGGCTCTTCCTTGCCCGCACCGCCTTCGGCGTCGGGACGGTTGCGCTTCTGGTCTCGCTGCAGCAGGTCGGCGCGCTGGGCGCGGCGGGCGTAGGCGCGTTCGGCCGCCGACGTGCGGCCGCGGGAGGCACGGGTGGACGTCGTGGACTCGGTGCCGGGCGCCTGGTCGACCGTGCCGGTCGCGCGGGCACGCCGTCCGGGCGCCGGTGTCCGGCGGCCGCGGGACTTCGCGGGAGCGGTCATCGTGCTCGGTCTCCGATCCGTTCGGCGGCTCGCAGCCGCACGGAGGCGGCCCGCGTGTTCAGTTCGGTCTCCGCCTCGCCGGCCTTCTCGGCCCCTCTGGTGAGCAGTTTCAGTTCCGGGCCGTGGCCCGGCAGTTCCACCGGAAGCCCTTCCGGCGTCCGGGATTTCGCCAGTTCCGCGAAGGCCTGCTTGACCAGCCGGTCTTCGAGGGACTGATAGGACTCCACGACGATGCGGCCGCCGACGGCGAGCGAGGACAGCGCCCGCGGCATCGCCCGCCGCAGCACCTCCAGTTCGCCGTTGACCTCGATCCGCAACGCCTGGAACGTGCGTTTCGCCGGATGCCCGCCGGTGCGCCTGCTCGCCGCGGGGACCGCGTCGTACAGCAGTTCCACCAGGCGCCCGCTGCGCGTGAAGGGTTCCTTCTCTCGTTCCGCCACAACGGCTTTGACGATCCGCTGGGCGAAGCGTTCCTCGCCGTAGTCGCGGAGGATCCGGATCAGCTCGCCGGGGGCGTAGGTGTTGAGCACGTCGGCCGCGGTGAACCCGGTGGTCGGGTCCATCCGCATGTCGAGCGGGGAATCCTTGGAGTAGGCGAAACCGCGCTCGGCACGGTCGAGCTGCATCGAGGAGACCCCGAGGTCGAAGAGGATCCCGTCCACTCTGGACAGTCCGAGGCCCTGCAGCGCGGACGGCATCTCGTCGTAGACGGCGTGCACGAAGTCGACTCGATCACCGTGCCGCGCGAGCCGTTTCGCGGAGAGTTCCAGCGCGTTGGGGTCACGGTCGAGAGCGACCAGGCGCAGCAGGGGGAACGCGGTGAGCAGCGCGTCGGAATGACCGCCGAGTCCGACGGTCGCGTCGACCAGCACGGCCTCGCGGTCGGAGAAGACCGGCGCGAACAGCTCGACGATGCGGTCCAGCAGCACCGGTACGTGCTCGTGTTCGTCTGCCATGTCTTCCCCCTTCCTGTAGTGCCGGGGAAGATGCCGGATGCCGTCAGGTCCCTGTCCGCCCGCCTGCTGACCTGGTACCGGGGAAGGTGTACCAGGGCCACTGAGCGGACAGAGGCCTCACGGCATCCGTGTGGACGGTTCCCGGCGTGTCCGAAGCATGAACCCGCGCCCCCCGACGGCGTGGGTGCTTCCTCGGCCACGTCTAGAAGACGCCCGGCAGAACTTCCTCTCGAGCCTTCGCGTAGCTGTCCTCGTGTTCGTCCAGGTAGCCCTGCCACGCTTGGGCGTCCCAGATCTCCAGCCTGGTGATCGCCCCGATCACCACGCACTCCTTGTTCAGCCCGGCGTAGCGTCGGAGCTCGGACGCGATCGCGATACGTCCTTGCCCGTCCGGGCGTTGTTCGTCCGTCCCGGCGAAGAGATAACGCTGGTAGGCCCGGACCGCCTCGTTCGTGAACGGGGCGTCGGCGACCTTCCTCGCCATCTGCTCGAACTCCGCCCGGGGGAAGACGAAGAGACAGTGATCCTGTCCCTTGGTGACCATCAGCCCACCGGCGAGCGCGTCGCGGAACTTCGCGGGCAGCGTGAGCCGCCCTTTGTCATCCAGTTTCGGGGTGTGGGTGCCGAGGAACACCGGCCCCACCTCCCTACCGATCCCGGCTGCGAACAACCGAGCTCGGCCACGGGGCTCCCTTCTGCCCCACTGCGCACCACCGTACCCCACTTTTCACCACAGTCAACGCGGCAAAAGCCGCGACCACTCCGTCGTGTCAGACGTTTTCGCTGGTCAGCCAGGTGGGGCCAGGTGGGGGCGTGGTGGGGGACGGTGGCCAAGATCCCCCTGGGCGGGTATCGAAGCAACCTCATCCATGCCTGACACGTCCGGATATCGGCCGCCGGAACCCTGCTGTGGGGCGGAGTGGGGGTGAAAGTGGGGAATCCGGTGGGGCGCGGTGGGGACGGCCGAGGACACTGTGGAGGGTGACGTCGGTTCATCCCATGACGCGTCGACAAAGGACAGCCGTCTGGGCTCTCGTGGGCCCCGAGGTGTGGTGGCCCTGAGAGGCGATTGGGGTTCTATCCGTCCTCACCACTCACCAGGCTCAGCACCGGCGACGTCACGTGGTCGACCGGACGACACGCGAGCGTGGCGGTCCCAGAGGTAGTGAAGGCCTCCTTGCCTACCCTCAAGGAGATCGNGACTCCACCCGCACGTACGCGGTGGGCGAGCCGCGTGACGCCCGTCCGCGGCCAAGCTCATTCAGGAGCCAGAAGGTACCTGAGACACGATCTGTTCCAACCCGGATCGCCAACTCACGACCAGCCGCACAGACCAGGTCAGCCGCGGTGGCGCCGGCGGCGGCGTCCGTTCATCCCAGGCGTCGCACGACGGCTGACGCCGCGCCAGTTCTCGGGTTTTCGACCCGTCACAACCTAGCGGTCGTCGTCCAGCAGCGAAGCCAGCCGCGCGGCCAGCCGGGGACCATCCACAGGGGACACGTTCACCCACGCCTGCCCGCCACGGCCTTCGGTCCGCGCCGCGCAGTACGCGCCGACGTCGGTGTCGAACCAGGTCAGCCCGCCTGCCCGGTGCGCCCGGCCGTCGCGGTCGCGGGTCCGCACGGTGAACTGGCCCGCGCTGTAGACGGGCCGTGCCTGGATCGCGAGCACCTCGCGCAGCTGACTGTCCGAAGCCGACGATCGCCCGCCGTCTCCGAACACCGGATCCTCCAGGTCGTCGTCGAAACGCGCCGCGGGGAGGCTGATCCCGTAGCCGGGGCCGGGCCGCAGTTCGGGCAGGACATCGACGATCGCGGCGAACACCTCGCCGTCGCCGATCCCGGACAGCGCGATGGTCTGTTCCGGCTGCGTGGCCAGCACACCGTGCCGTCCGCGCGCGGCCGCGACCGCGCGGAACGGGGTATCGGCGGTCATGTCGGCGAGCGCCTCGCATTCGACGTAGACCTCGGCGCGCGCGAGCAGGTCCAGCCGCGCTTCCAGGGCGGCGTCGAGCCGGTCCCCGTCGTACAGGCCTCGTTCGGCGAGGTTTTCGTAGACCGCGCCGCGGATCTCGGCGCGCTCCGCTTCCGTGGCGCCGACACTGCGGACGGACAGTGGCCAAGGCGGGGCCGCGTGTCCCAGGTCGGACCAGAGGACGTCGAACGCCGACGCGGAAACGCGGATCAAGACCGCCCCAGCTCGGGCGGCTTCCCGAAGGAGACCTGCGGGGTCAGCGAACGCAGGGAGGCATCTCGGGTGTTCATGACGTCGACGGCTTTGCGCCGGGCCTCCTCGGCCGCCGCGTGCTTGGCCTCCATCTCGTCGGCGAGCGCGGCGAGGAGCGCGAGGTTTCCGCCGGCCGCGGCGCCGCGGATCATCGCGCCGGGGTCGTAGTCCACCGGCGGCGGCATGTCGGCACGGGCCCGCGCCGCCGCTTCGGCCTGCCCGGAAACGGCCTTCCCGAGCGCGGACGAGATGTCCGCGGACCAGGTCAACCAGCCGGACGCGCTGGCCAGCACACCACGGAGCGCGTCGCCCGCTTCGCCGCGCCAGTTCTCTTCACTGCTGCCGACCAGCCCGGCCAGCTCGGACGTCGCGTCGTGCATGCGCCGCGCGAGCGCGTCCCAGGCGGCGCCGATCCCGCCCGCCGCCTCGGGGTCGTTGCCCGCTTCGACTTCGGCGGCCAGCGCTTCGTGGCTGTAGGCCGCGTACCGCGTGGCCGCGACCGGGACCTCGCGGCCCGGCGTCTCTCCTTCAGGCACGGCAGTTCTCCTAAGGCAGTTTGGGTTCGGCCAATCCCGCCACCGTCATCGCGCGCTCGCAGGCGAGCGCGGTGTCGGTGAAGTTCGTGTTGCTCACGTCGATCTGGACGCTCGCCTTCTCCCCCATGCCGAGCAGGACCGCGCAGGTCCCGTCGGCGGCCTTCTTGTCGGCGACCTTGAGCGCGTCCCGGCCACCGACCTTGGTCTTGGTGGCGGTCTTGCGCGCGACCTCGAGATCCTTCAGGCCGTTGCGCTCGTCCACGGTGATGGTGACGCCGAAGGTGGCGGGCACCGTCCAGTCGCAGGCGCGGGCGCCGTTGATCTCCTTCGCGACGCCGAGCACGGTGATCCCGGCGTCCGACCGGTCCTGCGGGCCGAGCAGCGCGCACGGATCCAGCGTGGCAGGCGGGACGACAACCCCGGACGAACCGCCGGTCACCACCACCCGGGTGGACGGAACCGGCGCCTGGCCCGCGGCCCCTTGCCCGCAGGCGGACACTGTGAGGACGATGAGGACGCCGAGCGCGGGAAGGCGGGACTTCATGGGTTCAGCCGCCGACACAGTCCACGTCCGCCGCCGCTTGTTCGTCCTGTCGGGTGTAGCGGGCCAGCGCCTTCTCGATCCGGTTCTTGAGCGCCTCGAGTTCCTTGCCGAACGCCGTGAGCGCCTCGACCGCGGAGCCTTCGGCGCCGATCCCGTACTGCGCCATGAACCTGCCGACCTCGTCCGCGTATCCCCCGCCGAGGGGAACCGTGCGGCCGAGCACCTTGGCCTCGCGGACCATCTGGCCGACCACGTCCTGCAGGGCGGAGATCTTCACGTGGGCGTCCGCCGCCAGCTCCGGCGCGACCGCGAATCCGCTCAGATCGAACCGTGGTTTGGCGGTACTCACCTCGCTCATATGCGATTACGCCTCTCCGTAGTCGAGCGACCTCGTACCGGAGCATACGACAAAACCCGCCGTCAGCGGGAGCACCCGAAAACGCGCTCGACTCACCCGATCGAGGTAAGGTCTCCGGTTGCACAGAGTCATCGACTGGGGTTGGCGGGGTTCCCCCCACGAGTTCGCCCGAGTTTGACACACTTCGTGGGAGGCTGACCGCTGCCCGGGGGACTGACCGGTCCGGCAGAGGACCCAGCGGAAATCCAGCCACGCGGCATCAGGAGGTCGAGTGACGTCGAGAATCCAGTCTGCGACGCCCGGCGAACACCAGGGCGAGCAGGCAACCGGGCAAGCGCCGTACCCCACGGGCGCCGGCTCGGTCAGCGGTCGGCAGAACGGCCGTGACGCCAAGAACAGAGCGTCGCTGGACGAACTGCACGAGACCGCGCGGCGGATCGCCGCCAACGTGGAGCGGGTACTGGTCGGCAAACCCGACGTCATCCGCATCGCGCTCGTGACCCTGCTCGCCGAAGGCCACCTCCTCGTCGAAGACGTCCCCGGGGTCGGCAAGACCTCGCTGGCGAAGGCGCTGGCCCGCTCGATCGACTGCACCGTCAGCCGGATCCAGTTCACCCCCGACCTGTTGCCCAGCGACGTCACCGGGGTGTCCATCTACAACCGGCAGAGCGGCGGGTTCGAGTTCCGCCCCGGCCCGGTGTTCGCGAACATCGTGGTCGGCGACGAGATCAACCGCGCCTCGCCGAAGACGCAGTCGGCCCTGCTCGAATGCATGGAAGAGCACCAGGTCACCGTCGACACCTCGACCTACCATCTCGAAGAGCCGTTCATGGTGATCGCCACCCAGAACCCCATCGAGATGGAGGGCACCTACGCGCTGCCCGAGGCCCAGCGGGACCGGTTCACCGCGCGGGTGTCCATCGGCTACCCGGACCAGCAGGCCGAACTGGCCATGGTCGACGAGCACGCCGGGCACAACCCCCTGGCCGAGCTCGAGCCCGTCTCCGACCGCGAGTCGGTGCAGCGGCTGATCGAGACCGTGCGGTCGGTGCACATGTCGCCGGAGATCCGCCGTTACGCCGTCGACCTGGTGTCCGCGACCCGTCAGGTGCCGGAGATCCGTCTCGGCGCCTCGCCTCGGGCGACCCTGCAACTGGTCCGCGCGGCCCGCGCGCAGGCCGCGCTGTCGGGCCGCGAGTTCGTCGTCCCGGACGACCTGCACACGGTCGCGGTCCCGGTGCTGGCGCACCGCATGGTGCTCACCACCGAGGCGCACGCCGCCCGCCGTTCGGCCACCGACGTGGTCCGCGCGATCCTGCACCGCGTTCCCGTTCCGCAGGGCTCGAACCACCGCTGAGTAAGGAATCCATCCATGCCCCCGCCACCGCCCTCAACGGGCGAGCTTCGCTCGACGGATGAAACCACATGCTGCGTGCGCTGTCCGGCCTGACCACACGCGGCCGCTGCCTCCTCGCCGCCGGCGTGGCCGCGGCGGCTTGCTCGTTCGTGCTCAACGAACGGGATCTGCTGCGGGTCGCGGTGTTCGTCATCGCCCTGCCGCTGCTGGTCGCCTTCTTCATCTCGGCGACCCGGCTGCGGCTGGGCGCGGCCCGTTCGCTGCGCCCGGAGCGGGTCTCGGTCGGTTCGCCGGGCGAGGTCCAGCTCGAACTGTGGCGGGACGGCAGGCTCCCGGCGGGCGAGGTGCTTCTCGAAGACGGCGTGCCCTACGCGCTGGGTTCGCGGCCGCGGTTCGTCGTCGAACGCCTTCCCCACGACCGCCGGGTCGCGCTGCGCTACCCGTTGCAACCGGTGCTGCGCGGCGTCCAGCAGGTCGGCCCGCTGCGGGCGACGATCACCGACCCGTTCGGGCTGTGCGAATTCGAACGTGAGCTGATCGGGCATTCCCGGCTGGTCGTCGTGCCGAAGGTGGTCGGCCTGTGGGGCCTGCCCAGCGGCGCCGGGATCGGCGCGGGCGACGACGGCAGCATCCGCCTGCACGCCGGACAGGGCGAATCGGACGTGATCGTCCGGCAGTACCGGCAGGGCGACGACCTGCGGAAGGTCCACTGGCGCTCGACCGCCCGCCGCGACGAGATCATGGTCCGCGTCGAGGAACGGCCGTGGCGCGGCGGCACCACGGTGCTGCTGGACCACCGTGCGGCGGCGCACCACGGCACCGGCCCCGCGGCGAGCCTCGAATGGGCCGTCTCGTTCGCCGCTTCCGTGTCGCTGCACCTGCGCCGCTCCGGTCACCGGGTCCGGCTGATCACCGAACACGGCCAGACCCTGGCCGACACCCCCGGTGAGGGTGGCGAGCACTACGACAACGTCGTGCTCGACGTCCTCGCCGCACTCCAGCCCGCGCACCAGCGCGACATCACCCTCGGCCACGACCCGGCCGACGGACAGGAACTCATCGCGGTGCTCGGCACCGTCAGCAACGAATCCGTGCACGAGCTGTCCCGGTACCGCCCGCGCGGCATCCGGAGCCTCGCCGTGCTGCTCGACACCCCCGGCTGGTCCTCCGGCGTCAACCGGCCCGAAAACCGTGCCGCCGCCACCGAGGAATCGGTGGCGCTGCTGCGAGCCGCGGGCTGGGGCGTCGTCGTCGCCGGTCCCGGATCGCCCATGCCACAGGTCTGGGCCGAGCTCTGCCAGACGGCCACCCGCCGGGGCACGCTGATCGGAGGCGGCCTGTGACCGCGACCGCGCCACCCCGGCCGCATACCCCACAACCGCGGCCGTCCGCCCCGCCCCCGGTCTGGACGAGCAGTGTGCTCGCTCCGGTCGCCGCCGGGCTCGCCACGCTGTTCGCCTCGACCTCGCTCACCGGCGTCGTCTCCGGCTGGGCGTGGTTCGGCTACCTGCTGGTCGCCGTCGTCCTGATCGCCTCGACCGGACTCGCCCTGCGCTCGCTGCGCGCGCCGACCATCGTCGTCGGCTTGGCACAGCTGCTGGTGCTGTTGCTGCTGATCACCGGTGCGTTCACCACCAGCGGGATCCTGAAGATCTTCCCCGGCCCGGACGCGTTCGGGGAACTGCGCGGCGTCCTCGCCGCGGCGGCCGAGCAGATCCGCGTCGGCCTCCCGCCGATCGAGGGCACCCCGCCGATCCTCTGCCTGATCACCATCGCGATCGGCCTGGTCGCGGTCCTGGTCGACACGCTGGCCGTGGCCGCCGCCGCGCCCGCCGCGACCGGCCTGGTACTGCTGTGCGTGTACGCCGTCCCGGCCGCGCTGGCCGAGGACATGCTGCCGTGGTGGACGTTCCTGCTGGGCGCGGCCGCGTTCGCCGCCCTCCTCGCCGTCGACGGCAACCACCGGCATCGCCGCTGGCGCAACCGGGACGCGCCAGGACTGGGCAACTCGGCGAGCACGTTGTCGGCCCCCGTCGGCGTGGTGGCCGCCGCGATCGCGATGGGCCTGGTGATCGGCACGGCCGTCACCGGGGTCGGCACGGTCGGCAGCCTTCCGGGTGGGACCGGCTCGGGCCGCGGTGGCGCCGGCGGATTCGGCGTCGAGCCGTTCACGCAACTGCGCGGCCTGCTCGACCAGGGTGAGAACGTGGAGTTGTTCAAGGTCTACGGAATGGGCGCGGACAAACGGCTGCTGCGCGCGTTCACCCTCGACACGTACACGCCGAACAAGGGCTGGGGGCTCGCGCAGAACGGCCGCGCCCAGCAGGGTGTGCAGGCCAACAAGGGCCTTCCGCCCGCTCCGGGCGACGACGGCTCCGGTCCCGCGCGGGAGATCCGGATCGAACCGACGAACTGGGTCGACAACTGGCTGCCGATCTACGGCGCGCCGCGGGCGCTCAACGGGCTGGCCGACAACTGGCTGTACGACCCGGTCGGCGGCGCCGTGTTCACCACGACCAAGCAGAACGCGCCCGCCTACACCGAGACCGCGTCCATCGAGAACCCGACGAAGGACGAACTCCGGCGCGACGACGCCCGCCTGGCCGAGGTTCCGCAGCAGTTCACCCAGATCGACCGCGTCGACCCCCGCGTGGTCGCGAAGGCCAAGCAGCTGACGGAAAACGAGTCCAACAACTTCGACAAGGCGCAGGCACTCTGGTCGTTCTTCACCGCGCAGAACGGATTCGTCTACGACACCAAGACCGCGGACGCCACCGACTCCGACGCGCTCGCCGACTTCATCCTCAACGGCAAACGCGGGTTCTGCGAGCAGTACGCGTCGGCGATGGCCGTGATGCTGCGGTCGGTCGGCATCCCGTCGCGGGTCGCCATCGGCTTCTCCTCCGGGACCCCGAAGGGCGACTACGTCTCGATCACCTCCGAGGACGCGCACGCGTGGGTCGAGGTCTACTTCCAGACGAAGGGCTGGGTCAGCTTCGACCCGACCCCGCTGCTCGACGGCCGCGCGGTCGTCCCCCCGTACCTGCAGAACGACACCGGCAGCTCCACGGCCAACGACACCCAGGAAGTGCCGAGCGCACCCGCGTCGAGCGCACCCGCCACCGGCACGCCCCGCGACCCCGGCGCCGATCTCGGCGCGGACGGCGGCACGGGCCAGCAGGAGGAAGAGCCGCTGTGGCCCGCGATCCTCGCCGGGATCCTCGGTGGGCTGGCGGCCGCGCTGACCGTGGTGACGATCGTGCGGTCGCAGTTGAGATATCGGGCGCTGCTGCGCTCGTCGCCTGCCCGGTCCCCCGCCCCGGACGCGCCTGCCCCGGTCCGGGAGGACGGCGGGTTCCTGGACGACCAGAACGTGACGAACTGGCTGCCGCTGATCGTGATCGGGCTGTGGGTGGCGGCGTTCGCGTTCCTGGCGGCGTGGGTTTCGTGGTGGTTCGCGCTGGCGCTGGTGATCGTCCTCGGAGGGCTCGGCACGCCGACGGCGATCCGGGAGATCAAGCGACGGCTGCGGCTGCAGAAGATCGCGTCCCGCTCCCCCGCCGCGGCCGATGCGGCGTGGCGCGAACTGAGGGACGAATGCGCGGACCGGGGCCTGCCGCTCTCCGACGGCGACACGGTGCGCGTGGCGGGCCGGAAGGTCGTCGAGAAGCACCGGCTGGACGAGGAGGGCCGCACCGGCCTGCGGACGGTCATCGGTGTCGTGGAGCGGTCCTGGTACTCGGACCAGCCCGCGGACGACCCGACGCTGGGCCCGGCCTTCGACGAGGTTCGCAGGAGCCTGAAGCGGAACGCGCCGATGTCGTGGAAGGGCCGCCTGTTCCCGCGCTCGCTGCGGCGCGGCAAGTAGCCGACCGTGTCCTAGGTACGTCCTGGCCGTGTGCGGGTGGCGGTCTCGCGTGATCGGACGGACGACACGCGTGTGGCGATGGACGACTCGCGTGATTGGGTGGACGACTCGCGGCTAAGCCACGCCCGCGCGCGTGTCGTCCATCGGATCACGCGTGTCGTCCGGTCAATCACGCGCCAGGGAGAACCGGACCGAGGCATGACAACGCGAACATGCCGACAAGGCATCGCCCTGCCGGCATGTTCGCGTGTATGGGAGCTATTGCTCCTCGAAGCGCTGGCGGAAGCGCTCTTCCATGCGCTGGGTGAACGAACTCCGGCGCGGGGACGCCTTGCCGCCACCTCCGCCGGCCCCCGGGCCACCGCTGTCCTTGCCGCCTTCCGTTTCGGCTCCTTGCCGAATCGATGTGACGGCCATCATGACTCCGAAGAACATCACGAGGAACCCGAGCACGCTGATCACGGGGATCTCGGCGACCCGGATGTTGACCACCACGCCGAGCACCAACAGTGCGACGCCCACTACGAACAGGGCGATGCCCTGCAAACGCCGTCGGCGGGCGGGGCGGCGCAACCGGGTGCCTCGCACCGTGGATGCGAACTTGGGGTCCTCGGCATAGAGCTCGCGCTCGATCTGATCGAGCAGCCGCTGCTCATGCTCGGAGAGTGGCATCTTTCCTCCTCCGGCACAGCTGTCGCGGGCGCCGGGCCGCGCAACGTCATGGACCCAACAGACAACCCCAGGCGGGGTGTCTCTGTCCAGGATACGAGCCCCGCGCTCGTCCGACTACCCGATCCCGTATCCAGAAGGGATCGAATTGACCGAAACCACCCGGCTCGCCCCTCTCGGAGGCGGCGGAGCAGGCGATGTCACTGGTCACGAGGGGTCAGCAGTGACGCGGGCCGCACCGCGGCGGCGCCGAACTTCGACCTCGCGACGTCGGCGGCGACTTCCGCATCCCGCCAACGGGGTTCGGGTGACTCGAAAAGCAGCTGCTCTCCATCACTCTCCGTGTCCAAACCTTCGACTCTTACCCCGATCAGGCGGACTGCGCCCGTCGGCGCGTGCTCGGTGAGGAGTTCGACGGCGGTGCGGTGGATGTCGCGGGCCACATCCACTCCGACGGC
Organism: Amycolatopsis coloradensis; assembly: GCF_037997115.1. NCBI lineage: Bacteria > Bacillati > Actinomycetota > Actinomycetes > Pseudonocardiales > Pseudonocardiaceae > Amycolatopsis > Amycolatopsis coloradensis. The sequence continues at coordinate 7,814,744 of NZ_CP150484.1, forward strand.
GGTTGTCCTGGCCCGGGTGATCGTCTTGAAGTCCGCGAACCGGACCTTGATCGACACCGTCCGCCCGCGCAGCCCCCGGCGGCGCAGGGTGGCGGCGACCCGTTCCGACAGCCGGAGGAGTTCCAGCCCGAGCGCCGCGCGGTCGTGGAGATCCACGTCGAAGGTCACTTCGGCACCGATCGACTTGTCCGGCGACTCCGGGACCACCTTGCGCTCGTCGTGCCCGTTCGCGAGCGCGTACAGATGCTCCCCCAGCGCCCGCCCGAGCGACCGCCTCAGCCTGGACAGCGGAGCGGCTGCGACGTCGGCGATGGTGTCGAGCCCCTGCTGCCGCAGCTGCTCCTCGGTGCGCTTGCCGACGCCCCGCAGCGCCGACACGGGCAGCGGGCGCAGGAACGCGAGCGTCTCGGCCGACGGCACGACGACCATGCCGTCCGGTTTCGCCATCCCGGACGCCAGCTTGGCGACGAACTTGACCTTCGCGACGCCGACCGAGCAGCTGATCCCGAAGTCGGCGGCCACCCGCTCCCGGATCCAGGCGCCGAGCCGCGCGGGCGAGGAGTCCAGCCGCTTGAGCGCCCCGCTGACGTCCAGGAACGCCTCGTCCAGACTCAACGGCTCCACCAGCGGCGTCAGCTCGCGGAAGACCTCCATGACGCCCTTGGACACCTCGCCGTAGAGCCCCGGCGTCGGCGTGATGCAGATCAGCCGCGGGCAGAGCCGCTTGGCCGTCGAGAACGGCATGGCCGACCGGACGCCGAACTCGCGTGCCGCGTAGCTCGCCGCCGCGACGACGGACCTCGGCCCCCCGCCGGATACGACCACCGGCTTGCCCGCCAGCTCCGGGCGCGTGCGCAGCTCGCAGGACACGAAGAAGGCGTCCATGTCGACGTGCAGCAGGCCGCAGCCGGTGTCGTCGGGCCAGGTGGTGGCCCCGGTCGTCACGCGGTAGCGGGCCATCCCGCCGGGCAGTTCAGCGTTTCGTCCCACGGGCAGAAACTAGCCCGGACCACCGACAGTCTCGTGAGGTCAGGGACGGTGGGCCAGGACGTGCAGCCTGCTGGCGATGTCCCGCAGCGGCGGAACGGACGCCGCCGCCAGCTCGAACTCCGCCAGATCCTCTTCCCGCACCCCACCGGGCACGAAGTCCGCCACGACACCGTCGCCCTGCAACGAGGTCACCTCGAGCCCCACCGCGATCAGCTGCGCGCGAAGGTCCTCCGCGTCGAAGCGCCGCAGCACGGTCTCCCGGCCCCCACCGAGGACGCCGCTGCCGGACGCGAGGAGTTCCCGCGCCTCACCGAGCCGTCCGGCCAGCGCGCGCTGCAGGATCGCGGCGTGCCGGTTCGCCACCAGCACCGAGACCGCCCCGCCGGGTTTGACCGCGGCGGCCAGCGCGGCGAGCACGAGCGCCGGGTCGTCGACGACTTCGAGCAGCCCGTGCGCGAGCACGAGGTCGGCCGAGCCCGCCGCGACGTGGGCGCCGAGCGCGTCGGAGTCGTCGGCGATCACCGTGATGCTGCCGGAGACGCCCTCTTCCTCGGCGCGGCGGCGCAGGGTCGCCAGCGCGTTGGGGTTCGGCTCGACCACGGTCACCAGGCAGCCCGCCGAGGCCAGCGGCACCGCCCAGCCGCCGCTGCCGCCGCCGACGTCGACGACGTGCGGCTGTTGTGCGCCTCGCGCCCGTGCGGCCCGGAGTTCTGCTTCGAGAACCCGGCGAACCGCCCCCGATCCCCGCGTGGCCACGGTGTCCGTCTTCATAAACGCACAGGGTAATGCCCGCCTTCCGGGCGCCGCCGGGTGTAGTCCGATGCGGTGTTCGACACCTTGCCAAGGAGCCACCCCGCCGACTGCCCGTAGGCTGTATCGAGTGCACACGGTCGCTGTTCTCAGCCTGAAGGGTGGCGTCGGTAAAACGACGGTCGCCCTCGGTGTCGCGTCCGCCGCGCTGCGTAGGGGCGCCCGGACTCTCGTGGCCGACCTCGACCCGCAAGGCAACGCCACCACCTCGCTGGACCCGCCCTTCACCGATCGCACGCTGGCCGATGTCCTGGAGACGCCGGTGCGCTCGGTGCTCGAACGCGCGATCGCGCCCAGCGTGTGGAGCGACCAGATCGACGTTCTCGTCGGCGCCGAAGAGCTGGAGATGCTCAACGAACCGGACGCCGACAGCCGCCGCTTGGAGAACCTCTCCCGCGCGCTCGACGAGCTGCACACGAACCCGCTGCGCGAGGAACCCTACGAGCTGGTGATCCTCGACTGCCCTCCGTCACTCGGCAGGCTGACCCGCTCCGCGCTGGTGGCCGCGGACAGCGCCCTGATCGTCACCGAGCCGACGATGTACGCCGTCTCCGGCGCGCGCCGCGCGCTCGACGCGATCGAGAAGATCCGCGAAGAGCAGAACCCGGGGCTGCGGCCGATCGGCGTCGTGGTCAACAAGCTCCGCGTGCGCTCCTACGAGCACCAGTTCCGCGTGGCCGAGCTGCGGGAGAACTTCGGCCCGCTGGTGATGCCGACGGCCATCCCGGACCGGCTCGCGGTACAGCAGGCGCAGGGCGCGTGCAGCCCGATCCACGAGTGGCACTCCCCCGGCGCGCAGGAGATCGCGCTCACCTTCAACATGGTGCTCGCGAAGGTCCTGCGTTCGAGCCGGGCCGGGCGGCATCGCGTCCGCGGCGACGAAGAGCCCGAGACCACCGAAGCCCCCGCCAAGCTGAGCGACACCGGCACGGGCTGACGTCCGATGCCCGAAGGCGACACCGTCTTCCTCGCCGGCAAGGTCCTCCACAAGGCGCTCGCCGGGAAGACCCTGCTGCGAGGCGAGTTCAGGGTCCCCCGGCTGGCCACGACGGATCTCGCCGGACGTGACGTGCTCGGTGTCGGCACGGTCGGCAAGCATCTGCTGACGCGGTTCTCCGGCGACCTCACCCTCCACAGCCACCTGCGCATGGACGGCAAGTGGGACGTCTACCGGGCCGGCGCGCGCTGGCGCAACCCGGCCCATCAGGCGCGGGTCATCCTCGCCACCGAGGATCTGCAGGCGATCGGCTTCCGCGTGCACGACCTCGAACTCGTGCCCACGGACGAAGAAGACCGCCTGGTCGGGCATCTCGGCCCGGATCTGCTCGATCCACAGTGGACGGATGAACTCGCGGAGCGGGCGGCGGCCGCGCTGGCCGCGGACCCGGATCGCGAACTCGGCGACGCCCTGCTGGACCAGCGGATCATGGCGGGCATCGGGAACATGTACAAGGTCGAGATGTGCTTCCTTCTCGGCGTCACACCATGGACACCGGTGTCCGAAGTGGACACCGCGAAGGCCGTCGCGCTCGGACGCAAGCTGCTGAAGACCAACGCCTGGCGCACCTCGCAGACCACCACCGGCGATCTGCGCCGCGGCCGTGAACACTGGGTCTACGAACGGACCAAACAGGGCTGTTTCCGCTGCGGCGGCAGGCTCAAGGTCGCTCCCCAGGGTGCCGGACACCAGGCGAGGCCGACCTGGTTCTGCCCGAAATGCCAGTCCGGACCCGCTCCGAGCGGCTAAGCTGGCCTGGTGACGCTGTTCAAGCTCCCGCTCTACGGGGCCGACACCGAACGCGGCGACCTCGCTCCCTGAGCCGCCCGCTCCCTCCGCACGTCACCTTCACTTCTCCATCCCAGGGAGCTTTGTCATGCCCGGAATCCTCACGGGCACGGCGCTGCGCGCGTTCGTGCACGCCCTGCCCAAGGTCGAACTCCACGTCCACCTCGTCGGTTCGGCGAGCCTGCCCACGGTGCTGGAACTGGCCCGCCGCCGCCCGTCCGCGGGTGTGCCGACGGAGCCGTCGGAGCTCGCCGAGTTCTTCACCTTCCGCGATTTCCCGCATTTCCTCCGCAACTACCTGGCGGTGACGTCGCTGGTACGCGACGCCCGCGACATCCACACCCTGGTCACCGGGCTGGCGGCGGATCTGGCCGCGCAGAACGCGCGCTACGCGGAAGTGACCGTGACGCCGTACAACCACGTCCTCGACGGGATGCCGTCGGACGATCTCCTCACCGGTCTCGCCACCGGGCGGGCGGCGGCACGGGCGGACCACGGCGTGGAACTGGCCTGGTGCTTCGACATTCCCGGTGAGAAAGGGGTCGTCGCCGGCCGGGAAACGGTGGTGTTCGCGCTCCGCGAACGTCCCGAAGGCCTGGTGTCCTTCGGGCTCGGCGGCCCGGAGGTCGGCGTCGGCCGCGCGCAGTTCGCCCCCTTCTTCACCGCGGCCAGGGAGGCCGGGCTGCACAGCGTCCCGCACGCGGGCGAGACCACCGGGCCCGCCACCGTCTGGTCGGCGGTGCACGATCTCGGGGCCGAGCGGATCGGGCACGGCGTCGGCGCGCACACCGATCCGGCGTTACTGGAATACCTTGCCGTGCAACGGATCCCGTTGGAGGTCTGCCCCACGTCGAACGTGCGGACCGGGCAGTTCGCGTCGATCGCGGCGCATCCCGTGCGACGGCTGCTCGACCACGGCGTGCTGGTCACGCTCAACACCGACGACCCGCCGATGTTCGGGGCCACCCTCGACGGCGAGTACGTGGCGGTGGCCGAAACCCTGCGGCTGACGGCGGCCGAAATCGCCCTGCTCGCGAAGAATGCCGTGGAAGCGGCTTTTCTGCCGTCGGCGGACAAGACCGCCCTGACGGCGGAGATCGAAGAAATCTTGTTGCAGGACCCCGAACTCCTCGCATAGTTTGGCGGTACACGAGAGAGGAGGTGGTCCGAAGTTGTATTCCAACAGGACTCGTGAGGTGGCTGTCCGCTAGCGGACCGCACGCGTAGGACTTTTGAGCAGCGATACAACGCAAGTTGGAGCCACCTTCGGCTCGTCGTCTCTGCTTCGCGTGGTGCCTGATAGCGAATACCAGGCAGTCACCGGGCCCCCGAGGTTCCCGAGCACCGGTCCGGCTCGGGCCCGGTCGCCGATTCCGGCGTCCGGGAGGCGCCTCGGGGGTACCCCTATCTCCGGGGTGTGCCGCCCGCCGCTCCGAAGGACCCGTCCGCCGCAGTTCCGCCCCCAGGAACCCAGCCGACTGGATAGCCTGACGCCATGCTGAGGCCCGATTTCCCGATCATCACCCAGCGCCTGACCCTCCGCGCCTTCACTCCGGCGGATCTCGACGAACTCAACTCTTTCCAGTCCCGCGCCGACGTCGCCCGCTACCTCTACTGGGGCCCGCGCAGCCGGGCCGAATCCGCCGCCGCGCTCGCCAAACGGGTGCACAGCAGCACCCTGTCGAAGGAAGGCCAGTTCCTCGCGGTGGCCGCGGAACTGACCGAGACCGGACAGCTGATCGGCGACCTGAACCTCGAATACCTCAGCAGCGAGCACCGCCAGGGCGAGATCGGGTTCGTCTTCCATCCCGATCACCACGGGAAGGGGCTCGCCGCGGAGGCCGCCGTCGAGGTGCTGCGGCTCGGGTTCGAGGATCTCGGCCTGCACCGGATCATCGGCCGCTGTGACGGGCGCAACACCGCGTCCGCCGCGCTGATGGACCGCCTCGGCATGAAGAAGGAAGCGCACCTGCGGGAGAACGAGATCGTGAAGGGCGAGTGGTGTGACGAACTCGTCTTCGCGATGCTCGAACACGAGTGGAAGGCGAGTCGCTAGGCCGTGTCCGGCATGTCTGTCCGATGGGCTTCGTGATCCAGACTTGCCGGACACGGCCTAGACCTCACCAGGCATGATGGGGCCGTGCTCTTCGACAAGATCGCCCGTCCCGCCCTCTACCTGGTCTCCGGCAGCGACCCCGAAACCGTGCACGAACGCACCATCGGCACGCTCGCCAGGCTGAGCCGGGTCTCCCCCGCGCTCGCCGCGCTCGGCCGCGTCTACCGGACGGACGATCCGGTCACCTTCCTCGGCCTCCGCTTCCCGAACCGGGTCGGCCTCGCCGCCGGGATGGACAAGAACGGCCGGGCCCTGCGCGCCTGGCCCGCGCTCGGCTTCGGTTTCGTCGAGGTCGGCACGGTCACCCGGCATCCGCAGCCGGGCAACGACAAACCGCGGCTGTTCACCCTCGCCGAGACCGACGCGGTGATCAACCGGATGGGCTTCAACAACGAGGGAGCGGAGGCGCTCGCCGCTCGCCTCGCCGCGGGCGGGAAACCGCCCGTGCCGCTCGGCGTCAGTATCGGCAAGTCCAAGGTGACCCCGCTCGACGAGGCCGTCGAGGACTACCGGTTCTCGCTGCGGGCGCTGTACCCGTACGCCGACTACTTCGCGATCAACGTCAGTTCCCCGAACACGCCGGGCCTGCGGGCGTTGCAGGACAAGTCCGCGCTGGCCGAGCTGCTCGCCGAGCTGCGGAAGACCTCGGCCGAGCTCGCCGGTGACGCGAAGCCGACTCCGGTGCTGGTGAAGGTCGCCCCCGATCTCACCGACGAAGCGCTCGCGGAACTGCTGGAGGTCTGCCTCGAACACGGTGTCGCCGGACTGATCGCGACCAACACGACGCTGTCGCGCGAAGGGATCGCCCCGCGTGAGGCCGCCGTCGGCGAGCAGGCGGGTGGATTGTCCGGCCGCCCGCTCACCGCGCGCTCGGTCGAGGTGGTGCGGTTCGTGCACGACGAGACCGGCGGCAAGCTGCCGATCATCGGCGTCGGCGGGATCTTCGACGCCGGCGCCGCCGCCCGGATGCTCGACGCCGGCGCCGGACTGGTCCAGCTCTACACCGGTTTCGCCCTGCACGGTCCCGGTCTGGTCAAGCGGGTCGCCCGAGGTCTCGCGGCCCGGCCGTACTGACGAACCTCAGGTAGGCACGCCAGCACTGGTACCTCGTCAGCTCCGTCGCCGTCGCCGCGGCGGCCTGGTCGCACAGGACCGCCAGCGGCGTGTCCCCGTTCTCCAGCCGAATCCGGCCCAGGACGAACGGGGAGGGCAGCGTGGCCGCGAAGGCACCGAGCGCGGCGGGCGAGAGCCGCCAGCGTTCACCCGAAAGCATCGTGTGCTCGCCCGTGGCGCTCACCGGCACCACCCCCGGCTGGGGCGGATCGGTGGGCAGCAACAGCATCCGGTAGCCCTCGCCGGTCTGGACCAGTCCGGTGAACCGGGCCCCCGCGGCGACCAGGCTTCCGTTCAAGGGCTGCCCGCGCAGCTGCGCCCCGAACACCACGAGATCCGCGCCCGGTGCGGGATAAGGGAAATCGGCCTGTTCGTCGGTGAGCACGGCGGCGAGGTCGATGGCGATCTGGTCGTCGAACGGCCGCACCACCACGGAAACTCCGTACGGCCCCAGGTCCGACGGCGAAGACGGCACCGTGACCGCGGCGAGGTCGAGCAGGTTGACGAACGCCGTGAACCGCTCCAGCCGTTTCGCGACCCCGTCCGGATCGGACAGTGCCTCGGAGACCGAGGGATGCTCCGCGACCGTCGGGAGGACGAGGGCGTCGTACTCCGACAGCATCCGGAGCGCGAGCATCCCGGCCTCGGCGACGCGCTGCCTGTCGGCGGTGAAGCCGTCGTCGTGGATCAAGCCGCCCACCGTCAGCAGTGCCGAGACCTCCACCGTCTCCACCCGGGCGCCGGACGCCCTCAGCGCCGACACCGCGCTGAGGAAGGCGGACCGGGATTGCAGCGAAAGGCCGGTGAGCGTGTCGGAGCCCGGGATCGCCACCCGCGGCCGATCGCCCGCGGACAGCCGGACGTCCGGAGGCCAGTCGCGGGCGAGCGGGTCGATCCCGTCGGGACCGGTCATCTGTCCCAGCGCGCGCTGCCCCAAGGTGAGGCTGCGGGCGAACAGGGCGATCCCGCCGCACGGCGCGGCGCCGGTCTTCGGCACGAGGCCCAGCGTCGGCTTCAACCCGACGATCCCGTTGAGGGAAGCGGGAACCCGGCCCGCTCCGGCCGTGTCCGTGCCGACGGCCAGATCCACGAGGCCGAGCGCGACGGCGACGGCCGCGCCGCTGCTCGCGCTCCCGGAGACCCGTTCGGTGTTGAGCGCGGCGCTCACGGCGCCGTACGGGCTCTGGGTGTGCTCGAGGTCGCTGCCGAACCGGTCGCAGTTGGTCTTGCCGATCACGACCGCCCCGGCCGCGGTCAGCCGGGACACGGAGGTGGCGCCGACACAGCAGACGTCCTCGCCCGCTGCGGGAAGGCCGGCGACGTCGATGACGTCGGCGACCGCCACCAGTGTCCCCGCGAGCGGCAGGTCCGCGCCCGCGCGAAGCCGTTCGTCCACGGCCTTCGCGTCAACGAGTGCGTCTTCCACCGCGCGGAGGGTGATCCAGACGTCGGGCCGGTCGACCTCGGCGATCCGGTCGTAGGCGGCTATGACGCGCTGATAGGAGCTGGGAAGAGGAACGGGAGTCGGTTCTGGTTCCGGGGGGAGCGTCGTCACTGGGCGTCCTTTCCTCGGTGGGGACGAGAAAGACCACTGCGCGAGATCCACTGTGTCCGGTCCGCCACCCTGGGACGCCCGCTCACGCGGGCTGGGTTCAGGCCCGAGCTGGGATGAGCACTGCGTGCATGTGACAAACGTTAGGCATCGCGGGTCGCCGTCACCAGCGGATTCGGGTCACGCGAGCGTTTCGGTACCGCACAGTGAGAAGGTCGTTACGCAATGGAGTATTAGCGACGACGAATGAGACGATTGTCCAGGAAAGCGCCTGCTCAGGCGCTACCCGGCTGAGCGTAACTCGCGTGATCGAACGCCGAACTCACGTGATTGAACAGCGATCTCGCGTGATCAGATGGACATGACGGGAGATCGCCGTCTGATCACGCGTGTCGTCCGTTCAATCACGCGTGTCGCGTGATCAGGAAAGTTCGCGCAGGGCCATGGCCAGTCCGGCGAGCTTGTCGGTCGCGTCGGACAGCTGCTCCTTGGACGACGTCATGCCGTCCGAGCTCGCGGCGACGGTGTGCCCGGCGGCCGCGACGAGACCGCCGTAGCCGTCGAGACCGTCGTCGAGCTGCTCGCGTAGTTGCTTGACGGCGGCGTCGAGGGCGCCGCGTTCCCGCTCGGGCGCGGCGTCACGTCCGCGTTCGATGGCCTGGATCCGGCCGGCCAGGCCGCGCAGCGCCTGCGCCGCCTCGGCCGCGGTGGTCCGGGCGTCGGCCACGGCGATCTCGGAGACCGGCATGGTGCCGAGCGACGTCGGCTGCGAAAGCTGGCGAAGCAGCTCCGCCAGCGAAGCCTCGCTCTCGGCGAGGCGCTCCATCGGCTCGCGCGCGACGGACCGCGCCGGGGGCAGCGGCGGCGGGGCGGCGGGAGCGGCGGGCAGCACGGTGCGGTTCAGCGTCCGCAGCCGCAGGCCCGACTTGACCCCGAAGGTGCCGAAGATGACGGCGAACGCGCCGCCCGCGATGGCCTGGAGGACGTCGGCCTGGCCGTCCTTCAGCAGGCCGGTGCCCGCGACGACGGCGAACAGTCCACAAAGGAAGGTGAGGAGGATCCAGAACGTCAGCGCCCGCGAAGTCCGGCGCTTGCGGCGCTCCAGTTTGGCGGCGGGTTCGTTCCAGCGCGCCCATTTGGCCTTCGCGTCGGCGACGACCGGGATCTGCCCCGCGGCCATCGACGTCAGCTGCTGCGAGATCTTCGGCATGGCGGGCACCTGCGGGCGGGGCCGCGGTGGCGACGGCTGAGCAGGCCGCGAAGAAGCCTGCTCGGAGGGCGGGATGTAGCGCTGCAGCTTCTCCTGCGCGCGCTGGGCGTAGTCGGGCAGCTTTTCGATGTGCTTCTCAAGCTTGGCGGTGAACTCCCCGAAGTCCTTGCGCCTGCCCTGGCCCATTGCCCTCTCCCCTGTCTTCAGGTGAGACCGGTCCCGCACCCGCGTGGGTGCGGGACCGGCTCTAGGTGGTGTGTCAGGCGGGGTTCTTGCCCTGTTCGGCCTGAACCCGTGCCTGGATCTCACGCTGGATGTCCGCGGAGCTCGACGCCTTCGGCGCCGCGGCGGCGGTCTTGCCGTCGGTCACCTGAGCGACGGAGTCACCCTTCATGGACGCGCGAATCTGCTCCAGCCGCGAGTGCCCCGCGAGCTGCGTCGTGGAGGCCTGGACCTCCATCATCCGGCCCTGGACGGAGTTCTGTGCGAGTTCGGCCGAGCCCAGCGCGGTGGTGTAGCGCTTCTCGATCTTGTCGCGAACGTCTTCCAGCGACGGGGTGTTGCCCGGCGCGGCCAGCTGGCTCATCTGGTTCAGGGAAGCGGAGACCTGCTCCTGCATCTTCGCCTGCTCCAGCTGCGAGAGCAGCTTGGTGCGCTCGGCCAGCTTCTGCTGCAGCATGGTCGCGTTGCGCTCGACGGCCTTCTTCGCCTGCTCCGCAGCCTGAAGCGACTGGTCGTGCAGGGTCTTGAGGTCCTCGATGCTCTGCTCGGCGGTGACGAGCTGCGCGGCGAAGCTCTCCGCCGCGTTCTCGAACTCGGTCGCCTTCTGCTCGTCGCCCTTGGCACGCGCCTCGTCGGCGAGCACCAGCGCCTGGCGGGTCGAAGCCTGCAGCTTCTCCACGTCGCCGAGCTGGCGGTTCAGCTTCATCTCCAGCTGACGCTGGTTACCGATCACCGAGGCGGCCTGCTGGGTCAGCGCCTGGTGGTTGCGCTGCGCCTCCTCGATGGCCTGCTGGATCTGTACCTTCGGGTCGGCGTGCTCGTCGATCTTCGACGAGAACGCCGCCATCATGTACTTCCAGAACTTCACGAACGGGTTGGCCATCTCCTCCGCCTGCCTTCTCGCATCCCACGGGCTGTTACCTCGAGGTGGGGCGTCCCCTCTGTGATGTTGCAACGTCCCGACCCCGGCGTTGAGTTCCATCGTGTCAGGTCGGCGTCCCGCGTTCCAGGCGACCCCGACGGAATTCAGGGATCCCCCTGACTGTGATGTCCACGACCTTTCGGGTTCACCGTCCGGTGACGGTGGGTGAAGACGACCCGCGTCAGCGGCGCAGCGCGGTCTCCTGGTCCATCCGTGACAACTTCTCGGGGTTCCGCACCGCGTAGAGGCCGGTGATGAGGCCGTGCTCGACACGCAGCGCGACGACGGTGTCGACCTCGTCACCGAGCCGCAGGATCAGCGCGGGATGCCCGTTGACCTGCGCGGTCCGCATCGTCGCCGCGTCGTCGCGGACCGGGCGGCCACCGGCCAGCAGGGGCGCGACCAGGGCTGCCCCGACCACGGGCTCCAGCACGGCTCGCACCACTCCGCCGCCGTCACCGAGGAAGACGACGTCCGGCGAGAGGACGTCGAGCAGTGCTTGCAGGTCACCCGTCCGGACGGCGCGGTGGAACGCGTCGAGCACATCCTCGGTCTCGCCGGGCGACGCGGCACCACGCGGCCTCCGCGCGGCGACGTGCGCCCGCGCCCGGTGGGCGATTCGGTGGACCGCGGCCAGGGTCTTGCCGACGGCTTCGGCGATCTCGCCGTAGGGCACGTCGAACACCTCGCGCAGCACGAACACCGCGCGTTCGGTCGGGGTGAGGGTCTCCAGGACCAGCAGCATGGCCATCGAGACGCTGTCGGCCAGTTCGACGTCGTCGGCCACGTCGGGGCTGGTCAGCAAGGGTTCGGGCAGCCACGGACCGACGTAGGACTCCTTGCGCCTGCCGAGCGTGCGCAGTCTCCCGAGCGCCTGCCGGGTGGTGATGCGGACCAGGTACGCCCGTGGGTTCTCCACGGTGCCGAGATCGACGCCCGACCACCGCAGCCAGGTCTCCTGGAGCACGTCTTCCGCGTCCGCGGCCGAGCCGAGCATCTCGTAGGCGACGGTGAACAGCAGGTTCCGGTGGGCGACGAACGCCTCCGTGGCGGTGTCGGACATGGACGGCTCCTGTGCTCGGCGACGGTGTCCCCACCAGACGCCGCGTCCCCTCGATTTCTGACAAGTCGATTCCGTGGCGCAGGTCACGCTCCGATGCTGTCAGCGGGGCCGGGCCGCCGGCATCCGGTGGTCGTCCGGTTCAGCACACGACCACGAAAGAGGACGAGAGCATGGATTCCCGTTTCGATCTGAACAGCAACGAGCTCGGCGCGAAGCTCGGCAAGCGCTTCGCGAACGTCAGTGTGGCCATCAAGGGGTCGACCCTGCCGAAGGTGACTCAGGAGCTGGTGTCGCTGCGGGCCAGCCAGCTCAACGGCTGCGGCTTCTGCGTCGACGCGCACGCCAAGGACCTGGCGGCCGCCGGCGAACCCGCGGTCCGCGGCAACCTGGTCGCCGCCTGGCGCGAGTCGACCGTGTTCACCGAGGCCGAGCAGGCGGCGCTGGCCCTGGCCGAGGAAGGCAGCCGGATCGCCGACGCGCACCGGGGTGTTTCCGACGAGACCTGGGACCGGGTGCGGAAGCACTACGACGACGACCAGATCGCCGCGCTGGTCTACCTGGTCGCGATGATCAACGCCGCCAACCGGCTGCTCGTCATCACGCACACCAAGGGCCCGTTCGACAACGCCGCGAACTGACGGGAAAGGCCCCAGGCGGACCGCCTGGGAGGAGAAGATGGCCGCGTTCATCGGGATGAACACCTTCCTCANGCCGGTCAATGGTGAAGCGCTACTCACGCACACTGGGGCCTTTCCCGTTCACAACCTTGCTAGGCGGCGACCATCTTCGGTGCGGAGATCGTCGTCCGCAGTGCGGGGCTCATCCGCGGCGGCGGCGAGATCCGCAGGTCGGCCAGGTCGTTGCCGATCAGCTCGGACACCAGACGGCCACCTTCGAGGCCCGCTTCGGCGCCTTCCCGCTCCGGAGCGCGCCGCTTGCCCGCTTCGACCTTCTCGTCCACCGGGGCGACCTCGACGTTGTCCATCGCCGAGACGTCCGCCGCGACCTTGTGCAGGAGTTCGCCCAGCGGAAGGTCCAGGGCCTCGCAAATGGACGCCAGCAGCTCGCTGGACGCCTCCTTCTGCCCGCGCTCGACCTCGGAAAGGTAGCCGAGGCTCACCCTGGCGGCGCGGGAGATGTCCCGCAGCGTTCGACGCTGGTTCGTGCGGGCGTGTCGGAGCCGGTCGCCGATCGCCTCGCGCAACAGCACGGTCATCACGCGCCTCCCTTCCAGGACTGACTACCCCCTACGTTACCCAGAGCGGTGCCCCGGGCGCAGGTGTTGACACGGCAATACGCCAAGGGCGAACGCCGCGATCATGCGAGATGTTCCCCCAGCAGGGCGAACGCGGCCGAGACCGCACCCGCCCTGACCGAGGCTCGATCACCGCTCAAGTCCAGTGTGCGGACGGTGCGCACCCCCGGGCCCGCGAGACCGACGTGGACGGTGCCCGGCGCGACGCCGTCCTGCCCGTCCGGACCCGCGACGCCGGTGAGGCCGAGTCCCCACGTGGCGCCGCACCGGTCTCTCGCGCCGGCGGCCAACTGCGCCGCGACCTCGGGATGAACGGCGCCATGCGCGGTGAGGAGGCCTTCGTCGACCCCGGCCAGCTTCGCCTTGAGGTCGGTGGCGTAGACCACCAGTCCACCCCGGACGACGGCGCTCGAACCGGGGACCTCGGTCAGGGTCGCGCAGACGAGCCCGGCGGTCAGCGACTCGGCCGTCGCCACCGTCTCCCCACGCTCGATCAGGTGAGTGATCAAGATCTCAGGTTTCATGCGCCGGCGGCACGCCTCCCGGCGGCACGCAGCCGCACCGCGCGCACGACGTAGTCGAGCCCGGTCACGACGGTCAGCACGAGCGCGAGCCCCATCAGCACCCAGCGCACCGGCTCGGCGGACGCGGGCAGGGGCAGCAGATACGCGGTGATGGCCGCGATCTGGGCGAGCGTTTTGGCCTTGCCGCCCCGGCTGGCCGGGATGACGCCGTGCCGGATCACCCAGAACCGCAGCAGCGTCACGCCGATCTCGCGGATCGCGATGACGATCGTGACCCACCAGCCCAGTTCGCCGAGCACGCTCAGCCCGATCAGCGCGGCGCCGATCAGCGCCTTGTCCGCGATCGGGTCGGCGATCTTGCCGAAATCGGTGATCAGCCCGTACTTGCGCGCGACCCAGCCGTCGACCTGGTCGGTGAACGACGCGATCGCGAACAGTGCGGTGGCGATCGCGCGCCAGAACGTGTCCTCCCCGTCACCGGCGAACAGCGCCAGCACGAACAGCGGCACCAGCACCAGCCGCGACATCGTCAGCAGGTTCGCCAGGTTCAGCGTCGGGACCGGGGTGGCCTCGGGAACCCGGGCGTGCTCACCGCCCGTCCCCTCACCGGCCCCGGCGTCGCTCGGGGCGGCATTCACCGGTCGGCCTCGAGCGGCGCGGGCCGCACGATCAGGTCGACACCCTCGGAGTCGACGACCTCGCAGCGCACGAAGTCACCCACCGCCAGCGGCGGCAGGTCTTCGGTCTCGATCAGGACGCATTCGCCGTCGACCTCGGGGGCCTGGTGCGCGGCGCGGCCGATCGGGTCCTCGCCGTCCTCGGCCTGCTCGATCAGGACGTCGACGAAGTCACCGATCCGGTCCTCGGCCCGCTGCGAGGTCAGCTCCTCGACCAGCGCGGAGATCCGCGCGACCCGCTCGGCCACCACGGACTCGTCGAGTTTGCCGTCGAAGGTCTCGGCCTCGGTCCCGTCCTCGTCCGAGTACCCGAAGACACCCACCGCGTCCAGCCGCGCGCCGGTCAGGAAACGCTCCAGCTCGGCGAGGTCCTCTTCGGTCTCGCCGGGGAAGCCGACGATGACGTTGGTGCGGATGCCGGCGTTGGGCGAGTGCTCCCGGATCTGGTCGCACAGCGCGAGAAAGGAGTCCGTGGAGCCGAAGCGGCGCATGCGGCGCAGCACGGTCTCGCTGGAGTGCTGGAAGGACAGGTCGAAGTAGTCGGCGACACCGGGCGTGGTCGCGATGGCCTTGACGAGGCCGGGCCGGGTCTCGGCGGGCTGCAGGTACGAGACGCGGACGCGCTCGATCCCGGGCACCGCGGCCAGGCGCGGGACCAGCAGCTCCAGCGCGCGGGCGCCGTCGCGGCCGAAGTCCTTGCCGTAGGAGGTGGAGTTCTCCGAGACGAGGAAGACCTCCTTGACGCCGTTCTCGGCGAGCCACATCGCCTCGGCGACGATCTCGTCCGGCTGCCGGGACACGAAGGAACCGCGGAAGGACGGGATCGCGCAGAACGAGCAGCGCCGGTCACAGCCGGACGCGATCTTCAGCGCGGCCACCGGGGAGGTGTCGAGCCTCGTCCGCAGCACGCGCGGGCCCCAGCCGTGCTGCGCGTGCCCCGGCACCTCGACCGACTCGGCGGCCGTCGGGCGCTGGACGGGGCTGATCGGCAGCAGCTTGCGGCGGTCGGACGGGGTGTGGGACTCGACCTTGCGGCCGGCCACGACGTCGTCGAGACGCTCCGCGAGGTCGGCGTAGTGGTCGAAGCCCAGGACCGCGTCGGCCTCGGGCAGGCTCTCGGCCAGCTCGTTGCCGTAGCGCTCGGCCATGCAGCCGACGGCGACGACCTTCTTGCCGGTGTCGGACGCCGCGAGCAGCGTGTCGACCGAGTCCTTCTTGGCGGACTCGACGAAGCCGCAGGTGTTGACGACCACGACGTCGGAGTCCTCGGGCTCGGCGGCGAGCTCCCAGCCGCCCGCCGCCAGCCGTCCGGCGAGTTCCTCGGAATCGACCTCGTTGCGGGCGCAACCGAGGGTCAACAAGGAAACGCGACGGGTGGCGACAGGATCAGTGGTGGGAGAAGGCACGTGCCTTAGGGTAGCTGGCCTGCTCGCGGGGTCGGCGATCGCTCGCTCGGGCGAGCCCTCGACCGGCCCGGGCGCCGGGGATGGCTTAATGGTGGGCGTGCCCTCAGACCCCCTCCTCCACCGCCGCCCCACCGTTCGCCGGGCGCGGATCGCGGACGTCCGCAAGATCAAGGCGCTGGTCGATTCCGACGCCGGGACGGTGCTGCTGGAGAAGGAACTCGTCACCCTCTACGAGAGCGTCCAGGAGTTCTGGGTGGTCGAAGACGGTGACGACGTGCTCGGCTGCGGCGCGCTGCACGTGCTGTGGGAGGACATCGCCGAGCTGCGCACCATCGCGGTCGACAAGGACTCCCGGGGGCGCGGCATCGGGCACGCGCTGGTGGCGCAGCTGATCGACTTCGCCCGCGAGATCGGGCTGAAGCGGCTGTTCGTGCTGACCTTCGAAACCCACTTCTTCGCCGGTCACGGGTTCGTCGAGATCGACGGCACCCCGGTGACCCAGGAGGTCTACGAGGAGATGCGACGCTCGGCCGACCCGGGCGTCGCGGAGTTCCTCGACCTGCCGTACGTCAAGCCCAACACCTTGGGCAACAGCCGGATGCTGCTGGAGCTGTAGCCGAAGGGGACTTTCCCCGCATCAGACGCGGTGAAGGGCGCTTTCCCCCCATCGCATGCGGCGAAGGGCCCCTTCAGCCCTTCTTGGCGTGGCGGGCGACCCGGACCCGGTTGCCGCACAGCGACGGCGTGCACCAGACCCGCCTGCTGTTGGCCGCCACGAACAGCATCGAGCAATCGTGCGCGCCGCATCGCCGCAGCTGAGCGGCACGCGGCCCGGACACGAGGTCGATCGCCGCGACCGCGACCGCGGCGAGCGCGATCTCGCCGCCGTCCTCGCCGTGCCAGGACCTCTTTGCTCCCTCGGCGGTCAGCCGCGGGCTGGTGGGCACGGCGGCCGCGGCGGCGTTGACCCGCTCGACCGCCCACGCTTCGGGCTCCCGCGCGGCGACGACCGCCTCGAGTACCTCACGCACCGCTGAACGCAGCCGCCTCGTCCGCTCGGCGGACGGCGGACGGGCGCTTTCGGGCAGCAGTGGCGCCTGTGTCGCCCAGAACTTCGCGTGACCGTCGTCGAGCAGGTCGATCGACGGTGAGACGGCCAGCATCACGGTGTCGGCGAGGTTCACCGCGAGATCGTCACCGGGCAGCGAGTCGAGATCGAGCATGCCTTGACACTATCAGGTACTAATGGTTCACGACAGTTTTAACCATTAGGGAGTATTCATGGCGACCATCCGGCACCGTTCCGTCGAACTCGGCGACGTCGAGGTCTTCTATCGCGAAGCAGGCGACCCCGAAGCTCCCGTGTTGCTCCTGCTGCACGGCTTCCCGACGTCTTCGCACCAGTTCGTGCGGCTGATGCGGCGTCTCGCCGGCCGGTGGCGGCTCATCGCGCCGGACCTGCCCGGATTCGGGCAGACCGTCACGCCCGAGGGCTTCACGTTCACCTTCGACCGGCTCGCGGAAGTGGCCGGCGAGTTCGTGGACGCGCTGGAACTGCGCCGCTACGCGCTCTACGTCTTCGATTTCGGTGCCCCGACGGGCCTGCGGCTGGCCGTCTCGCGCCCGTCCCAGGTGACGGCGCTCATCACGCAGAACGGCAACGCCTACGTCGAAGGGCTCGGCCCGGCGATGCCGGACTTCCCTTCCCTGACTGACGAAACCGAGGCACGGCGCGGGTTCGAAGAGATCCTCGAACCGGCGCAGATCCGGTACCAGTACACCGGCGCCCGCGATCCGGAGACCATCGATCCCGCGAACCACCTGCTGGACCAGTACTTCCTCGGCCTTCCCGGCCGGGCGGAGGCGATGCTGGACCTGTTCTGGGACTACCGGAACAACCCGCCCGCGTACCCGCGGTTCCAGGCGTGGCTGCGCGAAGCCCAGCCGCCCGTCCTCGCCGTGTGGGGGCGCAACGACCCGTTCTTCGTCCCTGCGGGCGCCGAAGCGTTCCGGAATGATGTTCCCTCGGCGGAGGTTCACCTCTTCGACACCGGGCACTTCGCGCTGGAGGAGGACCTCGAACCGATCAGCGAGCTGATCGACCGCTTCCTCGCGGAACATCTCTGAAAGGCGGCTCATGGACACCTCGGTCACCGACCACCTCCTCAGCACGACGCGAGCGGTCCGCCGCAAGCTCGACCTGGACAGGCCGGTGGAACCCGAGGTGCTCGAAGAGTGCTTGCGGCTCGCGTTGCAGGCGCCCACGCCGGGCAACCAGCAGGCGTGGCGATGGCTCGTGGTGCGGGATCAGGGAGTGAAGGACCGGCTGTCCGAGCTGTTCCGGCGAGTCGGAAAGGCGTACCTGGAAGCGAACGCGGCCGCCCTGGGCGAAGCGATCACCGAGCCCTCGGTGGCGCGGGCGTTCGCGTCGGGGCAGCATCTGATCGACGTGATCGACCGGGTGCCCGTGTTCGTCATCCCGTGCCTGACCGGCAGGCCCAGCGGTGACAACGCGGCCGACGCCGCGTTCTACGGCGGGATCTTCCCGGCGGTGTGGAACTTCCAGTTGGCGCTGCGGTCGCGCGGCCTCGGCTCGACGCTCACGACGTACCACCTGACCCACGAGGCGGAGGCGGCCGAAATCCTCGGCATCCCCGCCGACGTCACGCAGGTCGGGCTGCTGCCGATCGCCTACACGACGGTGCCCGACTTCAAACCCGCTTCGCGAGTGCCGCTGTCGGAAGTCGCGTACCTCGACGGCTGGGGCAACGCGCTTTAAGCCTTGGACACCCGCAGGGTGACCTGGTCGCCCCCCGAACTCACGGCGACCAGGTCCACCCGGCAGGCGGCGAACTCGACGGACTGCCCGCCACCACGTCCGGTGGAGGCGACCTCCGCCGTCGTCCGCTCTCCGCGTCCCGGTTCGGCCAGGGTCAGTTCGATCACGGCCTCCCCTTCCCAGACGCAGACCATTCCCGCGGCGCAGCGGGAGTCGGACACCAGGCGAGCGAAGCGGATGCTGACGTCCTTCGACGCGACCTCGGCCGTTTCACCGGCCTTGAGATCGACGGTCTCCCCCAGCTCGACCGCGCCCTGAGCAGGCTGGGGCCGCTGTACCGGCGCGGGCTGGACCACCGTGGGCCTGCTCGCGGCGGGTTGTTCGCGCGCCGCGGAGCTACCGGCTCCGCACGCGAGGCCGATCAGGGCGCAGAGGACGACGAGCAGCTTCTTGGGGTCCACGTGTTCCGGACGTAGTGGAGGCTCCGGTCCGTTGCATCGGTCCTTCAATCGCCTCGTGACAGGATTGGTTCTAACCGTCCTTACCACTCACGAGACCCGACCGGCACCGGCGATGTCACGTGACCGACCGGACGACACGCGTGATCCGGCGGACGACACGAGCGTGCAGTCCCAGAGGTAGTGAAGGCCTCCTTGCCTACCATCAA